>NZ_JACFPX010000038.1:0-1388 GCF_016101765.1 Gilliamella sp. B14448G11 | reverse complement strand
CAACATTAAATTATCAGTCACCGATTGAATACAAAAGAAATCGATGACCTTATCTTTTTGGTACTAAAAAGTGTGGACATACCACCTATTTTATGAAAAAGATTGAGTTCTAAGATATAAGATGTATTTTCAGGGTCAGAAATATCTAATGAAGAGTGCACTGATGTCCTCTTATCAGCTTGCAAATTTTGTTTTCCTGTTGATTTTAAAGCATAAACTTTATTACCTTTATCATCAATTTTATATAATTCCATTTCATAAACAATATATTTAGGATCAGTTTTAGTCTTAATATATGTTGATATGTTGTATATTGTCATGTAATTTTCATCCTTAAGATTAAGCTTATATCATTATTCTAAAAGTTAGTGAGTTAATATTTTTTAGCTTAATTCTTTACTAATTGATAAACTCGCCATTGCTTGTTTTGCTTATCAATAAGCGAATCGCAATTTTTTCTTCTTTTTTTGTATAAAATCTTTCCGTATATCCTTTATCATCTGTTTGCCCTTGTTTAACTGAACCATCTTCCATAAAGGCTAAATACTTTGTGTTTTTATATGGTTGATCTTCATCATTTACCATAAGGTATTTTAAGCTATATGTTTTACTTGATGAAAATTCGTTTGGGATAGCTTTAGGTAATAAAATTTCAAGTATATTTTTCGTTGCTGGTCCCATTTTTTGTAATGCATTACTTTTTATATAAACGTTATCCGCCGTGCCCAGTTCAATTCCTGCACTACTGATTTTGATGTATGAACCGCCACACATTAACTTCAGATCTTCACTTGCAGTGACCGTTAATTTTCCATCGACACTGTCTATTTTAATATCTTGCTTGGCAGCCATATTCAGGTTGGCATTTTGTGCCTGCACCTCAACATCACCTTGGTTGGCAAAGACTTTCATTCCCGACTTATGGGCAAACAGACCGATGGATTCACCGGATGAGACAGTAATGTTTTTTAATGCATTGATGTCAGTTTGGTTTTCACTGGTCATTGAAACGCTATTTGAAGTTGACAATTGGATGTTTTCCGGACTGGTTAAAGCAATGCCCTCTTGTGCATAAGCAATAATGCCACTTTGGGCTAACTGGGTTAATGTCGCTTTAAGTTGCTCCTGACTGTCGGTATCCGCACCATGGGCTTCAGAGGCAGTTGCTGCATTTTGCAGTGCTTTGGCAATTGATAACGCATTTTCAAGCTGAGTAATGGCAGCTTGCATATCCAGTTGTTTACCCTGAGCCTTAGGCTCGGTCTGACTGGTCAGGTATAAACCTTTATTGGCAGCAATCGCCCCCCACTCATCGGTGCGCAGTTCAAATCCCTCACCTCGCTGCTCTTTGTTTTGGTCAACTAAATGCCCGATGTTAAGCTGGGTTT
>NZ_JACFPX010000074.1:0-200 GCF_016101765.1 Gilliamella sp. B14448G11 | reverse complement strand
ACGTTGGAAAAAGTAATGAATCGAGTGTGGGGAATGAACTTAATCGAGAGTTTGAGATAGGTCAACCACGAAAAATATTGGTGACAGATTTAACCTATGTGAGGGTTAAAGAGCAGTGGCACTACCTTTGTGTGATTGTTGATGTCAGTAATCGAGAGATAGTTGGACGAAGTGCTGGCAGGCATAAAACAGCAGGGTTA
>NZ_JACFPX010000037.1:0-1448 GCF_016101765.1 Gilliamella sp. B14448G11 | reverse complement strand
ATTGACCGTCAAATTTCTACCGATTTTTTAGGTTATTTTTCATTAAAATCACAATCTATAACACTATGTTTTTATTTGATTAATTTAAATTGATGGTAATTAATATTAGATTCTACGGATAAGTTTATATTTTTCATGTAATTAAAAAATAAAAAACAATAAAATGTAGAATTGTGATTTTTTTGAATAACAAAAAATGTTATGTAATATTGACGCATCGCCGATTTATCCCTGTGCATACAGGGAACTCTTCAGTAACGACATCACGACTAACCAATTTGTCGGTTTATCCCTGTGCATACAGGGAACTCTTCCTCCATTAGATTGAACCTTAGGAGATTCAGCGGTTTATCCCTGTGTATACAGGGAACACGTGGCAAAAATGGCGGCTGGGGATGAGGTTCACGGTTTATCCCTGTGTATACAGGGAACACGAGCAAGTTCATCTACAACTCGACAGGAAATACGGTTTATCCCTGTGTATACAGGGAACACGCCTAGGATAAATCCGTCGCTGTGACCAGTCGGCGGTTTATCCCTGTGTATACAGGGAACACAAACAGCTGAGAATATCAGAACTGGATTTATCCGGTTTATCCCTGTGTATACAGGGAACACTATTTATTTCCTCTTTACTCAATTACGACACGCGGTTTATCCCTGTGTATACAGGGAACACTTCTGCCCGTGCAAATTAGCTGTGATTAAATGCGGTTTATCCCTGTGTATACAGGGAACACGTTTTAAGGGGAGTTGGTTCACGGTCGCCAAACGGTTTATCCCTGTGTATACAGGGAACACTCCAATTATAACATACTGTTTTATAATTAAAATATTGACCTTCAAATTTCTACCGATTTTTTAGGTTATTTTTCATTAAAATCACATTCTATAACACTATGTTTTTATTTGATTAATTAAAATTTATGGAAATTAAAATTAGATTCTACGAGATTCTACCGATAAGTTTATATTTTTCATATAATTAAAAAATAAAAAACAATAAAATGTAGAATTGTGATTTTTTTGAATAGAAAAAATGTTATGTAATATTGACGCATCGCCGATTTATCCCTGTGCATACAGGGAACTCATTTATTTCATCTCTATTAGCTATTTCTTTTTCGGTTTATCCCTGTGTATACAGGGAACTCGTTTTTTGCCAACAGCCCGACAGCGGTGCTATCGGTTTATCCCTGTGTATACAGGGAACTCGCGAGATAATAGCCCCATTTTACTGGTTAATGCGGTTTATCCCTGTGTATACAGGGAACTCTGGTAGGGAGCGAATGAACGAAATCAGATTTTCGGTTTATCCCTGTGTATACAGGGAACTCCCCAATTATAACATACTGTTTTATAATTAAAATATTGACCGTCAAATTTCTACCGATTTTTTAGGTTATTTTTCATTAAAATCACAATCTATAACACTATGTTTTTATTTG
>NZ_JACFPX010000073.1:0-218 GCF_016101765.1 Gilliamella sp. B14448G11 | reverse complement strand
CATTACCATCTGTTTTTTGAACTCGTTAGTAAAGCTGCGTTTTTCTCTTCGGGTTAAATTGATTGTCATTATTGTTACCTTTTTTATTGTTGGTTTATCATAACAATGACCTTATAAAATTGGTACTAATTAGTGTAGCCTATCCACTCGTATTACTGCGTATATAGATAATCTCGCTGGGATAAACACAACTTTGGAAACATATTGTTTTCCAGAAC
>NZ_JACFPX010000072.1:0-220 GCF_016101765.1 Gilliamella sp. B14448G11 | reverse complement strand
CTGTAAAAAATATCGTATTCACGTTGGAAAAAGTAATGAATCGAGTGTGGGGAATGAACTTAATCGAGAGTTTGAGATAGGTCAAGCACGAAAAATATTGGTGACAGATTTAACCTATGTGAGGGTTAAAGAGCGGTGGCACTACCTTTGTGTGATTGTTGATGTCAGTAATCGAGAGATAGTTGGACGAAGTGCTGGCAGGCATAAAACAGCAGGGTTA
>NZ_JACFPX010000071.1:0-225 GCF_016101765.1 Gilliamella sp. B14448G11 | reverse complement strand
AACATTAAATTATCAGTCACCGATTGAATACAAAAGAAATCGATGACCTTATCTTTTTGGTACTAAAAAGTGTGGACATACCAATCTATTCACTTTGATATCAATATTATTTTTTCCTAGGGTTGTTCATAAGGGAAAGATTTGCCGACTAAATCATACTCCTGCTCTATTTTGGCAAGCTCTTCAAGTGATTCTGCCCGTGAGGCTTTATCAATACCCTCTGGC
>NZ_JACFPX010000036.1:0-2439 GCF_016101765.1 Gilliamella sp. B14448G11 | reverse complement strand
AGTTAGATAGATTATAAAACTGTATTTATATATATGGAATGTGGTTGGGTTAGCTATTTTAATGATTAAGACTAATCATCATCTTCAAAAAGGCCAATAAATCGTTCATACTTAAATTCAAAATCAATTTTTGAATTTTTTATATCTATCTCAACGATACAACCCGCCCAGATTGGCTCGCCGTTAGTAAGATTGTTATCAATAAAATATTTTTTAATTTCTAGCATGGTTTGAAATATATCATCCCTAGCTTTAGAAACAGGTTTAAACTCTTTCTTATTGTTTTTATTATCAAAATAATTAAAAAAATACGCTGCGACATCATTTTCTGTTGAAATTTGAATACCCGTTACTATTTTTACCGCATCATCTGGACAACTAATGACTAATATTTGCCCTATTCTATTATAAAGATCATCTATCATATTTATTCGCTTTGTTATAAAATTCTATATAAGAAAAGTATTTATCATCAATATAATACGAAACCATAAACCTATTTGGTCTTATATCTGTACTTTCATATAAAGGCTCTATCTTAACTTTGACTGTTTTACCTTTTCGCAAGGCTTTAGCCCATCTATTTTCTAGCGTTTTCCTCTCGCCACGATTAAGATTTGAATTCATTGGCAGGAGGTTAATTTTTTATTATTATCCATTTAGTTAAGATGCAATTAAGCCAAATTCTTGTAAAACTTGCCATGCATCTTTCTACTTGTTTAATAATAAATATTTGCGCCAGTTCGCTACAATCGTGAATGTTCGGCTATCAGCCTAGACGCAAATAATAAGACTCTAATATACAGTAAGATAAATAATAGCACTGTGTTTACATACATAAAATATGCTTATATTTGGATTTGCTATTATCTGATTAAGCCTAACTATTTAATGAGTTAGATTACTTGTGATCATCACCGTCATACTCACTATAAAGATCAATAAATCGTTCATACTTAAATTCAAAATCAATTTTAGCATTTTCAATATCAACAGTTATAATACAACCTATCCACGCAGGTAAGCCATTAGTTAGGTTATTATCAATATAATATTGTCTAAGTTCTGTTACCGTATCAATTAAAGGGTCTGTTATATCGTCATCCAGTAGATACCAGTTTAATTCATCATTTTGATTATAATAATCAAATAAATATCTACAAACATCCATTTCTGGGGTAAATTCTAATTGAGCAATTACTTTTTTTGCTCCATTAGGCGATGATTTAAAAAGTAGTTGCCCAATTTCATTATTTAATTGATCGTCTGTTTTTTTCATTTTATCCACCTGCTTGATTTAATAATTTTTCCTGCATAAATCGTCCATTATTAATTGAATATGATACACTAAACTTAGTTGGTCTTATATCTGTACCCTTATATAGGCTCTATCTTAACTTTAACTGTTTTACCTTCTTGCAAAGCATTAGCCCATCCATTTTCAAGCTTTTTCCATATACTACGATTAAGATTAGCATTCATTGGCAGGAAGTTGATTTTTTCTTATGATCTATTTAGTTAAGAGGCAATTAAGCCAAATTCTTGTAAAACTTGCCATGCATCCTCCTACTTGTTCAATAATGAATATTTGCTCCATTTCGCTACAATCGTAAATGTTCGGCTATCAACTTAGACGCAAATAATAAGAGTTTATAACACAGTAGAATACTTATAACACTGCTTATGTTTGGATTTGCTATTATCTGATTAAGCCTAACTATCTAATGATTAATATTAGTCATCATTTTTAAAAATACTAATAAACCGCTCATACTTAAATTCAAAATTAATTTTTGAATTTTTAATATCTATCTCAACGATACAACCCGTCCAGATCGGCTCGCCGTTAGTAAGATTGTTATCAAGAAAATACTTTTTAATTTCTAGCATGGTATGAAATATATCATCCGTAGCATCAGGATCAGGCAAAAAGTGTTTTTTATTGTTTTTTTTATCAAAATAATAAAAATAGTAACCAGCTGCATCATGTTCATCTGCAATTTCTATACCCGTTTCTATTTTTACCGCATCATTTGGACAACTCATAACTAATATTTGCCCGATTCTATTATAAAGATCATCTATCATATTTATTTACTCGCTTGGTTATAAAATTCTATATAAGAAAAGTCTTTATTATCAACACAATACGATACCCTATACCTAGTTGGTCTTATATCTGTACCCTAATATATAGACTCTATCTCAACTTTAACTGTTTTACCGTCTTGCAAGGCGTTAACCCATCTATTTTCTATCTTTTTCCATAAGCTACGATTAAAATTAGCATTCAAATGAATATTTGCGTCAGTTGGCTACAGTCGCAAATGTTCGACGTTAAGCTTAGACGCAAATAATACTTTAATATACAGTTAGATAGATTATAAAACTGTATTTATATATATGGAATGTGGTTGGGTTAGCTATTTTAATGATTAA
>NZ_JACFPX010000070.1:0-228 GCF_016101765.1 Gilliamella sp. B14448G11 | reverse complement strand
ATGATAAGCGCGGACAAGAGCACATTAAGTTAGCGACCGAATACGGTAAAACCCAGCTTAACATCGGGCATTTAGTTGACCAAAACAAAGAGCAGCGTGGAGAGGGATTTGAACTGCGCACCGATGAGTGGGGGGCGATTGCCGCCAATAAAGGTTTATACCTGACCAGTCAGACCGAGCCTAAGGCACAGGGTAAACAACTTGATATGCAAGGTGCCATTACCCAGC
>NZ_JACFPX010000035.1:0-3076 GCF_016101765.1 Gilliamella sp. B14448G11 | reverse complement strand
CTAAATCATACTCCTGCTCTATTTTGGCAAGCTCTTCAAGTGATTCTGCCCGTGAGGCTTTATCAATACCCTCTGGCCAGTTAAACTCAGGCGCAAAGCAGTTAAATAATCGACCCAGCCAAAAGCGCCCCCTAATTTTGCCTTTGTAATTCATCCCTTCCATACCATTCATATAACACAATAACCAGCGCCATTCGCTTTTATGGACATAGTTGGCGTTATCCCATAAACTAAAGTAATCTATTAGGGTATCGGTTTGTCGGTCGATCACTGCCGCAAAAATCTCCTGCTGAAAGAAGCCGTGACGTGAAACCATTCCGTCAATTGATTGCCAGTCATAGACTTTTATAACAGGTTTATAAAGCTTTCTTATCTCCCTTAAGGGAAAATAATAAAGTCGTTTACTTAGCATTGGTTCATATACATAGACTTTACCGGTTTTACGGTTAAAACGTACCGGGTAGTCGGTAGGCCAAATAATAACTTTTGCTAATTGCATTAGAAATAAAAATAATGCAAGTAAAGAAAAGATAATCACACCCAAAGAAAAGGCTACATCACTATATATAGAATAAGGATTAATATCGAGAAAAAGCTGTATTCCAGCATAAAGAGCGAAAATAAATCCCCCACATCCAGTTAGTTTTACAATCATCTCTAACGTACGAGCAAATTGGCTACTGGTACGCCCTATTTCAATAAAGGTATTATTGCCAAAACGAAGATTGGTTAAGTCATCGTCTTTATCTATTGGTTTAAATTTTGCTAAGTCTTTAGGATAATGTTTATACCCTAATTTAAATTCTGCCATTATCTGTTCCTACTCAAATGTCAATGTAATCTTCTAATTCAATGGTAAATGGTGTTTCGCTGCCATTTTGCTCTTCAATAAAGCCTAGCACACTTATTTTTGTATCAATATTGTCATCAGCGACATAGACCACTGGACAGATGATCAATGAGCCTTGTTCATCAAGCTTATAGGTCACCAGCTGATTTTTTGCTGATAATTGACTTGTTTGGTTTGTAAAATCAACTTTCATCTCTAACGTTGAGAGCGAGCCAGCCGAACTATCACGAGAGGTCGTTGATTTAAAAGTCGTTCCTGTCAAGTTATGACCAATTAGCTCATTTTGACTGCTCTCTTTTTTTTCAACAATCAATGATCCATAATAGCGGATGCTGTCCGGTTTATAATTAGGTAAAATTACATTCAGATAAATATCATGCTTATCGCCATAATCAATAATTAACTTTTTTTGCGATTTTTTGGTTAGAAAAAGTTCGTAACCACGAGACGCACCATAAAAGCCATGAATAAGCTTTTTAATGCCGTCTTCGGTTAAAGGATAGGGAGATAAATTGCCCGTTAGCTGATTTAAACCAAAGTAGCAGCGGTCAAACCAACGCTCCATGGACGTTAATGAGGTCAGTTCGCTCATAAACGCACAAAATACCGATAATACAATACAGACAACCGATAATGCGATACCAATTCCAGTACTACCGAAGCCCATTGATACAAGCAAAAAAGCTCCAGATGCAAATTGCCATCTTCCTGAAGTTTTAAATCCTGCATTTATTTTGTTCAAACCAAAATAAATTTCTTTTATTCCTTCAAAGGCTCCCAAAGCTCTTGCCATGATCGTCATGTTTTTGATATAGCTAATTAGTAATTTCATTACGGTTTTTTGGGACAGTACTGCTGCTTTATTAGTAAGCGGTATCATTAGTTTATTACTAACATTACCCGCCATCTTTGCAAGCTTATCGGTCGAGTTAACAATAAACTGTAAAGTATTGAGCAAAATGGAAGCAAAACCTAATGCCAATCCACACTTTATTTCAAACTGCTGTTCTTCTGTTAAATTAGTTTTTTGCAGAGTTTTATTATTATCTAGCAATAATTTTGCTTGCCATGCTAATAAAAGGAATTCAAATAGAATTGAGGCACTACTTGCTGCATAAGCCACTCGTAATTTAGGATTGGAAGAATTATTAACTGGCGTATTACTTAGATGGGGTGAGGGTTCGTTAGCGGTAATAGAGGGTACGCTTTCTTTAATCACATTTCCCACCTCTTGGGCGCCTTCGGTCATAGTATTAGCATGAATTGTAATATCAATATGGTTATTGGTGATTTTATTTATTAGTGTTTTTACGGATGCAAATTGATTTTTTGTGGTATCTGAGGCATATCTTTGCAGGTAGGCTTTTAATTCATTAATACTCTCTTGTGTTCCTCGACCTTTAAATGTTGCGGTTATCAGTCCATCTTTACTGTCAATAATCTCAAAACCACTAAAATTGGAACCATGTTTGGTTTTGAGCTGAGCCTCAAGTTGCTTATATCGCTCTTCCGGTAAGGTTAGACGAAACTCATCGGTAATTAAATCAGGATTCACTGTTTTTGAGTCAGTATTATTTATGACAACATTATTATCAATTACCGTTGCCAGCTTATTCACATCATTGACAGCACGATTGCCTCTGTTAGTCCGTTTCACATAATCTTCAATATTTTTAAAACCATCATCATCACAAAATACTGTTAAGGTGATAGTGGTTTTTTTGGTGTCGTCAATGGTGGTTTGCGAAGTAATTGAAACATTTTTATTACTCTCCAAAGCACTTATTTTAACGGTGTTGATATTAAAGGTAATAGTTCTACTTTTAGCATTCGTGTGCCCTGCTTCTGATAACGCTTTTTGTACACCTTGTGCATTAGTGATTTTTTCCAATTGTTTACCAGAACTCTCAGGTTGAATTGCCTGTGATTGTGCTAAAGCCATAATCGGATTAATAAGGCAATGTTCAATTAACAAATTGTTGAGCTCGTTGCCTTTATCCACTAGTGATTTGATATCACCCTCTTTCCAAAAAGAAGGATTTTTTCCTGCAATGACTTTATGAAAATAAGTCTCATCACTGGATAAGAGTTCGTCCCATAATCCCATATCATAATAACTGTTACCTTGTGATCTAAATATTTGAATTGAATCATTTAATATATCATTATGGATATCTTGGTTATCATAATTGAACTCCTGCTCCCAAAATTTAACAGTATTAAAAC
>NZ_JACFPX010000034.1:0-3198 GCF_016101765.1 Gilliamella sp. B14448G11 | reverse complement strand
AAACCTCTTTCATAAGTTTCTTCGCTCACATCTGTTACTTTAATGACTTTTATCGGGCCATAGCAAAACGAGTTATCGTAAATTGGTTCGACATCTCGACGATCAATATCTTCATATTGATATTCACGTCCTAAATCTGTTAAATCATAATGATAAAGTCCCTCTTTACCGTCAACGGGTTGACGAGTTAATAAGCCTATTTCTGCAAATAAAGGTAAGGTTTTTGCTAAATCCTCTTTATTCGAACGTTCCCATTTAGAATCTTCGTTTGAAAGAGGAATATCTGTATAAGGGAATTTGACCGACCCCAAATAAAAACAGAAATTTCCTTTGATTTTGAGGTCAGTTTGAACTCCATCATACATATTTTGAGCTGATTTTTTGAACTCATCTTTATTATAGGTATCACAACCAAAAAGAAGACTGGACACAAGTATTAGGATTGTTAATTGGACATTATTTTTCATTATATATTTTCCTATATCTTAAAAACCGTTTACAAGAGAGTGATGATTTTTATAAGTGTAATAAATCATCAATGGTTGGTTGTCAACAATTTTATTTTGACTATTTTGCGACGTTTGACCTTTTGGCCAATAATTTAATTGTAAATAAATCTCTTCAATACTTATATAACAAAATTCGCCCACTTTATAAAAAACTTGAAAATAATTCAATTCATTATTTTTTGAATCCGTTGCTTTTTTATATGACTCAATTCGTCCAACTTTGCTTAGAATTAATTTTTCGTCTTTATCAACAGGTTCTAGGGGTATCTGCCGTTTTATCAATAAATCTTCTGGTGAATCGTTGACAAACTCTAAGATTGGAAATTTGGTACCTTTGGTAATTTTTAAAGCAACGGTTTCTTTATTATTTCTATCAAAAAACCTTAATATGGCTTCAAAATAACTTTGTTTAGGTATGTAGTTGGGTAAAACAAATGAGATATAAATTTCCCTACAATATTTTGCAACTTCATATATAGCTCTTTCTTTTTGACCTACTTGATCATAAGCTTCTTTAGAATCCTTATATGTTCGCATTTGTTCTAAGTAATAAATTGGTTTTTCTTGTAATTGTATTACTGCATCTAGATTAATCAAAGCTGCCATAAAGTCATTAATTTCCAGTGCCATACTATCAAAGGTCGCAGCATAAGCGATGCCTTTATCTGATGATTTGGTGCCAAACAAGCAGTTATTAAACCAGATTTGCATTTTATCCCAATCGTCTGATTCATCTTTAAATATTTTTTGGATAATAGTTATGACAAGTTGTGCCACCAATATGAACACAAAAATCGCGAAGCCAATAGGCCCGCTGAATATAGATATAGATAACATTAAGCCTATCGATTGTGCTAAGCTAGCTATCCCCGATATAACCTGTAAACCACCTGCGATACACAAAGCTGTACCAACCGCACCACTTTTTTGCATTCCTTTAGCAAAAAGGAAGCATCCTTCAGTAATGGAAATCACACTGCTAATTATGCCCATAACACCTGCAGCACCAGTTGAGATTTTAAATATACCATTAACTAACGTGCTTAAACTTGCTCGGTTGGTAATAAATGTTCTGACAGCTTGACTCAGCGTTAAATCAGCAAATTTAAGCAATTCATTTATGGTATTTGTGAATCCCGCCACAACTTTATAAAAACCAAACTGTACATCACGCTTAATTTCATAGCGTATTGTTTCACCAATCGAATTATCTTCTAATTTTTTTAAATTTTCCTGATATTGGATATAAGTAACACCTGCTTGTAATCCTGCTGTTAACAACGCAAAAAAAGACTCGTTACAAATATCACAGCTATTAATTGAATAATTTTTTTCATCATTTATTCTTAATTAATATTTTCATTAAGGTTTCTTAAGAAAATAAGCGGATGAATCTTGATATAGTTTGCCATCTTTGCCTTTTATGTATAGTAGCATGTGAGGATAAGTAACATTTTGCAAGTGCACGGAACTAGAATCATACACAGCTTTAAGTTTATCTTGATTATTAATTACCCATTCAGGCGTATCAACAACTTGATAATCAAAATAAACAGATACTTGTGTTTCATTATAACCGCTCAAACCTCGTTCATACGTTTTTTCGCTCACATCTGTAACTTTAATGACTTTTATCGGGCCATAGCAAAACGAGTTATCATAATATGTTCTCCCACTTGTTGACTTTTTATAAGAAGAGTATAAATATTCTTGCCCCAACTCGGTCAAATCATAATGATAAAGTCCCTCTTTACCGTCAACGGGATGACGAGTTAATAAACCTATTTCTGCAAATAAAGGTAAGGTTTTTGCTAAATCCTCTTTATTCCAACCCATCCATTTAGTATCTTCCTTTGAGGGAGGAATATCTGTATAAGGGAATTTTACAGATCCCAAATAAAGACAGAAATGCCCTTTAATTTTGGTGTTAGCCAGTACCTCGTCATAAGCATTTTGAATTAACTTTTTGAACTCATCTTTATTATAGGTATCGCAACCCAAAAGAAGACTGGACACAAGTATTAGGATTGTTAATTGGACATTATGTTTCATTATCTATTTTCCTATATCTTAAAAACCGTTCACAGGGGAGTGATGATTTTTATAAGTGTAATAAATCATCAATGGTTGGTTGTCAACAATTTTATTTTGACTATTTTGCGACGTTTCACCTTTCGGCCAATAATTTAATTGTAAATAAATCTCTTCAATACCTACATAATAAAATTCGCCCACTTTATAAAAAACTTGGAAATAATTCAATTCATTATCTTCCGAGTCAGTTGCTTTTTTATATGACTCAATTCGTCCAACTTTGCTTAGAATTAATTCTTCTTCTTTATCAACAGGTTCTAGGGGTATCTGCCGTTTTATCAATAAATCTTCTGATGAACCGTTGACAAACTCTAAGATTGGAAATTTCGTACCATTGGCAATTTTTAAAGCCACGGTTTCTTGATTATTTCTATCAAAAAACCTTAATATGGCTTCAAAATAACTTTCATCACTATCATAATTTGGTAAAACAAATGAAATATAAATTTCCCGACACAAGTGTGCAACATCTGCAGCCCTTTCTGGGTGACCTATTTGGTCATAATCTTTTTTAGAATCCTTATATGTTCGCATTTGTTCTAAGTAATAAATTGGTTTTTCTTGTAATTGTATTACTGCATCTAGATTAATCAAA
>NZ_JACFPX010000033.1:0-3411 GCF_016101765.1 Gilliamella sp. B14448G11 | reverse complement strand
CAACATTAAATTATCAGTCACCGATTGAATACAAAAGAAATCGATGACCTTATCTTTTTGGTACTAAAAAGTGTGGACATACCAACCTTTAAAAAATCCGCAACGGACTCATTATAACAGTTCTAAAGACGATAGACCTTGGAATGGTGCTTATGGTTATGTTAGAAATGGTGGTGATAAGGCCCATGCAGGTTTAGATATTTTTGCCCGTATTGGTACACCATGTTTTGCTTGTTTAGATGGTGAAATTGTTCAATATACGAGCGAAGGTACTTATGGCTATGTCATTGTATTAAAAGTCAAAGGTGATGATTTACGTGCATCAAGAAATAATTATACATTAGAGTTTTCGGGTAAAGATAGAAATGAAATAGTGCAAGCCGATAATTTTGATATTGATAGTGATTATTTTTACATCAGATATTGTCATGTACATGATACTAAAAAAGTATCAGGAATAAAAGTTGGCAGCAAAGTTAAAGCAGGTGATCATATTGGATATACATCTGACACAGGTAATGCAAAAAACCTTCCAAATACACATTTGCATTTAGAAATCGCCATGAAAATTAACAATAATAGAACTGAGAATGAAACAAATAAAGAAAAAAGAAAATTAGGTTATAAAATAAATCCAGCTTTTTTTGTCAACTTAAATCCAATAGATGAAGCAGATCAAAAAGACGCTGTAAAAAAAGGTAATAAATATTATAAACAAAACTAAAGGTAAAGATATGAATATTGTAAAATCTATATTAATGATAGTTTTTCTTATTCCGCAAGTAACAGAAGCAGTCTATCGTGTCTACAGCGGAAATATAGGTGATGATAAAGTTGAATTTTATTTGTTGGCCACGCCTGATAGTAACTTTGATATTACTTATATTAAAGACAAAACATATGAAGTTGGATATATAGGAGGACCTCAAAAAAAAGAAAACGATTATCATTTTAAAAACTTTACAACGATTGATACAGATAATGATAGTGATACATTAATTATTAAAAATTTTGATTTTAGTTTAAACAAGGTAAAATCAGAAAGTAATTATTTATTTGGGTATTCAGAGAAATTTGGTGATTTTAAATTAAAAAAAGAATTTGAATATAATGTTTTTACTGCAAACGGTTATGAGCTAACTCGAGTAGAATCCAAACAGTTATTTGATAATACAGAGTTTAACAATATCGAATTTTTACAAAGAAGCTCAACCAAAGATTTTTATTTTAAAGTTATATTATCCAAAAAGAAAAAAGAAGAAATTAAAATTACTGGCATCAATGTTTACAGTAAAAAAAATGGGGAGCTATTACAGACCATAAAGAATTCAAAAGGGTATGTTTTTTATACATTTCATGCTATACAAATTGGTGATTTTGATTTTGATGGTAATGAAAATGATTTTTTTCTTCAGGGTGCTGAGTCCCACGCCGCCAATGTCCCGCAAATATATTACGTCTATGATGATTCACAAAATAAGTATATTGAAGCGAATTTAGAAGGATATTCGATTCAGTTTGATTCAGAAAATAAAACAGCAACCAGTACAAAAACATGTGGTGATGTAATTACTTATACATCTAATGTTTTATTAAAAAAATTATATTATTTTAATAATAAAGAAAAAAAATATACTTATATCGATAAGTACTGTGCAGCTATTCCAGATGGTGATAATTATTATTTAAGACAATGTACCAAAAAAGAAAGACTGGATTGCGAAAAAGCTGTAGTAGAGGTTGGAGATGAGCCTTAAACAAAATATTTAACTTGTTTAAGGTAGATAACTTATTAAAAAACTAAGACAAATATCATAATGAATACAATAAAATATATACTGATAATAGTTTTTCTTATTCCGCAAGTAACAGAGGCCATCTATCGTGTCTACAGCGGAAATATGGGGGATAGAAAAGTTGAGTTTTATATTAGTGCTATATCCGAAAATGACTTTGATATAATTTATCTTGATTATAAAACAAAAACAATTAGTTATTTAGGTTTAGCCAGAAAAGGAGATGATGGTTATCATTTTAGATACAATATAAATGATAATTTGGATACAAAAGATGAAATATTTATTAAATATTTTGATTTTGGTGAAAACAAAATAAACTCTAAAAATAATTATTTAGTCGGTTCATCGCAAACATTTGGTGATTTTAAGTTGGAAAAGAAATTTGAATATAATTTATCTTGGCCATTAATTGATAATTCGGATAAAAAAAAGCTTAATGAGGCAAAACAGCTTATTAAAAATACTGAATTCAAAAATGTCGAATTTTTACAAAGAAGTTCAACTAAAGATTTTTATTTCAAAGTATTATCATCTAAAGAAAAAGAAGATTATATTAAAATTATTGGTATCAATATTTACAGTAAAAAGAATGGCGAATTATTGCAAAGTATAAAAAGTTTAAAGGGGTATCCTTTTCAATCTTTTAATGCCCTACAAATCGGTGATTTTGATTTTGATGGTAATGAAAATGATTTTTTTCTTCAAAATGCTGAATCTCATGCCGACAATGTCCAACAAATATATTACATCTATGATGAGTCACAAAATAAATATATTGAAGCGAATTTAGAAGGATATTCGATTCAGTTTGATCCAGAAAAGAAAACAGCAACCAGTACAAAAACATGTGGTGATGTTTATGTTGATCCAATGTTTATCAAATTAAATAAACAATATCTTTTTAATAAAAACAAAAAAAAATATGATTACCAAGATCAATACTGCATTTCTTATGAAAATTCTGAGGAAAAATCTATTCATAAAAAATGTACTAAAAAAGAAAGACTGGATTGCGAAAAAGCTGTGGTAGAGGTTGGAGAGGAGCCTTAAACAAAATATTTAACTTGTTTAAGATAATTAAGTTATTAAGAACTCCATTAAAATTATGATTGTTCAGATCATTAGCTAAGTAAATACTTAAGAGATAAAAGAAAGATATGAACGAACTACATAGCATTGGAGTAATAAAAAACATTCTAAACTGAAATCAGTTAATAAACTTTGTCCCGTCGATAAAAATAATCTTATATAGAATTGTTCGAATGGTAGAAATTGAAAATTATTTGTATAAAGTATTTTAAATTAATATTAACTACCTTTTTGATGATTTTTTTCGGAAATTCATATGCTAAAAAAAATGGGCATGAAAGGGTATCAAATAAAATTAGCTATTTAAAACTAGTAATTTAACACTACCAGATAATAGTTATATCCCAAAATATTAAAATATTTTATAAGGAAGATTATAAGGATATTACATAATGAAAAGAATAATTTTTTTATCACTCATTCCACTATTCTTGGTTAATTGGTATGTCCACACTTTTTAGTACCAAAAAGATAAGGTCATCGATTTCTTTTGTATTCAATCGGTGACTGATAATTTAATGTT
>NZ_JACFPX010000032.1:0-5361 GCF_016101765.1 Gilliamella sp. B14448G11 | reverse complement strand
TTAAGCGATCATCATGCAGTGGTAGGCTATAAGGACCTTTATCTAGGTCGCCAAACCAACCTAAGATCTGGGGACGGTATTTTGAGGGCATTATTGTTCTCCTTTCTAATATTAATCATCGTAAAATTTATTACTGTCTCGGTTAATTATCAATGGGATTTCGTTACAATCTGTGGTATCAGTGTAGATATTGATTTGATAACTTTTTACCAGATCACAAGCAAAGGTGCCTGCTACCCATGTGATTGCCGTTAAGTCACTCTTTGGCTGGTTAGGGGGTGAACTTTTCAATTCGACTTTTTCAATATCATCAAAATTGGATTCCCATATCGCTTTACGGTTTATAATCGTTTTAAAGCTTTTATTTTCATAACGTTCAACAAAATAACTTTTTTGGGTAGTAACATAATCTCTAATTTTTAAAGTTTCTTTATCCTTATCTTCATTTGTGTGGATTAGGATATTGTCATTTGGTGCAGGGTTCTTATTTATTTTGGTGGAGTTGATATTAAAGTTGAATTCAATAAAATCGGCATTGTTTTGCTCATTTTTGCCAAATAAACGAACTGATGCCCGCAAAGATTTGTTGGAACTAGATGTGTAATCTAGGTATTGCAAATAAAAATAGATGTGTCTATGATATAGCTTCATTCCATTATATAAACTTGGTTTTTTAAACATGAGAAATGTATCAATACCTGAAATTGCAACCAAGTAATCATTAACCGCATGTCCAAAACCAATAAAGGAATTTTGCTCTTCGTGATAGGCATCATACCCTAAAAAGTCAAACTCTTTTTGCACTCCAAAATAACAGCGATTGAGCCAGTGATCGATAGGGGTAAAATTGTCATATTTTTTGCTATAGGCTATAAAAAATATTCCCATTAATAGCAATATAACCCCAAATCCTATAGCTAAAGTTGATGTTGATAATAAAAATATAGCGCCAACACCTAAGGATATAGAACCAAATAATCTAGCAAGAAAGTAACTTTTATCTTCCATATTCCACATGCCAAAAGCACTTTTTAATTCACCTAACGCTTCCAGTACAGTTATAAAGGCAAAAGCTCCTGCGATGCATTTGGAGATCATTTTATTTGTTTTCAACATATTTTTAATTTCGGGTACTAATGCTTTGGCAGCGGTTGAGCGCATGGCTTTTAACAATTGCATTTCCAGTTTTATGTTTTGATATATGGCAACGGTATCGACACTGAGTAACGCTAATGAGCTTAAGTCGATGGCTAGTTGAAGTTGTTTTTGTTTTTGAGTTTTGCCCTCCTCAATTTTTTCCAATGCTTTAATGTCATCTAAAATATTTAGCATGGTGATAACACCCATTACCGCATTAACAGTATAGTTAAGTTTGCCGGCTTTCGTATTTTGCTTAGTGATTTCTAGTTGTTTATATTTTGCTCGACGATCCTCAAACTGAACTACTTTGTTTTCTTCTTGATTCATCGCTTCAGTTTCTTTTTTTATTTCATATTCACGAGTTTTATCATCTCTTTTATTTTGGTTTGATTGGTGAATCGCTTCATCATTGGAAGCTTTCTGCCGATTGGTGATGTCAATTTTGCCTTCTAAAACAGCTTGCCGATTGACTAAAGTGACATATTTAGGCATTTTTGTTGCTAAAAAATTCTTAAAATCATTTGGATTGACAATCTCTTTATTTTTCAAAAAACCTACAACTAAGCCTTTACTGACTTCATCAGGAAAACAAAGCGTAAATTTAAGCGTATGGGTTGTTGGTTTTTTTACACCAACATCATATTTTGCATCTGTCACATCAAATTTTTCTAAAAAAGCAATTTCTGGACCGGTCAAACTGTTTTCGCGGAAAAGCGCCCCTTGTAATTGAGTCAATAATGCATAAACTTGTCGAATCTTTTCCGGCCTAACTTTTTTGGTAAACTCAACTGGATAGGCACCAATGTCACCTAAGTAAGCAAGCGAATCAAGCTGTTTTAAACGAGGCTCAATAGGTTGGAATTGTTTATGTGTTCTTAAGACTGAATATTTTTTTAATGCTTGTTGATGCAGGTATCGATTTTTTCCTACATCTGTCATTACACTGTTTCCCTCTACCATCTCGGCTAGTTGGTGGTTGATGGATGCTAAATGCTCGTTTAATTGTTTGAGTTCTTTAATTTTTTGATCTCTTATTTTTTGTAGCTTTGCATGCTCTTGTGGATTATATTTTCGATTGTTGTTTAACTCTTCTTGTTTAGCGTTGATCTCTTGCCGTTTTTTTTCAATATCAAGTTCAACACGCTCTTTCGCTTTTTGCAGTTCTTTTTCTTTGTCGGTTTGAGTATTTTGAGTCTTTTCTGCCTGATAAGTGTTATAAGCTAAAACCAACCCCGTTGATCTACTGATTACATCACGCCATTTTAGTAATGTATTATTATCTAAATTGACAAATGCTGGCGCATCAAGATTAATCCCCTGATTATTCTGATGTTCAATTACATAAAAAATACTATTATGGTTACTCAGTAATTCGTCCCAAAGGGCGTTATCTTCATCAAGACGGACTTCCGCATGGGGAGAATCAAGCAGGATTTGCAAAACTTCTTTTATATAGCTTAGAGCTCTGATACTGGTAGAAAAATCAAATTCTTGTTGCCAAAAAGGCGCTTGATTGAACGTTGTTTGCTTTATTTTACTGTATTTTGAAACAAATTGTGCATTACCAAATAACCAACGCACATAAGTAAAATAGTCTTGCGACCATTCTTGATAATATTTTTCAATATCAGCAAAAGCGGTTTCTAATTCACCTTTGAAAGAATCAATTTTTTTATTATCAAGCTGTTCGTTTATTTTTTTTATTTTTTCGGCTTTCTCTGATTCGGCTTTTGCAATGTCATTTTGAGCTTTATCTAAAAAATCATTACCTGAATCATGTGCAGCGTCAATATCTTTTATATAGTCATACCATTCTTGTAACCGGGCAATTTCAGTGTCGTAAGCATTTTCAACTGAAGTACGGTAGTTCTCAATAAGCTGTAGGATAGTACGTTTTTTAAACATATCCGGCTGATAATACTTAAACCGTTTTTTTAAAATAGGATTAACACTTTTATACAGTTGTTCACCACGTTTTTGATAAACCTGTGTTGCATCTTTTAGAGAAACGACATCACATTGTTGGTCATTCAGATCACTTTTTTGGTTATTCTTATTGTCTTCTTGATTGGTAAAAATATGCAGTTGTGATAATCGTTGGGAGTTGAGTTCTTGAGCAATGCCAAATGTATCTTCTAATACAACACCACAAGATATCGGTTTATCCCCGCTATATAGTTGACTGGCATGTATAGCATATTTTTGTTTCTGACTTTTTAAACTTATAAAAGGATGTACCGATTCAAAATTATTAAGACCTTGCTCACCAAAACGAAACTCCAATACTTTGCTGTCGTCATTATTAGATTCTTGATAATTACTTCCAAAAATATCTTTGAATGGTACCGAACGATGACCTGTTGCTTCGGCCGGTGAGTTTTTAAATTGTTTTATATTAATTTTTGTAAAACGGGATAATATGTTGCTATCTTGTTGCTTTAAATAATCATTGATTGTTTTTTCGCTCCAAGGTTGCGAAGTGTAAGCCACCCATGCATAAGTATAATGTTCTTCAAGATTAATAAATGATGCTGGAATGGTATGACAGGCATTTTTGCATGCTTTTGATATCGGTCTTGGCTGGGTATTGGTCAATTCATAAAGTTTTTTTAATCTAAGTGCCCCTTCAATACATTCATAGGCATGAAATATTCGGCTATTAATATCATCATCAAGTTGATGCATAACGTAGACATAACCGTCACGCAAAGTACGAAGTACATAGCTATAATACTCTAATTCTATTTCTGGTTTGCGATTGTTAAAATCTAAAGTTTTAGTGTAATCGGCTAATTCTTGATAAATGGGGTCAATGCTTTTAGTTAACAAAGATTGGGTTTTTACAACCGCTTGACGCAGTAAAAAAACCGGAATTCCGACTCGACCACAAGCAAGGCAATTTCCTTTTGCTTCGTTTTGATTTTCTTTAGCAATGTTTTCTGTTTTTTTCATCTTACACTCTATTATTCTTGTTTTATCTGTTTTTGCTATTCTTTATCAGAAAGTAATTAGCTTTCAAAATTAATATTGGCGTTAATAACATGTTTTGAGAATGTGCCTGGTTCTTGTTGCGCTTTCCTAATTTGCTCAAATATTTGCGGATGTTCAGTAAAAACTTGATGATACCTTAATCCGTTCAGTCCCCAAAATAAGATATCGGTAGCATGGGTTAAGCCTAATTGATAAGCCTGTTCAACCAGTTGCGTTGATTGCGAAATCACATTTTCATTAAGCGGTAAATTTTTTTGTTCATCAAATTGTGACCGGTTATTCGACCATGCATTAACAAGTGTTCGAATCATCCTGAAATTTTTTAAGCGTTGGCAATAAGTAGAACTCCAACTGATTGGTGTTTCGAGTGAGTTATCAGCAGTGAAACGAATAAATTTGCCACCATTAATAGATGGATAATAGTAGTTTTCAATTTGAGAAAATTGCGCTTTTAGCCATGCATTGTCTTCTTTTGAACCCACTTCGTGTAAAAATTGCATTCGAAAAGGTTCAAAGAAAGGGTAATAAGGTTGTCGCAATGTTTGTGCGATATTATTACCAATCTTGATCAGTTGTTTTGCCAGCACCGACGGTTTGAGATCAGAGATAATATAAGCACAAATATAGCGTTTAGACCATAAACATTCAATTTTGGCTTGTTGACTGATCTCATCAATCATCAAATCTGCATAAAATTCATTTGGTTCAGCAAGTTTAATAAGTGTCGGGCATATACTTTGATCATAATCCAAATCTGTACGTAATACTTGCGTCAATTTTTTTTCACCAAAGGGTTTATCTTCACCAAATAGATCTAATAATGAGTCGCGTGATAATGGACTTAATGAATTAAGTACCACTAAATTATCTACTAATAAATAGCGATATTTATTAAAGTTATCTTGATTATTTAATTCAGTTAGCATTATTAATCCGTTTCTGCGCAGTGCTTAACATTCAGCTCACTTGATTTTAATGTTATCGTTCTGTTTTGAGTTGCTGGACCCATCTTTTTCATCGCATTGCATTTCAAGTAAACGTTATTATTTGTGCCCAGTTCAATTCCCGCACCGCTGATTTTTACGTATGAACCACCACATATTAAGATGATTTCTTTTGTTGCTGACCAATCAACACTGCCATCTACACTGTCTATTTTAATATCTTGCTTGGCAGCCATATTCAGGTTGGCATTTTGTGCCTGCACCTCAACATCACCTTGGTTGGCAA
>NZ_JACFPX010000069.1:0-245 GCF_016101765.1 Gilliamella sp. B14448G11 | reverse complement strand
GATTTGGTGCCAAACAAGCAGTTATTAAACCAGATTTGCATTTTATCCCAATCGTCTGATTCATCTTTAAATATTTTTTGGATAAGCGCTACGACAAGTTGTGCCACCAATGCGAACACAAAAATCGCAACGCCAATAGGCCCGCTGAACATAGATATGGATAACATTAAGCATATCGATTGTGCTAAGTTAGCAATCCCCGATATAACCTGTAAACCACCTGCGATACACAAAGCTGTACCAAC
>NZ_JACFPX010000031.1:0-8567 GCF_016101765.1 Gilliamella sp. B14448G11 | reverse complement strand
TTGACCAAAACAAAGAGCAGCGAGGTGAGGGATTTGAACTGCGCACCGATGAGTGGGGTGCAATTGCTGCCAATAAAGGTTTATACCTGACCAGTCAGACCGAGCCTAAGGCACAGGGTAAACAACTGGATATGCAAGGAGCCATTACCCAGCTTGAAAATGCGTTATCAATTGCTAAAGCACTGCAAAATGCAGCAACCTCATCTGAAGCTCATGGTGCGGATACCGATAGTCAAGAGCAACTTAAAGCCACATTAACCCAATTAGCACAAAGTGGCATTATTGCTTATGCACAAGAAGGCATCGCTTTAACCAGTCCGGAAAACATCCAACTGTCAACATCGAATAGCGTTTCAATGACCAGTGAAAACCAAACAGACATTAATGCGTTAAAAAACATAACCGTCTCATCCGGTGAATCCATCGGTCTGTTTGCCCATAAATCGGGAATGAAAGTCTTTGCTAACCAAGGTGATGTTGAGGTGCAGGCACAAAATGCCAACCTGAATATGGCTGCCAAGCAAGATATTAAAATAGACAGTGTGGATGGCAGTGTTGATTTGTCAGCTGTAAAAGAAATCACCTTAATGTGTGGTGGTTCATACGTCAAAATCAGCAGTGCTGGGATTGAACTGGGCACCGCTGATAATGTTTATATAAAAAGTAATGCTATGCAGAAAATGGGACCGGCACAAAGAAACATTCAACGGGAATTACCATCGATATGCAATGGTGTACAACAAGATGAAGCAAATAAGCATGCTATTATTGTGGAAAGATAACGATGATTAAAACCATATCAGAAACAGATATCAGTAATATAATAGCTGAACAAATGAATCGATTTGGCAAGGTATATTTATTAATTGATCCAAAAATTAACGATGATTTTTTCTTTGAGCATAATTTTGAATTTGAATCAATTGTACCAATTCGAGATAGACAAGATACAGTTTCACAGGATCATGAATGTTTGCAGCTATGTACAATAAGGAAAGGAGTAAGTTATGTTGATCAAGTGATTAGTGAGTTAAAGAATAATCAATCGGCTGCAATTGCTTTAATTATTTCACCGTACAGTGTGAAAAACATACAAAATCATATTAGTAATGCTATGTTTATGTCGTATAAAGCTAAATGTTATTTTTTAAGATTTTATGACCCATATGTCTTAAAACATTTAGTAAATATCTTAAATAAAAAACAATTAAATCAATTATTAGGCGTTACTCAATATTGGTACTATTGGCAAAATAGTTATATCGAATTACATCACAAACCAGAATTAATACTGTCAGATATTGATTATGAAATAACAACAAATCAATGGCAAAAAATTAACATTGCTCAAGCTTATAACGCTTATGAATATCAAATGATGAGACAACAAAATTCTCCTTTGTCAGGGAGTCAACAAAACACTCTAACATTGATTTTAGACTGGATTTACAAAGCCTCATTTAATACGCCAGAACAACAAAAAATGGATTATATTGTTAATCATGTTATGGAAAAATCCGAACCATTTTTTCAGAGAACTTCCTACAATCAATTTTCCAATATGATGAAAAATAGTAATATTCATCAAATTAAAAAATATTTGCAACAATTAGAGCAGGAATAAAATATGGCATCAATAGATGAATTAATTAAATTAATAGCAGCTGCAAAAATTAAGGAGAACGATTCTGGTAGGCGGTGTCCAAAATGTCAAGAAAAAGAAGGCGATTTAATTGTTCTACCAACTCGGTTATCAGTTAGCGGTTATTTAGCTAAAAACCGTATGATAAAAAATAATCTTAAAGCTAATGTAGAAGTCCCTCCTTTACCAGATTTTGCTCAAGAAATGGTGAAAAATTTACCATTAGAACACTCTAATTATTGTATACAAATGCTTAGACAAGGTTATTTATATGTGCTTGTTGACTATAAAAATGGTAAGAAAGAGTGGCGAGCATTTTCTTCCAGCCCTGAAGGATGTCTAACAGAGTTTGAAAATATTAATACGATACCCTCGATTCCCCCTGATTATAATTGCAATATAGCTACTGACGGAGCGGATGCTTCATATATCAGTTTTAAAAATAGTAAAGATATCTATAAAATTCATTTTATTTTTAGTCCAAATAAAATAACTAATGAACGGTTAGAGTTTTACCTGACTACTCCAGAATTCGAACTAGAAGGCATGACACCAGAGCAAATACGAAGTGGTCAGAGATCGATAAAAGATGAAGCTTTACTTTCAAATATACTAGAGTTTTCAACGGCAATAGAGATTGCCGAACAAGAGGCTTTTTTGCGCAGTAAATTGCCTTATGAATTTAAATTTGGAGAACGGGATAATGCTAACAAACAACTTCAATTAACTCATTACATATATACAAATCGCGCCACTTTTTTTGATAAAGATATTCAGAAATATTATGGTCGTTATTTATCACTCTGTAAAAAATTAAACGCTCGCAAAGGCGCTGCAATTGTAGTTAACGATGCGATAGGAATTACACAAAGTTTAAATAATCGTCGTAACGAAGCACTTGAAAAAAAAATGAAACCCTGGATGGAAGCTAAAGATAATGAAGGGATTTCGAATGAACATCGTCTAATTGTTAAAAAACAACTTGATGAATTTAAAAAGTCATTTCATGATCGCCGTATAAAACAGTTAACACAGAGTTACTCGAAATCGGTTGAGCTGCAAAAAAAACAGAATACTAAAGCAATGCAAGGTATTTATATTCCTGAAGGTCTTAAAAACCAAAGTAATAAAATACTTGATAAGAGTGAAGAATGGTATAACGAAAATGTGGAATCTATCTATACAAAAGAGCTAGCAGAGAAAGAGTTTCAAAAAAAATATTGGAGTCGTTTATCACACGAAAAATTTAATAAATTTGAAAATGATTTTAAAGAAAAATCAGAACAAGCTGAAAAACTTGCAGAGCTAAGAACTAAAGACTACATAAAATGGTTAAAATCGGAGCAATTGATTACAGCATTAGATCTTTATGATGAAAGCAAAAAACTCGACGGAATTATGTTTCAATTTCAGATGAGTATGTGCCTACATGGAACAAGCAGTTCGC
The DNA here is from genome assembly GCF_016101765.1 of Gilliamella sp. B14448G11. NCBI lineage: Bacteria > Pseudomonadati > Pseudomonadota > Gammaproteobacteria > Orbales > Orbaceae > Gilliamella > Gilliamella sp. B14448G11. The sequence continues at coordinate 5,478 of NZ_JACFPX010000031.1, read as the reverse complement.
CAGAAATTACCGATATACTTGACCAATGGTGGAATGCATCGCAAATAACTCGTGATAACTTAGTTATGCGTACATATCTTTTTAACAATAAAAGTTTAATTGATGACATCAATCAATATTTAGATATACAACAATCAATTGCGATAATTGATGCTTCTGAAACAGATGAGACTGATCCCAATGTTAATAAAGCAATTGAACTATTAAATAACCTTACTGAACATATTAACACAGTAGGTTCTATTATAGATCAACTAGCAGAACGAGGATTTCCAATAGCAATATTATCCGTGACCTTAACAGATTTAGTAAGAAATTTTTTAAGAATTACCGTATCGAGTGCCGAGGTGCGCCTCCACAATGCTGCGGGGAATCTTATCATAAGTTCGCTTAATCGAACCGCGACTAATATGTATCGTCAGGGTTATAATATTAATCGTGTAAGATTTTCAGCTGTGCCTAATCGAGGGGTTCCGCAACTTGAAAATATTGCACAAGAAAACTTCCGAAATGCTGATTTAGTCAATACTCGTTTTGCTATCGTCTTACTTGGATTTAGCGCTTACGATTCATACCAAAAATTTAAAACAGGTCATATTAATAATATTCGGGAAGTAACCGAATTCCTAACATCGGTAGTAACAAGCATTGCTGCCGGCTTACAGGTATGTATAAGCACAATTGAATATAGCATTGGTAACAAACCAAATTCTAAAATTGGACATGTTACTATTAATGCCTTTGGTCGGTTGTTTTTGTGGTCGGCAAGTATATCCACAATAGCTGGGGGGGTAATGGCAGTATTAGATTTTATTGATGGCTATGAAACAAGCAAAAAAGATAAGGACATTATTGCCACTGCTTATTTTGCGAGAGGGCTGGCAACTTTGGCGCTTAGTATTGGGCAATTTGTAACTGTACTAGGTACGCTTGTGCCATGGTTAGATAGGATTGTTAGTTATAGTACAGAACGAACCATTTGGGTGAAAATAGCTGATTTGGGGCTTTCAATTGGGCGCTTTGCACTTAGAAGTGCCCTTGTTATAGGGAGAATTGTATTTATGGCTTCATTTATTATACTAATTGTTTCGTTTGTGCTTATTATTACTGATGACAATGCACTTCAAAAATGGTTTGATCGCTGCTGTTTTGGCAAGGAACCAGACCGTAAAAAATTTGCAGATTTAACTGAAGAATTAACAACCTGGAATCAAGCTATTACGGAGACATTATAGATGTATATCGGTGAATATTTATTATGGTTTGGCAACTCCATAAAAAAAGAGACACGAAAAAAATTAGAAATGAGTTATAGCAGTGGTGATATGAAACTCAGCGAAGTTGAAAAGGATTGGACTAAAGCGTCAGTCAGTAATAACTCAAGAGCCATTGGCCCATACTATGCCTATAACGATCGCTATCTCGAGATTCGTGGCGGAATGTTTGAAAATTTTCGAGGGATTGTTACATGGCTCTCTATACTAATATTTATGTTTCCTTTAACAGGCTTTTATTTTGCATTTATAATTGCATCACAATTATATAATAGTGAGAATGAAAACATTGCTTCTGATATATTTGCAATGATTTGTTTTTTAATTACTTCTTTAGTTTTAATATATTTATGCTTCCGCTATTTCCGTTATGTCTATCGATTGGAACTGTTTACCATACGCCATATACGGGTACGCTTTAATCGGGTAACAAGGCAAGTTTATATTCAGCGCCCTAAATATTGCGGCGGTACTGTCGTATTTAAATGGGATCATATTATGCCGGGTAACTTTGGCGACAGTGGTTCGGATATGAGTGGCACCAATATGGTGAATTTAATTGTTTTTCATCCTTATAAAACGGGTTTTCCTGTGGCTCACTCAGTCGGGATAGGTAAAAATACCTATAAAGGTCAAGACTATAAAGATGAATGGGAATTTATTCGCCGTTATATGGAAGATGGTCCAGAAAATTTACCCAAACCAAGACTTAGCACCCATTTACCAATGCCATTTCATGGATTAGGTGGCCATATCAGCCCGATGATCCACGCAGCACAAAATTCAAAAAGCATAATGATGTATCTGTTATTAATCCCGGTATTTTTAATTCTATTACCCGTTTACACGACAGGTTATTTTATATCGGAATGCTTATGCTGGCAGCCACGTTGGCCAAAGGTGATTAGGCAAGCAGGCAAAAAAGGCAAACCCATACCCAAAGAAACAACCTTATCAGACTATCCACCTGACGTGCAAAAAGGCATTTTAGAGAGCCGATTAGAGTGGTGCGTTTTGGATGAAAAAACCGGAAAATACGTTGATTACGGAAACTTCTCCTAAATGAATACTGATTATTGAATATGAAAGCGAAAAAATAAGTAATAATAAAAATGAAGAAGGCCTATTATGCCCTACGCAAAATATGATGGAAAAGATGTTATTTATAATAATAAAGAAGAGTTATTAAAAAAAACGGGGGTCAGTATTACTGATCCCATTTTACCACCTAAAAATTTAGTAAAAATAACGGGTACACTTTCGGAGTTTAAAGGAATATTTTGTTATGCACCTGTGGGTGATGATGCTTATATGAGCAAAGAAGAGCGGAAAAAACTGAATGCTAAAATACGAAGTAGAGCGGCGCTTGCAACATTAACTGGGAATAATAGTGCTGGTTTAGCGGCATTAGGGCATAATGATGATAGTATACATGTAAGTAATTATTTTCCAGCACAATATTTTACAGCTAAACTAAATAATACAATTAAGTTAAAAGGTTGGCTGGGTTATTATAAATTTAATGAAGGTGATTTGGTTGAAGTTGTAGCCGAAAAGCATACTGACCATTATGAAGTGTATGCTATGCTTAAACCGAGTGAGCAAATTATTTCTCTTATTCCCCTTTGTTTTGCTGGACGTAAACACGCTTTAAAACGTTATCATATCCCAGTAATTTTATTTTATTTATTGTTTACAGCAGGTTTAGTCTATCTATCAAGTGATTTTACTTTGGATAATCTAATACCAGCTTATATTGGGTTTGGTGTACTTTATATACCAACAATTTTCATTTTATATTATAAAATGATAACTACCAATATTAAATTGGCAGAACGAATTTTTTCGGTATTGGGTTGGCAAAATGTTACTAATATTGATTTAATTGATATAAGTAAAAAGCAGGTGAAAAAATTAATTGCACAAGGTAAATATTCATTAGAGTGGAATGATAATGTTGATCGTTTTATAAGACCTTATAAAGGAGGAGATGGTTGGTATTTTTTCTATTATGATCCAGAAATGTTTTGTAAAAAAAAATAATAAGAATTTATTAGCTAAACCAGATAATATTACAGAGATTGATACCGAACTGGATGATAATCTTGAAGATAAACGCAAAGAATAACTATCCATTTTTCGTGCAAAAAGACATCTTAGAAAGCCGATTAGAGTGGTGCGTTTTGGATGAAAAAACCGGAAAATACGTTGATTACGGAAACTGCTCCTAAATGAATACTGATTATTGAATATGAAAGCGAAAAAAGAAGTAATAATAAAAATTAAGAAGGCTAATTATGCCCTACGCAAAATATGATGGAAAAGATATTCTTTATAATAATAAAGAAGAGTTATTAAAAAAAACGGGGGTCAGTATTACTGATCCCATTTTACCTCCTAAAAATTTAGTGAAATTAACTGGTACACTTACAGAGTTTAAAGGAATATTCTGTTATGCACCTGTGGGTGATGATGCTTATATGAGTAAAGAAGAGAGGAAAAAACTGAATGCTAAAATACGAAGTAGAGCAGCGCTAGCAACATTAGCTGGGAATAACAGTGCTGGTTTAGCGGCATTAGGGCATAATGACGATATACATGTAAGTAATTATTTCCCATCACAATATTTTACAGCTAAACTAAATAATTCAATTAAGTTAAAAGGTTGGCTGGGTTATTATAAATTTAATGAAGGAGATTTGGTTGAAGTTGTAGCCGAAAAGCATACTGACCATTATGAAGTGTATGCTATGCTTAAACCGAGCGAGCAAATTATTTCTCTTATTACCCCTTGTTTTGCTGGACGTAAACACGCTTTAAAACGTTATCATATCCCAGTACTTTCATTTTATTTATTATTTACAGCAGCATTAGTGTATCTATCTAGTGATTTTACTTTGGATAATCTAATTCCAGCTTATATTGGAATTGGTGTATTTTATATACCAACAATTTTAATTTTATATAAAAAAGAGATAAATACCCATGTTAAATTGGCGGAACGAATTTTTTCCGTATTGGGTTGGCAAGATGTTACTAACATTGATTTAGTTGATATAAGTAAGGAGCAGGTGAAAAAATTAATTGCCCAAGGTAAATATTCATTAGAGTGGAATGATAATGTTGATCGTTTTATAAGACCTTATAAAGGAGGAGATGGCTTTGGGTTTTTCTATTATGATCCAGAAATGTTTTGTAAAAAAAATAATAAGAATTTATTAGCTGAACCAGATAATATTACAGAGATTGATACCGAACTGGATGATGATCTTGATGATAAAGGCAAAGAATAACTATCCATTTTCTGTGCAAAAAGACATTTTATAGATCCGATTAGAGTGGTGCATTTGGGATGAAAAAACCGGAAAATATGTCGATTATGGTAACTGATCCTAAATAAATACTGATTATTTAATCCAAAAAAATATGGATATTTTAAAAATCTTCATAGATAAACTTTCTGATTTTGTTGATTAATGATAGCTTTTCTTTATAGCGTTTTGATTATTATGAAACGGTATAGACTCCTGAATATTTTTTACAAAAATACTTGAAATTTTAGTTTAGTGGGGTTGTTAATATGCTAAATTTTGTCAAAATGTTAGCAAAATTCTACAAACAGAATTTATTGAGTGTTTTAATTCAACGAGTATAGATTTTATAAAATGTAAGATCTATATAGATTGCTTCTTGTTAACAGGTTGATGACTCTTATCGCACTTACTTTACGAATAAAAATGCAAATTTTGCTGATTACTATTTAATTAAATTGTGTGGCTGCGATAATAGGTCATTTGTAGTGAGTTAAAAGATTTTATAATGAATAAAATTCTTTGATTACTTCATGCTAATCTGACTTAAGAAGAAAATGGAAAGTTTTATTATCAATCAACTATTATGTTGATAATCGTTTGATTATTATTATGAACATCTCAATCTAGCCTTATGTAAACAACGATAAAACAGATTTTAAAATAAGATATTATTATTTAATCCATAATAAACATGATCTAATTAATATAAACTCTGGTATGTCCACTCTCTATGAGTGCGAACTTATAAGTTATATATTATAAATTATGCAATTTTTTTAACAATTGATTTGAGTTTTAGAATGAACTGGATAGGCTACACTAATTAGTACCAATTTTATAAGGTCATTGTTATGATAAACCAACAATAAAAAAAGGTAACAATAATGACA
>NZ_JACFPX010000030.1:0-15494 GCF_016101765.1 Gilliamella sp. B14448G11 | reverse complement strand
AAGGCCTGACTCCGGTTGAATATCGAAATCAGGCCTTACAAGCCGCTTAATAAAAGTGTCCAACTTTATGGGGGCACTTCATTAAGACGCTTTTTTTATACTTTTTTACAACTTGATGTATTTTTTTTACATATCTTAAATTAAACTGTCTATAATTTTTTCGTCCGTAAAGAATACTTTTACCTAACTTAAAAGTAACCAATAAAAAATTAACTAATAAAATAATGGGATATAGAATGAAAAAAATACTAATGCTTATTACATTGCTCAATATTGGTACAGCCTTTACCTGCCATGCAGCAAATCTTAGGAATATCAATAATAATAAACCTAAAGTTGAACAATTAATATATGGCAAAAATTTAATTCCCGTTGGAGAAATTGAAGCAAGTATTACTGATTCAATTAAACTAAAACCAAATACGGTTGAGTTTTCGGTTACATTAGATACAGAGGCTTCAACCCTTGATGAGGCATCAAATATCAATGCTAAGACCATGAAAGAATTTAAGGATTATTTAGCAACACTCAACATTAGAGATAATAATTTAATCACAACCGATTATGGTAGCTATATACAAAATAATTATGAAGAAGTCAGTCAAGAAGATGCTTTATATAAAGCCACCCTCACTCTTTCTATCAACATAAATGATAACGAAAAATTTTTAGAATTAAATAAATTACTTGATAAATACAACATTAATAATGTCCAACAATTAAATAATAGTGATACAAATAATGCGTTCTCATTTAGTATTTTTGAAAATGCAGTTACTGCAAACAAAGCAAAAGACATGGTTTATCAAAAATATACAACCATAACGAACGAATTAAAAAACCTACAACTTGATAATTTTTCGATTATTCAATCAAATACCGAACGCACTTCACCAAAAAAAATCGATAAAAAACAGCATCATGTATATAACACTGTACAAATAAAGATTAACAAACTTGATGTGGTTGGTAAAATTATTACTAAAGCACAAGAATTAAAAATAAAAGTTAATGATGACATTTTTTATAGTGTTTCACCAGATGCGATTGAGCGAGCAATTAATGATCATGAAAGACTTTTATTAAATAAGTTAAGTAATAAAGTTGAACGGTTACTTACTAAACAATATTTAGTTGGTGATCCAAAATATCTCGATATGAGAAAAGCTGACTACGAACAACAGTCACCAAAAAAACGAGAAAGATTCTATGGAGCAATGAATATGGCGATGGCAACCGGATCAGATGATGAAGCAACAAATAAAATTAATATCTATGCTCCTTCTGATTTTGAAATACAACTCACTTTATTAGGAAGATTTGAGATAATAAAAAAGGTTACACAATAATTAACATTAAAAATCATCGATTAATAAAAAAGTTCATCCTTAATTAAGTAATATTTGAATATATTTCTAATTAAGGAGAACTAAACTGGGTAAACTACTAATAAAATACATCATTAACTTGTTTAATAACCAATGAGTTACTCTGCATCGTGTTAATAAACTAAAAAGAAATCATTTAGAATTACTTTGCACGTAAAATTTAGCATTGTCGTAATGATATATAATGGTTGAAAAATCGAATGGTTCACCAGCATTGGTGTAAAAAATTTCTTCCACACACAGAGCAGGATCGCCCGCATTTAATCCTAAATAGTCCGCAGTCTGTTCATCTAATTTAATCGCTTTGAAATATTTGTCAGAAAAACCGATATTAATTTTCAATATATCTTTTATGTAACTGAATATGGAGTGTTCAGCAATCTCTTTGTTTAAATAACCCACCATTTTTTTTCGATAGTAGGATCTTTCAAGCGCATAAACTTTATCTTCGAACTTACGTAACCGTTTGATAAAATAGACCTCTTCCCCATCTTCACATTGTAGGTTTTGTTTGACTTGTGAACTTGGTTGAACGATATCTACATTAAACACTTGTGAGGAATTTGGTGCATTGTTTAAATCAACACTAAAACCATGACTTTCCAAAAAATTCAAATATCCATGTTTTTGCGGTTGCCGAACAAAAATACCACTCCCTTGGACTTGATATATGACGCCGTGTCTTTCTAAACAGTTCAGTGCTTTAATGATGGTCGTACGACTAACTTGATATTGATTAATTAAACCATCGATATTAGGCAGTTGTGTATCTTTAGGCAAATTTTGTTGATAAATTGCTTGCTGGATTTTCTTAGCCACATCCCGGTATTTTAACATTCGTACTCTTTATTTTTATTGTGATAAATAGACTTCATTTTATATCTATGAATAAATTAATAAATTAAAATTGTTTTAAAACGCGATCTAGATCACAAACAATAAAATTGGTCATTAACAATTTTTTATTTAGGGATAAGATAAGCTTTCTCATCTGATGAAAGGAGCTTAATGAATGTCATCTAAAATTAGAGACTATAATAAATTAGCCGTTGATATATTAAATGAATTAGGCGGTGAAAATAATATTGTTTCTGTTGCACGTTGTGCAACTCGCTTGCGTGTCGTTACGCAAACCACTCCAGAAAATGTAAAAGAAAAAATTAGCAGCTTTCCTGGAGTTATCACAGTGGTGGAAAAAGGTGGACAAATTCAAATTGTTATTGGTACTAATGTTGATAAAGTCTATAATGCATTTACCAAATTGATAGGGAATGAGAATAAAGTTGATATTAAAAGCCAAGGCAGTATTTTGAATCGCGTTATCGCAACAATGTCAGCCGTATTTGCCCCATTTGTTTATGTATTAGCAGGAGCGGGCATATTGCAAGGGTTCTTGATTTTAATTAAAACTGCCTTACCAGCTTTTGGATCTACGGGTACTTGCCAAGTATTAGATTTTATCTCTTGGGCGCCATTCACCTTTTTACCTATTTTTATCGCCATTACTGCATCGCAACATTTCCGTTGTAATATTTATATTGCAGTAGCATGTTGTGCAGCTCTACTTTCACCAACATTAACAGAGATTGTTACACTAATAAAAGCAGGTGAAACATTTAATTTATTTGGTATACCATTACCTGAAACCACTTATATGTCAACAGTATTACCACCACTATTTTTAGTATGGATACTCTCTCATTTAGAACGCTTCTTGGAACCTTTTTTACACTACGTGATTAAACCGTTGGTATTGCCATTAATCTGCATGGTTGTAATGGTACCATTAACTTTATTATTAGTTGGGCCAATTACCGCTGGCGCAGCACACTATATTGCTGTCGGATATAACATTCTTGTTGACTTTGCTCCATGGTTAGCAGGTGCAATCATTGGAGCATTTTGGCAAGTATTTGTTATTTTCGGTGTCCACTGGGGGATAACTCCAGTAATTTTGGAAAATCTAAGACTACATGGTCAAGATTCGTTCCAAGCTTATCAAACTATTGCGGTAACCGGTCAAGTTGGTGCTGCGTTAGGTTTTTATATCAAAACTCGTTCTTCTGATATGAAAGGAGTATCAATATCAGCATTTCTCACCGGTTCATTTGGTATTACTGAACCAGCAATTTATGGGGTTAACTTACGCTTTAAAAAACCATTTATTTATGGTTGTGCGTGTGCATCAATTGGCGGTTTTGTCGCTGGTTTCTTTAAGCCTTCCTACTATGTTTATGCCGCATTACCAGGTCCATTAACTATTGTTAATTCCCTTAATCCACAATATTATAATTCAGTTATTGGTGTAGCAATTGGTTCATTAATTGCATTTGTTGGACCAATTATTCTTATCCAAATTTTTGGCACTAATGAAAAGAACCAAAGCAATGAAAATATTGAAAATGAGACATCTGACATTGAAAACGATACACCTAAAATTGTAATTGATGAAATCGATGTGACTAGCCCAATGATCGGTAAAGCATTACCACTTAGTGAAGTACCAGACCCTGCTTTTTCTCAAAAACTTATGGGTGAAGGTATTTCTATTGAACCAACAGACAATCATGTTTATGCACCTTATGATGGCGAAGTAACCGCTGTGTTTGAAGCATCAAAACACGCTATTGGTTTGGTCTTAGATAATGGGGTTGAATTATTAATTCATGTGGGTATTGATACAGTTAATTTAACTAACAATGAATTTGAATACCATGTGAAGTTGAATGAAAAAGTGAAAAAAGGTGATCGGTTGATCAGCTTTGATCCTCAAGCAATTAAACAAGCAGGTTACCCTTTAATTACTCCGGTTATTATTGTTAATACTGATCAATACCAAGTAATCACATTAACAGAAAAAACGGAAGTAAATCTTGATGATAACCTTTTTGAAATTAAGCAATAACAAGGAACCAAAAAATGACTAAAAAACCATTTTTATGGGGCGGTGCATTAGCCGCTCATCAATTCGAAGGCGGTTGGAACGAAGGCGGCAAAGGGCCAAGCGTGGTTGATGTTATGACAGCGGGTGCACATGGCGTTGCAAGACAAATTACCCAAGAAATTGAAGCAGGTAAATTTTATCCAAACCATACTGCTATCGATTTTTATCATCATTATAAAGACGATATTAAGCTGTTTGCCGAGTTAGGTTTGAAATGCTTACGTACCTCCATTGCTTGGACTCGTATTTTTCCAAAAGGTGATGAACTAGAGCCAAATGAAGAAGGGTTACGTTTTTATGATAATGTATTTGATGAGTTAATTGCCAATGGTATCGAACCGGTTATTACTTTATCCCATTTTGAGATGCCATTACACATTGCTCGTCATTACGGTGGCTTTAGAAACCGTAAAACAGTTGAATTTTTTGAACGTTTTGCAACAGCGTGTTTTGAACGTTATAAAAACAAAGTGAAGTATTGGATGACGTTTAACGAAATTAATAACCAAATGGATACCAGTAATCCGATCTTTTTCTGGACTAATTCAGGTGTGCAGGTTCAACCGGGCGAAAATCCACAAGAAGTACTTTATCAAGTGGCACATTACGAACTATTAGCCAGTGCCAAAGCGGTAATTGCTGGTAAAAAAATCAATCCTAACTTTGAAATTGGTTGTATGATTTCTCACGTGCCGATTTATCCGTATTCTTGTAATCCAGAAGATATGATGGCATCTGAAATTGCTATGCATCAACGCTTCTTCTTCCCTGATGTGCATGTTCGTGGTTATTATCCATCTTATGCTTTAAAAGAGTTTGAACGAGAAGGCTATAAGCTTGATATCACCGATGAAGATTTAGCGATTTTAAAACAAGGTACCGTTGATTACATTGGCTTTAGTTATTACATGTCAACCGTTGTTAAAGCTGATGCTAAAAATGATCATCGTGATAATATTGTCAACGGTGCTTTACCTAATGCTGTTGAGAATCCATACATTAAAAGCAGCGATTGGGGTTGGCCAATTGATCCAGAAGGCTTACGTTATACTCTTAATCGTTTATATGATCGTTATCAGTTACCACTGTTTATTGTGGAAAATGGTTTTGGCGCGATAGATGAATTAGAAAACGGTAATAAAGTTCATGATAAACCACGCATCGAATATCTTGGTGCACACATCAAAGCAATGTTAAAAGCTATCGATTATGATGGGGTTGATGTTATGGGATATACCGCGTGGGGTATTATTGATGTCGTCTCATTTACAACTGGCGAAATGAAAAAACGTTATGGCGTGATTTACGTTGATCGTGATAATGAAGGTAACGGTACTATGAAACGCTATAAAAAAGATTCTTTTGATTGGTATAAACAAGTCATTAGCAGTAATGGTACTAATTTAAAATAGATTTAGTATGAAGTCGTAAGTTTTGGGGGTGATGTGGTAATGCACACATCCTCTTTTTTTATCAATCTAGATAATTAAAAATTGAAGAGTAACTGTTTATCAAGTTGTGGATCGATTAAAGTGACATGAAAACCAATCAAACGCACTCCACGATCATTTCGACGTTCTTGCCAAACTTTATAGGCTTGTTCAATTAAATCCTGTTTATCAAGTTTAGACCAAACATGTTCTTGGGTAGTAAGTTGGAAATCATCAAATTTAAACTTAACACCTTGTCGAGCGATTGACAAATCAGAACGAACTTTACTTAACCGAGTTTTCAGCTCTTCAAATAACGGTTCAAACTGTAATAAACACTCATCCCAAGTATGAATATCGTTAACTAAGGTGCGCTCTACCCCTACAGATTTACGTTGCCTATCATTACAAACTTCACGTTCATCAATGCCTTGACATCGTTCATATAAGACTCGCCCAAATTTACCAAATTGATTAAGTAATTTACTCACATCATAATTAACGACATCCTGACAGGTGATTAGCCCTAATTCAGCTAATTTTTTCTCGGTCACTTTACCTACACCCGGAATTTTTTTAAGTGGTAATTGAGCGATAAAGCTTGTAACAGCATCGGGTGTAATTACATATTGCCCATTAGGTTTATTCATATCTGAAGCAATTTTAGCTAAAAATTTAAGTGGGGCAACGCCTGCGGATGCGGTCAATTCAAGTTCTTTATATATCGCTTGGCGAATATCTTGAGCAATTAAAGTGGCTGAACCATGACAAAGCTTACAATCGGTCACATCTAAATAAGCTTCATCCAATGACAAGGTTTCAATTGCTTTAGTATAGCGCTTAAATATTTGATGAATTTGATTAGAAACTTCTTTATAAACAGCATGCCGACTTGGAATGACTTTAAGATTTGGGCACAATTTTAGAGCTTGTGACATCGACATCGCACTATGTACGCCATATTGACGAGCTAAATAATTTGCAGTAGCAACAACACCGCGTTTGCGAGGATCGCCCCCTACTGCTATCGGCAAATTACGATAACGGGGATTATCTCTCATTTCAACTGCGGCATAAAAACAATCCATATCAACATGAATAATTTTTCGCATAAATAACTGTTTCACTGCATTTAAAATATGACTGTATAAATATACAATATCATACCTTAAATGCTGGTGTAAACAGTCTAAAGAGTTACTTCGTTAATTTATCAAAATCAATTAAGCCATTTTTATCATAAGGATCACCAATCCAGCGTTTTCCCTCATAATAATTAGGATTAACCAAACTTTTTTCTGGTACATATAAGTTATAACTCAGTCCAGCTAAATCAGACCAAGTATGGATCAAATCCTGAGTACTAAATTTTCGATTCACATAATCTTGATAGTGATTAGGGTGAGATGCGATCCAACTCGGTGATTGCCATAGCATAAACGGTATAGTATACATGGTGCGGGTTGGCGCCTTTTCATTACGCCCTAAAATATCATGAGGAGCCGTTTGGTAGACATCTTCACCATGATCAGAAAAATACAACATAAAACCATTTTCATGACTGTTTTTAAATAAAGTAAATAACGTGGTTGTCACAAAATCATTATAACTTATTGCATTATCATAAGAGTTATATTCATCCACGTTCTCATCATCAATTTTAAATGGAATACTCGCTTTGTCTTTAAATCGATCATATTCTCCATTTTCCGGATAACGGAACTCATATTTCATATGTGTACCGAGCAAATGAATAATGATAAATTTCTTTTCTACAGGTTCAGCAAGCACTTTCATAAATGGTTCAAAGACCGATTCATCATATTGCCTTGAACTTTGATTACGATCGTTATTCATATAAAACTGTTCATCTGCTTGTTTAGAAAACATCGTCAACATAGTATTTCGTTTCGTCATCGTTTGTTGATTTGTTATCCAATAGGTTTTATACCCTGCCTGTTTCATTAAATGTATTAACGAAGGTTGAGTAAGGTAAAGGTCAGGATGTTGTTCATCTGCAAAAGTTAAGGCTTGTTGTAAAACTTCTATGGTATAAGGCCTTGATGACACAACATCATTAAACACTAAAAATTCAGGATTATCCTTTTTAAATTGCTCGATTTGTGGCGTTGTATTACGTGGATATCCATAAATACTCATTCGATTACGTGTAGTTGATTCACCAATAATTAACACTAGTGTTCTGGGAGTATTACCATTGGCATCTTTTAAATTTTCAACGGGAGGTAAAGTATTCAAATGATGCATTATCTCTTCCATATTCGAAAGTTGAGAGCGATAAGCGATATAACTATTAATCAGTTGCCAAGGTACAGTAGTTTCCATTCGACCTAATAGATGTGTTGTTGCTTTTTGCAAGGAGGAATTTTTGATTGTAACACTAATAACCAGTGGCATAATGGCATAAATGGCAATTAATAATGACGTAACCCATTTGGTTGTGTTTTTAACATAGACAGGTCTTACTTTTCGCCAAAGATAAATACCGATCAAACAATAAATAATCACTATGGCCATTAATTTCGAACTGAAATATTGTTGAATAAACTCATTTGATTCAGTCAAATTCGATTCAGCCATGACAAAAAATACACTTTGAGAAAATTCCTGACGATAAATTATAAAATAACTTATTGAAATCAGTGATAAGCTACCAACAATCAAACCATAGACAGTGGCAATTTTTCGAGTCTGATTTGGAAATATTAAAACTGGGATCAACCAAATTAAACTATAGATGATTGAATCACGTAAACCTATCGCATTGGCATGCCCGGAAATGAAGATATAAAGTTGTAAACCACTTGAAAAAAAAGTAAAAAATAAAATAGTAAAAATAAGCGCTAACCAGCTAAACTTTTTGTTATCTTTTATATTCGTCATGAAAATTTATTTGATATCATAGGTTATGGAAGTGTATAAATTACCCCTCCTACATTAATAAAACCTTAAGTGATAACAATTTTATATTTAGAAATAAATTAGCAGACAATCGTTTTATTTAAGCATTGAAAAAAATCGTTTTAGCTTTTATTTATTGGCAAACCTAATAATTGAGCAATAACCTTATTTTCGGGATCGTTAAGTTGATAAGGAGGATTATTAAATATGATCTTTCCATTATCAACAACTAAACAACGTGAAAAGTTATCTAAAGACTCATCTAGATAATGTGAAACCATAAGTAATGTTAAATCAAATTCATCACAGATATGATTAACCAATGCTAGCATTTCAAACCGTAAAGCTTGGTCTAATGCCGAAAATGGTTCATCCAATAATAAAATAGGACGATGTTGAATTAAACAGCGTGCCAAAGCAACTCGTTGACGCTGTCCCCCTGAAAGTTGATTGGGATAGCGTTCATTAAAGCCCGATAAACCAACTTTAGCCAGCATATCCGCGATATTTTGCTTCTCAAAACCCGTTAGTTTTAATGACGGCTTAATGCCTAAAGCAATATTTTGCTCAACGGTTAAATGATCGAATAAGTTATTATTTTGAAATAGCATCGAAACTGGACGCTTACCCGGTAAAGTTTGCGTCATATTTTGATTATTAAGGATGATTTGCCCGGAACTTGGAAAAATAAATCCTGCGATCAAGCTTAATAAGGTACTTTTACCCGCACCACTCGGTCCAACAATGACTACTTTTTCTTGGGTAGCAATTTGCATATTAAAATGCATCTTAAAATCATCATATTGATAATTAATTTGATTAAGTTCGATCATAATCCATCACAATTAATAAACTAAAAGATAAAATTAACAAAAATGCGGCCGTCACGGCACTCTCTTGATAATGATAATGCGCTATTTGTTGATACAAATAATAAGGTAATGTGCTAACGGCTTGCCCGCCAAACAACGCAATAATACCAAAATCCCCCATTGACAATAATGCCGAAAAGGCCAAGCTCAACGTAAAAAGTTTTTTTAATGATTTATATTCAATTAGATAAAAATGCCTAATACCTGCAATGTTTAATGATTGACATAATTGCCAATATCGTGATGTGACATCATACATTGGCACTTCAAGATTTTTTAAGATAAAAGGTAAGGCCATTAGAGCATTGCAAAGCATCATTAAACTACAGACAAACACGGCATTATCAGCATACTGAAATAACAAAATAAACAATCCTGATGCAAGTACCATGCTTGGAATGGTTAATATCAATGACCCCACTAACATTAAACGATTGCTCCATTGTTGCTGATTGCCAATCAAAAGACGGCTATTGGTCCAAAGTATTAATAAAGCAAGTAACATAGCCACCACAGCTGAACCAAGGGCAATTATTAACGAATAGATAACCGCTTGCTGAAAAGCCCAATTTAACTGCGACCATTGAAAATAACCAATACCTTCAATCAATAACGTAATCATTGGCAAAAATATATACATTGCGCCCAAAATCACAATAACAGCACTAACCAAACCTATAGTCACAGTGTTGGGTAAACGATATTGGTAGCGAATATACTGCGCACTAAGATCGCGATAGTGATTTTTTCTTCGTAGTACCCAAACAAAACTCATACAACAAATAAGCTGTATGATTGCTAACATAACAGCTTGCATCAAATCAAAATCGCGAATCGATTGGTAAATAGCAACTTCAATAGTGGTATATTTTGGCCCACCTCCTAATGACAACACTACAGCAAAGCTGGTAAAGCAAAGCATAAAAATTAGTCCTGACATAGGTAAAAGCTGCCGACGCAATAATGGCCATTCTACTAATTTAAAATAAGTAAAATGAGAAAAATTAAGCTGAGCAGCCAGTTGCTTTTGCTCAACAGGAACACTCGTTAATGTTTGATAAAATAGACCACTCGCATAAGGAAAATTCAAAAAAACATGAGCCAATAAAATCCCAACCAGTCCATAAATTGAAGTTGAAAAAGATAAACCTAAATAAGCAAAACACGTAGCAAATAAACCTTGTTGACCATAAACAGATAATAGCCCAGTTACAACAACTAATGTTGGTAATATAAAGGTAACGGGCATTATCCGTATTAGAAAGCTTTTTCCCCAAAAATCGATCATGGATAACGCTTTAGCCATAGCAACTGCCAAAAATACTGACAAAAACGTCGATAACATCGCTTGCATGAAAGTGATCCAAATAATGTGCAATAAATAATTATCAATATAAACCGTTAAATTATCGGACTTTATGGCTGTATGGCAAAGCGCAAACAATGCAGTGCCTAAAACTGCTATTATCAAACTAGCAGCGCTGATACCTGGCAGTAACGTTTTAAAATTTAACATTGCTTTTTATTATAAAATTAACAATCTTTTTTATTACTGACTAATGGCTGATTGCCATTCTCGTATCCAAGCTTTTTGATTATCAACCACGTTCTCTGCATCAAATTCAAGCGCTTTACTGACTTTATTAATCTGATCAAACGCAGGGGGTAATGGCGTATTTATAATAGGATACATAACATTTTTTTCAGCAAATTGCCGTTGTACCTCGGGTGTTAATAGATATTGTAAAAAGCGACGTGCTAATTGTGGTTGTTGACTATATTTGGTGATACCTGCTATTTCAACTTGACGATAATGCCCCTCATCAAAAATAGCGGCATTATAACGATAATCTTGATCATTAATTATATGTGCAATTGGCGATGTGCTATAACTCAGCACCAAATCAGCTTCACCTTTTAAGAACATACCGTATGCTTCACTCCACCCTTTAGTAACTGTAACAGTATTTTTAGCAATTTTTTGCCATGCAGATACCGCATCCTTACCGTAAATATTTTTTACCCAAAATAGCAATCCTAATCCGGGAGTACTGGTTCTAGGATCTTGATAAATAATTTTCCAATTGGCTTTATTGTCAACTAACTCATGTAATGAGTGAGGAGGATTCTTTATTTTTTCTTTATTATAGATAAAAGCAAAATAACCGAAATCATACGGCATAAAATCCTCATCCCACCAATCAGTATTAAGATTGTTAGGTTTGGCTATTTGATGAGGTGCCATGATATTAGCCTGTTTAGCTTGTCCTAAAAGATTATTGTCTAAACCTAAAATAACATCAGCATTGGTTTTATTACCCTCAAGGCGAAGACGATTTAAAATCGACACACCATCGCCTAGCGTTACAATATCGAGTTGGCAATTACATTGTGCTTCAAAGCCCTGTTTAATTGCTTCACCTGGTCCCCACTCGGAAATAAAAGAGCTATAACTATAAACAGTTAAAATAGGTTTTTCATGAATTTTAGCATTGGCAGAAGTTGCTACAAAGAATACAGAAAATAAAAATGACAGTAAGAATTTATTACAAAACATTTTGCCTCCAAAAAAGCGTATAAAAGACAAAAGGTTTGAGCAGACACGATAACTCAAATCCCTCCGCTGGCATGACCCAGTTCAGGTTCGACGAGTTGCATTAGTAAACCTAACACTCTCAGCCCATAAGGCACCCCGTTGAGAACGATATTAGTTTAGTAGTTAGTTGGAAAATTGTAAATAAAGAAAGTGGTAAGTTATTTTTAAGATATCATTTTCTGGTAAAAAATCATCAGAAAATCCATTATTTTTAGTTAAATTTAAATCATATCAAACATTAGTAACCAGTTGCTCCTCATCTAGGTATAAAAAACAGTTATGCTTAAAATAAAAATAGTGATTTTTGTAAAAAATATTCAGGAGTCTATACCGTTTCATCTATTTTATTATTAAATTTCTAATAGAATTTATGCGAATAAAATGACTTTTTATTACTGTTCTTATATTCAATCATCATTATCCATTCAAGTTATTTAAGTTCGTTATTATGGTTTGATATTATATTTTTGCTTAATTGCAGCTAACTCTTCAAGTGATGTGGCATTAAAAGCTTCCACCATCCATTCTGGCCAACCTTCACCCTCTATCATATCCTGTTTGAATTTTGCCTCTTCATCTGTCTTGTATTCGCCGTCATCTATATCAGCTGATTCATAATTCACCATAAAACTGTTAATCCAACCCCAGACAAACATTCTACCTGTTGCTGGTCGTGCAGGATCTAACATAACATGGTCAATAACCTGATGTGTGCCTGGCTCACAAACCATTAACACCGTTGAGGTTAAAGCATTACGTGAAAAATTATGGATAATTACGCCATGCATATCATTCCAATCATACTCTTTTATGCGGCGTTTTTTCGGTTGTAAAAATACTTTTGGGTGCCGTAATATTTTAAAGTTAAAAAAGTAACTTTCATTAACATACACTTTACCCGTCTTACGATTAAACATTATGGGATTACCTAGACGGGAAAATGCATTTTGATAGAATTCAGGAATTGCATAATTTAAAGAACCACAACAAGTAATAAAACCAATTATTCCAATTAGTGACAGTTTGTGATCAAATCCAAAAATAAAAATAACCATACCTACAATTAGTATACTCAACAAAATAATCGCAACAAAATAGAGACATGTATAAAAAATCTGATCATTATGTTCCTGGCGAATAAAAGCACAATAGTTATCATTGGCATAAATTAAGCGATCATCATGCAGTGGTAGGCTATGAGGACCTTTATCTAGGTCTCCAAACCAACCAAAGATCTGGGGGCGGTATTTTGACGGCATTACTGTTTTATTCCTTTACGTTCTATTTAAGTTCGTTATTATGGCTTGATATTATATTTTTGTTTAATTGCAGCTAACTCTTCAAGTGATGTGGCATTAAAGGCTTCGACCATCCATTCTGACCACCCTTCACCTTCTATCATATCCTGTTTGAATTTTGCCTCTTCATCTGTTTTGTATTCGCCGTCATCTATATCGGCTGATTCATAATTCACCATAAAACTGTTAATCCAACACCAAACATGAAAACTACCTGCTCCGGGTTGAGCCGGATCTAACATAACATGGTCAATAACCTGATGTGTGCCGGGTTCACATACCATTAATACCGTTGAGGATAAAGCATTACGTGAAAAATTATGGATAATTACGCCATGCATATCATTCCAATCATACTCTTGTATGCGGCGCTTTTTCGGTTGTAAAAATACTTTTGGGTGCCGTAGTACTTTAAAGTTAAAAAAGTAACTTTCATTAACATACACTTTACCCGTCTTACGATTAAATATTATGAGACTACCAAGGCGTGAAAATAGATTTTGATATAACTCAGGAATTAAAACATACATGCCGAAACAACTTACAGTAAATCCAACTATAATAACCATTAGAGTAAAAGACTCAATTGTAGGATCATCATATACAAGAGCCAATAAACAAATAAAGCTAACAACAGCACCAGTTCCAAATATAAAACCAACAATATACAGACACGAATAAAAAATTTGATCATTATGTTCTTTGCGAATAAAGGCACAATAGTTATTATTCGCATAAATTAAGCGATCATCATGCAGTGGTAGGCTATAAGGACCTTTATCTAGGTCGCCAAACCAACCTAAGATCTGGGGACGGTATTTTGACGGCATTACTGTTTTATTCCTTATTCCTTTGGGTTCTATTTAAGTTCGTTATTATGGTTTGATATTATATTTATGTTTAATGGCAGCTAACTCTTCAAGTGATGTAGCATTAAAGGCTTCCACCATCCATTCTGGCCAACCTTCACCTTCTATCATATCCTCTTTGAATTTTGCTTCTTCATCTGTCTTGTATTCGCCGTCATCTATATCGGCTGATTCATAATTCACCATAAAACTGTTAATCCAACACCAGACATGAAAACTACCTGCTCCGGGTTGAGCCGGATCTAACATAACATGGTCAATAACCTGATGTGTGCCGGGTTCACAAACCATTAATACCGTTGAAATTAAAGCATTACGTGAAAAATTATGGATAATTACACCATGCATATCATTCCAATCATACTCTTGTATGCGACGTTTTTTCGGTTGCAAAAATACTTTTGGGTGCCGTAATATTTTAAAGTTAAAAAAGTAACTTTCATTAACATACACTTTACCCGTCTTACGATTAAATATTATGGGACTTCCAAGGCGTGAAAATGCATTTTGGTAGAATTCAGGAATTGCATAATTTAAAGCAAAAAGGCTAGTAAAAAAACAGGCTATAACAACCAGATCAACAAACTCTATTTTAGAATTATCATGTAGAACCGCTAGCCAAAGACATCCTATGATAGTTCCAATCAACAAAATAATGGCAATAAAAAAGATACAAGTATAAAAAATCTGATCACTATGTTCCTTACGAATAAATGCACAATAGTTATCATTGGCAAAAATTAAGCGATCATCATGCAGTGGTAGGCTATAAGGACCTTTATCTAGGTCGCCAAACCAACCAAAGATCTGGGGGCGGTATTTTGATGGCATTACTGTTTTATTCCTTATCCTTATTCCTTTACTATCAATTTAAGTTTTTTATTATTGTTTAATATTATATTTTTGTTTAATTGCAGCTAACTCTTCAAGTGATGTAGCATTAAAGGCTTCCACCATCCATTCTGGCCACCTTTCTCCCTCTATCATATCCTGTTTGAATTTTGCCTCTTCATCTGTTTTGTATTCGCCGTCATCTATATCGGTTGATTTATAATACACCATAAAACTGTTAATCCAACACCAAACATGCAAACTACCTGCTCCGGGTTGAGCCGGATCTAACATAACATGGTCAATAACCTGATGTGTACCGGGTTGACACACCATTAACACCG
>NZ_JACFPX010000002.1:0-290467 GCF_016101765.1 Gilliamella sp. B14448G11 | reverse complement strand
TTTAGTCCGTAGACTTTAATCTTTCGTCTCGCAAGTGCCCACACAGATTGTCTGTTTCTTCTTTTTAAAGAGCTGACAGCTTTTTCATTTAACTAAATGTTTTGTTATTTAGTTTGCTGTCTCAAGGGTTGCGTATGTTACTCACTTCACTTGCACTCGTCAACCCCTATTTTAGAAATTTTGTTATTTTTGGATTGATCGGTTGCTTTTTATCCAAAACAGTGCGTTATAGCGTTATTTTGAGTTGTTTAACTGCATTTACTGCTTTATTTACCGCTTCGGAATTCGTTTCGGCTTTCGCCAATGCGACTCCCATTCGTCTTACACCCTCTACTTCAGGTTTACCAAATAAACGTATATCTGTATGTGGTTCTTGTAATGCTTTTTCTAAATTAGCAAATGTAACTTGTTTTGAAGAACCATTTACTAAAATCACTGCTGAAGCTGCAGATCCGTATTGTTCAATATTAGGAATAGGTAATCCCAATATAGCTCTGGCGTGCAATGCAAATTCGGACAAGTTTTGAGATATTAATGTCACCAAACCTGTGTCATGTGGGCGAGGGGAAACCTCACTAAACCAAACTTGATCACCTTTTACAAACAATTCTACACCAAATAAACCTCGTCCTCCTAGCGCATCAGTTATTTTCCTTGCAATTTCTTTTGCTAGATTTAAGGCTTGATTAGACATTTGTTGTGGTTGCCAAGATTCTCGATAATCCCCTTTTTCTTGACGATGACCGATAGGTTCACAGAATGAAATACCATTGATATGTTTGACAGTAAGTAAAGTAATTTCGTAATCAAAATCCACAAAGCCTTCTATTATTACTTTTCCCTCACCAGCTCGACCGCCTTCTTGAGCATAGGTCCATGAGGAATCAATATCCACTTCACTTCGTAATAATGATTGACCTTTACCAGAAGAACTCATAATTGGTTTGACAAAACAAGGAAAACCGATCTCTGTTATCGCTTGTTTAAATTCTGTTTTATTTGCAGCGAAACGATAAGGTGAAGTCGGTAACTTTAATTTTTCAGCCGCAAGGCGACGTATGCCTTCACGATTCATTGTTAATTGAGTGGCTTTGGCCGTTGGGATTACAGTAAAACCTTTTTTTTCCATCTCAACTAAGGTATCAGTGGCTATTGCTTCTATTTCAGGAACAATATAATCAGGTTTTTCAGTTTCAATGATGTTTCTTAGTTCATCACCATCTAACATATTGATTATATAATAACGATGTGCAACTTGCATCGCAGGAGCATTAGCATAACGATCAACAGCAATAACTTCACAACCTAATCGTTGTAATTCAATCACAACTTCTTTAGCTAGTTCTCCAGCGCCACAAAGTAAAACTTTTGTTGCACTAGGTGATAATGGTGTCCCTATTTTTGTCATAATATCCTCTTATAGGTTTAATCATTATACTTTGTTAATTAGCTTAAAATAAAAAATCGGGATAATTATCCCGATTTTTCTTAATTTAAAATTATACTGAATATGGATCTCGTAAAATCATGGTTTCACTACGATCCGGACCTGTTGAAATAATATCAACTGGTGTTTCCGTTAATTCTTCAATTCGTTTGATATAGGCTTTTGCAGCTTGTGGTAGTGCATCATAACTCTTGATTCCAAATGTTGATTCACTCCAACCAGGCATTGATTCATAAACTGGTTTTACTAAACTCCAATCTTCAGCTGCTGCTGGTGCATTTTTTATTACATCACCATTTGGTAATTGATAGCCTACACAAATTTTAACTTCTTTAAGACCATCGAGTACATCCAGTTTTGTTAGACAAAATCCAGAAACAGAATTAAGTTGTACCGCTTTTCGAACAGCAACCGCATCTAACCATCCAGTACGACGACGACGACCTGTTGTTGCACCGAATTCATTCCCTTGTTTACAAAGGTATTCACCCGTTTCATCGAATAATTCTGTAGGGAAAGGTCCTGCCCCAACTCGTGTAGAGTAGGCTTTAACAATCCCTAATACATAACCAACATAACGAGGACCAAAACCAGAACCAGTTGCTACTCCACCCGCGGTTGTATTAGAAGAGGTCACGTAAGGATAAGTACCATGATCAATATCAAGTAATGTACCTTGCGCTCCTTCGAACATAATTTTTTCGCCTTTTTTTCGTGCATCTTCTAAAAGAGCAGGAATATCGGCAATCATAGACACTAAAGTATCGGCAATCGCTAATGTGTCATCAAGAACTTTCTGATAATCAACAGTATCGGCTTTATAGTAATTAACTAATTGAAAGTTATGGTATTCCATCACTTCTTTTAATTTTTCAGCAAATACCGCTCTATCAAGTAAATCCCCGACACGAAGTCCACGACGCGCAACCTTATCTTCATAAGCAGGTCCAATGCCGCGACCGGTAGTACCAATAGCTTTATTACCACGAGCTTTTTCTCGAGCTTGATCTAATGCAATATGATAAGGCAAAATTAATGGGCACGATTCAGAGATGAGTAGTCTTTCTTTAACGGGGATACCTCTAGTTTCAAGTTCTTTCATCTCTTTCATTAAAGCATCAGGGCAAAGCACTACGCCATTAGCAATAATACTAATAACATTATTATGCAAAATTCCTGATGGAATTAAGTGTAGTACAGTTTTTTCACCATTAATAACTAATGTGTGACCTGCATTATGTCCGCCTTGATAACGAACAACATATTTTGCTTTTTCAGTAAGTAAATCGACAACTTTACCTTTGCCTTCATCACCCCATTGTGTACCTAACACAACAACATTATTACTCATAGACTGTTTACTCATTCTGTTATTTATTTGATTTCAATTTCATATACTGGAAAAACTCACTATCCGGACTAATGACCATCACATCATTGCCTGTAAAGCTTTGTTCATACGCTTTTAAACTACGAATAAAACTAAAAAACGCCATATCTTTGCCAAAGGCATCAGCGTATAGTTTTGCCGCATTAGCATCACCTTCACCGCGGATAATACGAGATTGACGCTCTGCTTCTGATAATATTTTGGTTGCTTCAAGTGTAGCTGTTGCTCTTGTTTCCTCAGCTTTTCTAACACCTTCAAAACGTTTATCACGTGCAATAACTTCACGTTCTGCTCGCATTCTTGCATAAATGGAACCAGAAACCTCAGCAGGGAAGTTAATCTGTTTAATTCGCACATCAATCACTTCAACACCAAATGCTCTTAAGCTGGTTTTATTGCTTTCAGGATCTTTTTGGGTGTCAGCAACCAATTTGTCAATTGGTGCTGAGTCAACAGAGTCCTGATGATTGCCATTTAAAGCATCCTTAACTCGAATCATCAAAGAATTTCGTGATTTAGTATCAGCGTTAGAATCATTAATAATGTCTTTATTGCTTAATTTACCGATTTCAGCTCTTAGGCGACCATTTAAACGCGCTAAAAGTAAATCTTCAACATTATTACCACCAGCAACTGTTTCATAATAACGGTTAAAATCAACAATTTTCCACTGAACAAAATAATCAACAATCAATTCTTTCTTTTGTACGTTAAAAAATCGTTGTTCTTTGCTGTTATTAGAACTATTAGTTGTTTGAATTTTTGCATCAATAACTTTGATGCTATCCATACCCGGAACTTTAAAATGTAATCCTGGATTAGATAATCCAATAATTTTGTTAAATCTTAAAACAACACCACGTGTCCCTTCTTCTATCACATAAGCGCTGGAAAAGAACATACCAATTAAAATTAAAACAACAGGAATCAATAATTTACGCATATTCATCTTTCTCCTTATTATTGTCCCATAGTTCGCATAGTTCTTGCTGTGTTACCAGTAGAACTACTGTTACTTGTTGTGGCACTTTTTTGTGATTCACTTGCTGTTTGAGGTATACTTTTTATCGCTTCAGAAGAACTTGGCATATTAAAATTATAGTCACTATTTTGATTTACAGTTGGTGTAGATACTTTTTCGCTTTTATTTTTTAATAATTGTTCTAATGGTAACACCATTAAATTACCGCTTTTATCACTAACGATGACTTTATTCGTTTTCTCTAATATTTTTTCCATCGTTTCAATATATAAACGCTCTTTAGTTATTTCAGGAGCTGCTTTATATTGCGGTAAAATTTGTTCAAAACGTGCAACATCACCTGCCGCTTCAAGTTCTACTCGAACTTTATAGGCATTAGCATCAGCTAAAATTCTTGCCGATTTACCTTCAGCTTGCTGAACTAATTGGACTTTATCAGCTTCTGCTTGTTTGATTTCACGTTCACTATCGCCCTGAGCACGAATTGCATCATCATAAGCATCTTGAACCTCATCCGGTGGACGAGCCACTTGGAAGTTTAAATCAACAATATTAATTCCCATATCATAATGGGTTATTACATTAACGAGTTCATCTCTGGTGCTACTTTCAAGAATTGAACGACCATCGGAAATGATAGCATCAATATTAGAGCTACCCACAGCGGTTCGAAGTGCACTATCTGCAGCTTGGCGTAGGCTATCTTCAACATTAGTAACATTGAATAAATATTTTAATGGGTTGCTGATACGATACTGTACATTCATCTCAACAAAGACAAGGTTTTCACCTGTAGTAACAATAAAGCCTTGAACATTGAAATTTCGAGTACCTTGGGTGTCAACAACATAGACTTTATCGATTAAGGTAGGTTTCCAATTTAGTCCTGGTTGAACAATTTCAGGTTGAACTTGACCAAAGCGGGTAATAACGCCTCTCTGACTTTGATTAATGGTATAAAACCCACTTAGACCCCAGATAAAAATTATAGCAATAAATGCTATAGCAATAATTTTTGACGGACTCATCGGTAATTTAGTTTTTGATGAACCACCATTGTTATTGCCTAAATTACCTTTTTTTAGAAAATCTTTAATTTTATCCAATATATCATTTGTTGAATTGGAAGGTTTTTTGTTGTTACTTCCCCATGGATCGTTATCTTGTCCGTTATTTCCGGGCTGATTCCACGCCATATTTTATATGCTCCATTTAACGATTAGTTGTTATTTTGCGTATTAATTAAGTATAACAGATCTGGCTCCTGTTTACAGAGACGATTCCATTCAATAGAAGGCATTCTCACATCTAGTCGAAAACTACCATCATCATTAATAAATTCACGTTCTACTGCATTTAACTGATAAAAACGACTTCTGAGTTTTGCCAAATGAGCTGGTAAATTCAACTGGCAAACTTGAATCTGTTTAGCAAGCCTTTCTTTTAATGCTATAAATAAGATATCTAATCCTAAACCATTTTGAGCAGAAATCCAAACACGAATTGGGACTCCTTCTTCATCACGATCAATACTTGGCTGTCTACCTTCAATTAAATCAATTTTATTCATTACTAACAATGTTGGAATATCATGTGCATCAATTTCAAATAGTACTTCTTCTACTGCATGTATATTATCCAACATATTAGGATCCGCCGCATCTATAACATGCAGCAATAAAGCGGCTTCTTGCGTTTCTAACAATGTTGCTTTAAAAGCCGCAATCAGATCATGAGGTAAGTGACGAATAAAACCTACTGTATCAGCCAATACAACTTCGCCTACATCATCGACTGTAATCCTTCTTAAGGTAGGATCAAGTGTAGCAAATAACTGATCAGCCGCATAAACATCGGCATTCGTTAGAATATTAAATAGTGTTGATTTACCTGCATTGGTATATCCAACTAAAGATGCTGTAGATAAATCGGCTTTATTTCTTGATTGACGATTTTGATTACGCTGTTTTTCTACTTTAGCCAATCTTGATAAAATTAATTGAATTCTATTACGAATCAATCGTCTATCGGTTTCTAACTGTGTTTCACCTGGTCCTCGTAAACCAATACCACCTTTTTGTCGTTCTAAATGTGTCCATCCGCGAACTAAACGAGTAGATAAATATTGCAATTGTGCTAATTCAACTTGTAATTTACCTTCATGCGTTCTTGCTCGTTGAGCAAAAATATCTAAAATCAAACCTGTTCGATCAACAACGCGACATTCACATAGTTTTTCTAGATTCCGTTCTTGAGTAGGCGTCAATGTATGATTAACTAAAATAACTGAAGCTTGTAGTTCTTTAACTTTTTCTGCAATTTCTAGGGCTTTACCCTCACCAATAAAATATTTGGCTTGAGGGGTTTTTCTTGATGTTGTCACAATATCGAGAATCTCTATTTGAGCAGAAGTAACCAATACTTCAAACTCTTTTAGATCCTCGATATCGCTTTCTTGAGGAAGGAAAACATGGACTAATAAGGCAGATTCTCCGCCCTTATATCGCTCAAACAATCAGATTCTCCGCTGATTTAATCAGTTTCCATTTTCCTCTTCTGGCTGAGATACTAATCCAGAAATTGATCTTGATGGTACAACTGTTGAGATAGCATGTTTATAAACCATTTGGCTTACAGTATTTTTTAGTAATATAACAAATTGATCGAATGATTCGATTTGACCTTGTAATTTAATACCATTAACCAAATAAATTGATACAGGAATATGCTCGCGACGAAGCAAATTCAAATAAGGATCTTGTAATGACTGCCCTTTTGACATGAGATTATCCTTTAAAATGAAATAATATGAAGATTGAAATTATATTTTCAAAAATAAATATCTACTGTAATTGCAATTATAGAATATTTACGTAAGTAAATACCAAAATAACATAAAAAAGACGGCACTTGAACCGATCAATAGCAATTTATGCACAAATAACTAAAATTTTAATAAATTTACATTAACTAGACAAAAAAATATACGAAACCGCCTCATTAACTTAAAATATTTTAACAAAACTAAATAAACTATCAATAAATAAAAAGACCAAGGAATAAGCAACAAAAATATCTATTTGAAATTAAAAGAGATGATTGAAAATATTTTCCATATTATTTTTATTTAACCACGTTATAGGCTGCTTCCAACCACGAAGCCAGGTAATTTGCCGTTTTGCTAATTGACGAGTCGCGCAAATTCCTTTGAATACCATTTCATCATAACTGGTATCTCCATTTAAGTATTCCCACATTTGGCGATAACCAACACAGCGTATAGAGGGTAAGTTTAAATGTAAATCAGATCGTTGCATAAGCGTCTTGACCTCATTTTCAAAACCTTGATCTAACATCTGTAAAAAACGCTGCTCAATACGCTGATGAAGTTCAGCCCTATCATCTGGCATGATAGCAAATTGCATAACATCATATGGCAAAGCTTCACCACTTTCTTGGGTTAGCTCAGTTAAACTTTTACCAGTAATAAGATAAACTTCCAAAGCACGATTTAGGCGCTGTGGATCATTAGGATGGATACGCTCAGCCGATACTGGATCAACTTTTTGCAATTCTTCATGAATCGCTTGCCACCCCATTTTATTGGCTTTTTCCTCTATTTGTTTACGTATTTCCGTGTTAGCAACAGGAAGCGGTGACAACCCCTCAATTAACGCTTTAAAATATAACATGGTGCCACCGACTAACAATGGAATGCGTCCTTTACTTAGAGTCTTTTCGATTTCGACAATCGCATCATGCCGAAAATTAGCTGCCGAATAGCTTTGTGCAGGATCGCAAATATCAATCAATTTATGTGGATATTTCTGTAGCTCTGCTTTTGTTGGTTTTGCTGTTCCAATATCCATGCCACGATAAATGAGCGCTGAATCAACACTTATAATATCAATAGGATAACGCTCATAAAGAGCCATAGCAAATGCCGTTTTACCAGATGCAGTCGGCCCCATTAAAGAAATAATTTTTGGTTTGTTCATGATAAAATCGATTGAGTAAATAATTGTATATTAACTGGATATAAAAATGTTTGTTGCTGTAACAGATTAATATCTATCTGTTCTAACTGAGCTAATAACTGAATCACTTTCGCTACGCTCCAACATACTGCATGGCCGTCATCATATTGATTGGCTAACCAATTAGCTATTTGTGTTGGATCTAATACTACTTGTTCTGATTCTGATAAAAAACTAATTAATGCTGGCAAGATTTGTTGCCAATTCATAGTCCGCAACATTTTTGGCACACTTTGTAAATGTAATTTTGCTTTATCTACATAAAAATCAAAACCTAAAAAATTTAATTGTTTTTGATAACTCGTAAAAACTTGCTGTTCTTTATGATCAATTAATATCGTTAAAGGAATTAATAATTTTTCAGATTCTTGAGATAATAATTTAATTGCCGTTACTTTTTGTTGGGCAACCGGTAATTTCATCAACATTAATTTTTGCTGATTATCTTCATACTTTTCAAGCAATGCCACATCAGATTGAATGACCGTTAATACTCGGCCAAATTGCACTAACGATGAACTGTCAAGTTGCTGTTGTAATGATTGTAATGGCACATTTCGTTTAGGAAATAGTGCCTCAATAACTGCCTGTTGTGGTGCGGTTATTGCATCCTTATCTTCTGTCGATTGAAAGGATTGTGGCTGAGTTTTTTCTAATTCAACTTTTGGTTTCGTTTCGACTAACTGACCATAAATTGCATTTTCTTTAATATGATTAATTGGTTTTTTAGGTAACGAGCCAATTGTTGGATAATTTTTCTGCTCAGTTTCGATTTTTTGATTAAAGATGTTTTCACCAGCAGCTTGTCGATTTGGAGCCATTACCATTTTTTCGTTATATGCGAGCTGTTGATTTGATTCAAGTGCCATGACAATTGCTTGATAAACAAAATCATGTACTAATCTCGCTTCATGGAAACGAACTTCGTGTTTTGCTGGATGTACATTAACATCGACTTGCTTAGGATCAATTTGTAAAAATACAACATAACTCTGTTGTTCATGAGTACGGCTATTGTAAGCTTGTCGCAATGCATGATTGAGCAATTTGTCTTTTATGACACGACCATTAACATAAAAGTATTGCAGTTCGCTACTTTCACTACTAGTAACCCAGCCTTGAATCACTAAATCATCGTGTTGCCAATCCAGTTTTACCGCTTTTTGCATAAACGCTCGGCCGCAAACTAATTCCACCCTTTTTTCTAATTTTGATGCTCGATACTGTTTAACCAATTTACCGTTATGTTGCAAATTAAAAGAGACATCAGGACGAGCCAGTGCAATGCGACGTACAAATTCCTCGATATGCATAAATTCGGTTTTTTCTGTTTTTAAAAAACGGCGCCTTGCTGGAGTATTATAAAATAGGTCAAGAACTTCAACTGTTGAGCCAATGGGATGAGCCGCTGGTTTAATAGTTGGCGTCATATCTCGACCTTCCGCATAAACTTGCCATGCTTCAGACTGTTCAGCGGTTCTCGATGTTAATGTTAATCTAGAAACAGAACTAATACTTGCTAATGCCTCGCCACGAAATCCAAGACTAATAATTGCATCTAAATCATCTAACGTACTGATTTTACTGGTTGCATGACGAGCTAAAGCAAGGGCTAATTCATCTTTATTAATTCCACAACCATTATCACGAATACGAATTAATTTACAGCCGCCTTGCTCAAGATCTATATCAATTTGAGTACTGCCCGCATCAAGGCTGTTTTCAACTAATTCTTTAATAACCGATGCGGGGCGCTCTACTACCTCACCTGCTGCAATTTGATTTGCTAATTGGGGAGATAGAATGTGGATTGCCATTAATGTTGTTCTCCAAATTTAGGGTTCTGTTTTACGTAGTTTTTTATACCTTGATAAATGGCTTTAGCAATCTTATCTTGATGGGCATTACTGCTTAACAGACGCTCTTCTTCTTGGTTAGAAATAAAACCAACTTCAATTAAAATCGATGGGATATCAGGTGAACGTAAAACACCTAAACTTGCATGTTCCGGCAGATTTTTATGAAGATTAGTTACACTTTTGATTGATTTTAAAACTTGCGTTGCTAATTCATAACCTACTCGCTGAGAATAAGAAAATTGTAAATCTAACACCGCTTGATTTAAGTGACGATTATTATCGTCAGCGAGAACATCACCAGCCCCGCCTAATAATTGAGATTTTTTTTCATCTTGTTCAAGCCATCGACCAAGCTCAGTATCGGCTCGTTTGGTCGATAAAACCCAAACTGATGCGCCAGTTGCATTACGATTTGGCGCTGCATCAGCATGAATTGAAACTAATAAATTAGCTTTATTTTTTCGAGCAATGTCTGAACGCTGGGGAACCGAGATAAAAGTATCACTGCTCCGGGTTAATACTCCTTTAAAACTAGGATCTTTATTTAACAAATTAGTCAATTTTTTGGCAATTGAAAACGTAACAGTCTTTTCATATAAATTACTTTGACCTATTGCACCAGAATCTTTACCACCATGCCCTGCATCAACGGCGATCACTACTTTAGTTGCATAAGCTGAACTACAAAACACTAATAACATTAAGAAAGTAAGTAATTTTTTCATGATCTTTTACCGTTAATGTTTATTGTTAAAGATTAATAATAGTTCGACCCTTTTCGCTTTTTGCTTGCACACAAGCCGTTCGCTCACAGGCTAAATAAGCCAAATGAATTTCGAGATCAGCACTTGGTAATATACCTTGTGCTTGTTCAGGCCATTCAACTAAACAGATCGAACGCGAAGAAAAATATTCACGAATACCCATAAACTCAAGTTCTTCAGAATCAATTAACCTGTATAAATCAAAATGATAAACAGAGAAATCACTAAACTGATAAGGTTCAACTAAAGTATATGTTGGACTTTTGACATTACCTATATGACCTAATTGTTGTAAAAATCCACGACTAAATGTGGTTTTACCTGCACCAAGGTCACCCATTAAATAGATAACTATCGTATCATCATGTGTGGATAAATAGTTTAAACATTGCTTAGCAAGTTTGCCACCCAATGAAATAGTTGCTTGCTCATCGGCTAAAATAATAGGTTTCATGATGAATTCTTTGCTCAATAAATAGTCCTTATTATATACTAATAACCATTAAAGATGTACCAAACAAGATTAACTTGCTTTTCTGTCAAAAAGTTTCAGGTTAACTATACGTTTCAGTATAAAAAGTGAGAATTATGTTACATACTATTTCAACCGCTAACCAATCAATCGTAGATACACAATTAATATCGCAACAAGATGCCGTTTTATTTTGGCAAAACGGTGTGATTATTGCGCTACAAGATAATCCATTATTGGATGAAATTATCAAGAAAACTGCACATTGCTACATTATTGATAATGATATTCAAGCACGTGGTTTACAGCCATTTATTGATCCAAGAGTCAAAATTATCAATATGCAGCAAGCAGTTGAATTAACAGCAATCAATTACCCACAAATGAATTGGCAATAATAAGGTTATTTGTAAACCAGCCCAAACTGTCAGTTTTAATTCTTAATCATTGTGTTTTATTATCGATAATTGTGATGTTTTAAATTAATCTCAGCTAATTTGCAAATCTAAATCCCTAGGTTTAATATAATTTTCAATCGTTTTAATTAACATTTAAATCTTAATGACAAATTTATTAACACTATCAGAATGTAATGATCGTTTAAAAAAGGGTGATGTTATTGCTTACCCGACCGAAGCGGTTTTTGGATTAGGTTGTGATCCTAACAGTGAAGCTGCTGTACTAACCCTACTAAAGTTAAAGCAGCGCTCAATTGATAAAGGGCTAATTTTAATTGCAAGTCATTATCAACAATTACTCCCTTATATTGATGATTCATCCCTTAATAAAGAACAAAAGCAGTTAGCATTTACGAGCTGGCCCGGACCAGTCACTTGGATTTTTCCCAAAAATAGAACAACGCCCTATTTTTTAACGGGTAAATTTGATTCTATCGCGGTGCGAGTCACTGATCATCCTTTAGTTTGTCAGCTTTGTGATCTATTTGGTAAACCACTCGTTTCATCAAGTGCTAATCTTTCAGGTCATAATCCCTGTCGAACTGTTTTGGAAGTCAAAAGACAATTTGGGGACGATTTTCCTGTATTAAACGGTGAAACCGGCCATCGCTTACAACCTTCTGAAATTAGAGACATAAGAACGGGTAAAATCATTCGACAAGGATAACATTATGCAAAATTTATATATTGGTGTAATGTCTGGTACCAGTATGGATGGTATTGATATTGCTTTAGTGAATATAACAGAAAAAAAAGTTACATCAATCGCTAGTGATTGTTATCCAATGCCAGCCCATTTAAAACAACTTCTACTGACGTTATGCGAAACCAAACAAACTTCATTGCAAAATTTAGGTGAAATTGATCACATACTTGGGCAGCTTTTTGCTGATAGTATAAATCAATTTTTAAAAGATAATCAGATAAAAAAACACCAAATTACAGCTATTGGATGTCATGGGCAAACCATTTACCATGCACCAAGTGGCGCAAATCCGTTTACCATGCAAATTGGAGATGCCAATATTATTGCAGCCAAAACAGGCATAACCACTATTGCAGATTTTCGCCGTAAAGATATGGCTTATGGTGGTCAAGGTGCACCACTGGTGCCGGCTTTTCATAAAGCAGTATTACAAGATCCACATATCAATCGTGTGATACTTAATATTGGAGGAATAAGTAATATCACTGTTTTAATACCTCAATACCCTGTAATAGGTTATGACACAGGTCCTGGTAATGTATTACTCGATGGATGGATCAAAGAGCAGTTAGGTAAAAACTATGATCAAGATGGATTATGGGCAAAAACGGGGAACATTAACCAAGATTTATTAGATTATCTTTATAAGGAAAATTATTTTCAAATGCCTGCACCTAAAAGTACGGGTCGAGAACTATTTAATTTACCTTGGTTACACAATAAATTAGCAGGCTTCAATTTAGCTGCGCACGATATCCAAGCAACTTTAGTTGAGTTGACAGCTTTATCTATTTCCAATGAAATAAAGAAATTACCGATAGAAAATAGATTATCTTGTGAGCTGTTAGTCTGTGGAGGTGGCGCAAAAAACCCTCTTCTTATGGCGCGTTTATCTCGATTGCTTCCGTCATGGACAGTATTAACAACAGATACAAAAGGCATAAATGGTGATGATATGGAAGCGATTGCTTTTGCTTGGCTTGCTTATTGTAAAATCAATAATCTTCCATCAAATATTCCAGAAGTAACAGGAGCAAGCCAAGCAGTAAGTTTAGGGGTTATTTATCAATAATTATCGTTAATCTGATGATTTTGACTGCTTATTATAACCAATTAATTCAGATATTTTTGCTGCAGCTTGACTAATTTCACTCACTAGTTTAGCTTCATCTTCCTCAGTACTGCATCTAAAAATTGAGGTTGATAGACTTAAGGCAGCAATAATATTGCCTAAACGATTATAAATGGGTACCGCAAAACAACGTAAACCAAGCTCAGATTCTTCATCATCTTTGCCGTAGCCTAAACGTTTAACTTCATCAAGTTCAGCAAAAAATGCCTCTTTACTTGTAATAGTTTTAGGTGTGTATTGAACAAAATCTATACTATCAACTAAGCTTTTTTTGCTTTCATCATCTAACCAAGCTAATAACACTTTACCTAATCCACTAGCATGCACCGTCGCTTGATTACCTATTTTAGACGTTAAACACAGACTATATTGTTCTGATGCCACTTTATTAATGTAGATAATTTGGTCACCTTCACGAACGGCTAAATGAATCGTTTCTTTTGTTTTATCCCTTAACTTTCTCATCTCTAAATCAGCAATAGCTAAAAAGTTTTGGTGATAAAGCACACGGTTACCTAAATCAAGTAATTTCAAATTAAGAGAATATTTATCTGAATCTTCTTCTTGATTAACATAACCTAATGATTTCATGGTTTGTAAAAATCGATAAGCTGTGCTTTTTGGCATCATTACTTTTTGCGATAATTCTGATATAGCGATGTCTTTAGATTCAGATAAAGCTTCTAAAATTCCGAAAACTTTTAAAACCGAAGCAACCGATTCTGGTGAGCTATCATTCATTATTAGCACATCTCCTTACTAAAAATTAGTCATTATTCTATTATTAAACGATCAACTAGAACAAATAAAAACTATCGAAAGTATATCATAATTAATAATGAGTCGTTACTAGCTATTTTATAAAAAATCTAATCTCTGCGGAGTAAACATATCAAGCAACACACCCGCTTGTTTGCAAACGCAACCATGCTCAATATTAGGCTTTTTATATAACGTATCGCCAGTACGAACAATTTTGGTTTCATCACCAATAGTAAATTCGAATTCACCCGATAAAACATAAGTGAGTTGTTCGTGTGGATGATGATGCATTGCACCAATAGCGCCTGTTTCAAAATGAACTTCAACCGCCATCATATTACCATCATGCGCTAAAACTTTACGTTTAACGCCATTTCCTAAATCAATTAATTCAATATCCGAATTAAAACAAAACATGACATCACTCCTAAATTCATAAAATAAACAAGAGATAATAAAAATATATCTTTATTTTATTATCTCTTAAATTAACTAATTTTTAAGCTTATTTAATTAAGGTTGTTTACCAATATAAGCCAAAATACCACCATCAACATAAAGAATATGACCGTTGACAAAATTTGAAGCTTCAGATGCTAAAAATACGGCTGCACCGGCTAAATCATCAGGAGTACCCCATCGTCCTGCAGGTGTTTTAGCAATAATAAACTGATCAAATGGGTGACGAGAACCATCTGCTTGTTTTTCACGTAATGGTGCAGTTTGAGGCGTGGCAATATAACCCGGACCAATACCATTACATTGAATATTGGCATGACCAAATTCAGAACAGATGTTTTTAGTTAACATTTTTAAACCACCTTTAGCGGAGGCATAACCAACAACCGTTTCACGGCCAAGCTCACTCATCATTGAACAGATGTTAATAATTTTACCACTGCCTTTTTTGATCATTGAAGGAAGAACCGCTTTTGCCATAATAAATTGACCGGTAAGGTCGATATCAATAATTTTTCGATAATCAGCAGCACTTGTTTCAAGCATTGATTTGCGTTGAATAATGCCAGCATTATTCACTAAAATATCAATCACACCATGTTCTTTTTCAATTTGGGCAATGGATTTTTCAACAACCGCTTCATCTGTAATATCAAATAGATAGCCATGTGCATCAATACCAGCCTCTTTATAAGCATCAAGGCCTTTTTGTAAATTTTCAGGTACCACATCATTAAATACGATTTTCGCTCCAGCACTCGCTAATGATTTTGCTATCTCAAAACCGATGCCATAAGACGCACCCGTTACCAGCGCTATTTTATTGGTGAGTGAAAATTTATTTAAAATCGACATAATTATATTCTCCGTTATCGTTATGATAGACAAAAAGGGTCTATCACATTTCTTCTAATATGTTAGCTGGCACTTTGGTTAAATAAAGTGCGGGTTCATCTTGTGCATCACATGAGTATAAAACGTATTTATTATCAGGTGAAAATGATGGATGAGGATGAGTCACTTGACGATCACCATCTAAAACTCGCCATGTACTATTATGCTTAACCAATTTATGTGCTGTTTTTGTTTTAGGTGCTAAAATATAAAGCCATGGATCATTTTCAATTTTGTAACCACTGGTATCAATTACGTCAACTGGGCTGCCAGTTCCATCTCCAATATACAGCGTACCATCAAAATTACTCATTAAGTGTGAACAAGCTGGCATCTCCATAATTTCTTTATCTTCATTCGTCACAGGATTATAAAGACGGATATATCGTTCTTGTTGTCCTTTCATATAAGACACATAAGCAAGTCCTGATCCATCTGGAACCCAAAATTCATGAGTACAACTCTCACCAGGTAAATTATCATGGGCTTTTCGTTCATTTTTACCATCACGATCGACCAACCAAATTCTTGCATCAACTAAATCATGAGGTCCTTCATGGCAAAATGCGATAGTATTATCATCAAAAGGTCTAAAAATTGGATGCCCTAACCATACATTTTGATCAATTACTGTTTTAGCTACACCCGTTTCAATATCAATCTTGATTAAACGGCAGTGTGGATTTTTATCATAAAATGCTTTAAATATTGTCCAGTCGGTAAGTGGTGTCCAATCTTTTTTATCAATTTCAATACCGACAATTTCATTACAATCACTATTGGCAACCCATGTACCATAACCTACCCATTCATCGGGTACAGTATAAACATTTTTTTCTTCTAAAGTTTCAAGATTAACTTGTTGTAAATTGCGTTCGTTTTTTACATAGTATAAAAATTTATCATCTGGCGATAAAAAACCACCAAAGGTATTATCACCAGGCCCTTCGGTTAGTTGTTTTGCTGTTTGGTTTTCAATATCAAGTAAATAATAGTTACGATTAGTATCAAACTCACCAGCAAAAAGTAGCTTTTGGCCATCATTAGTAAAGCACTTTTGATAGAAATAATTGCGATGGCATAAAATACCTTCTGGTGTTAACCGAATAATTTCATTTTTTGAATCTTCATCAGTAAATGATGAATATGATAGCTTTACGATATTCCCCTTAGCCATATAAACTCCCTGAATAGAAATACACAAATGTTTAAAAGATATTCATTTATAAATATAGTAATATAAAAAGATTGATGATTTTGTGACTTTCATCACATTGCAATAAATTTATTAAAACATCGTTTTATTTTACTTAAAAAAATTGATATATTTTTTTTCAAGTTTATAATGAAAGTAAAATGTACTAATAACCAATTACAACACTTTGTTATGTAATAAGTTATTATCTCAATCAAAATAGAGGGAAATTATGAAAATAGCACTAATGAACGAATTTAGCCAAGCAGCTAAAAATCCAATTATTTTAAATGAATTAAAAAACGCAACTGAGAAACATGGACATACGGTTTTTAATGTTGGTATGGATGGCGACAACGATAAAAAATTAACTTATGTTCATTTAGGTATTATTAGCGCTATTTTATTAAACAGCAAAGCTGTTGATTTTGTTATCACAGGCTGTGGAACGGGACAAGGCGCATTAATGGCATTAAATGCATTTCCAGGTGTTAACTGTGGTTATTGTATTGAGCCTACTGATGCTTACTTATTTGCACAAGTGAATAATGGTAATGCTTTATCGCTTGCTTTTGCTAAAGGCTTTGGTTGGGGCGCAGAACTGAATGCTCGTTATATTTTTGAAAAAGCATTCGATGGCGAAAAAGGGTTAGGTTATCCGCCTGAGCGTCGCGAATCTCAAAATGCTAATGCCGTAATTTTAAATGATATGAAAAATGCAGCTGGAAAAAGTTTAATTGAAGCCTTGAAATCGATTGATCAATCATTACTTAAAGATGCAATCAGAGGCGAACGTTTCCAAAAATGTTTATTTGAAAACAGTCAAGATCCTGAGATTACAGATTTTATCAAAAGTTTACTAGCTTAATTTAGAATTAATTACTTATTGCATCCTAAAAATTT
The DNA here is from genome assembly GCF_016101765.1 of Gilliamella sp. B14448G11. Classification (NCBI taxonomy): domain Bacteria; kingdom Pseudomonadati; phylum Pseudomonadota; class Gammaproteobacteria; order Orbales; family Orbaceae; genus Gilliamella; species Gilliamella sp. B14448G11. The sequence continues at coordinate 273,007 of NZ_JACFPX010000002.1, read as the reverse complement.
GTGTCATTTCAACTTAATTGATGAAATGGCACATTTCTCATTACTTCTTATAATCTCTTTATTTAATAGATTCAAATAGAGTGATATTAAATATCACTATTAAATTTAATTATTTTTTAGCAACAAATCTTAAACACAATTAATTATCATGTAATAAAAATTGAAGAATTAGATTGGAAAAGGAAAATTTGAAGATAAAAAAAGCGCTAAGCCTGATTATTAGACTTAGCGCACTATTTTTTAATTATATTGTTTGATTATTTTGCTTTATTTTTTTCGATTAAGGTTTTTAACTCTTTTGGTAATACAATATTACCCTTTTCATCTCGAGTTATTTTAAATTCAACATCACGTTGCCATAATTCATCACTGGTCACTGATTTAAAATGTTTACTTTTAATCTGTGGTCCAAATGAATCTTTTATTGCTGATTCCCAGCTATCACGAATAGAGTAATTATGTTCAAACGTTACCTTTGGTTTTAAAAACTCATACGGATTAGCTCGTAAAATATAATTATATCTTGCGCTATTAATCGAAATATTATTATTCATTATATAAGAACCAGTATTAAAGTTATCTGTAAATCCATCCATATTATTGTTTAATGAAATAGAATTGATAATTTTATGATTTACTGGTTGTCCTTCAGCACCTAATTTAAAGCCATTACCAATACTTCCTTTAGCAATGTTCGGTTTAGAGAAAGGAAAACCATTTGAATAAGTGACTGAACTATCAATTAATACTGGTTCATTTGGACCATCTTCAATTTTATTATAAAGATCAAACCCATCATCGGTATTATTATGTGCAATACATCCTCTAAAGACATTCCCTTTACCAACACCTAATTTAGCGGCAAAGCCATCCGCATTTTTACCTGATTTATCCATATTATTATAAGAATCAGAGTTAAGAATTAAGTTATAAGATGGCCAATAAATTCTATTTTCGTTTTTATTTTTGGCTGATATTGCAAGTCCTGTATCACTGTTATTACGGGTAATAACTTGATCAATGACATTATGACTACCCGAAATTCTTAAATAGGCTGGCTTATTATCTTTATCATCAATATTTCCATCAAAGATAACGTGTTTAATAGACCAATAGTTGCTGTCTAACTTAAATGTGTTATTGATAAAAATGGCTTTATGTTTATTAATTGCTTGTATCGTTTTTAATTTATCTGGCAATCCGCTTAATTGAGCTGGAAGAGTGATACCGTCGTAATAGCCATCCATCAAATGAATAACACCACCAGGGACAACGCTATTAACGGCGGTTTTAAAATCCACTGGTGATTGCTCGGTACCTTTATTATCTTTTTTACCTTCCGGTGAAACAATAATATTAGATAAATCTTCAATTGATGATTGATTTAAATCTACTGTAAAAGTTTGTGTATTAGTTTTTCTTTTATCTTTAAACTCTACAGTAAAGACATTGCTACCCTCTTTTAGCTGAGTTGGGAACTGTAATAATTTACCCGTTTGCGCCTTTAATTTTTTATTAATTTCTTTAACGGTTACAGTACCTGAAGTATTTGGGAAAAACTGTAATGTATAATTTTTACTAAATACATTTTGTGGTGATGATAAGGTTAAAGTTGGCTTAATATCCACAATAACTTCTGGTTTAGCCGGTAATTTATCATAGTTAACTTTTTCATCATTAAGCGTTAATTTAGAATTTTTAAATTCAACTTTTGCATTTCTAGACGCAAAAAAACCAACATAAATATTTTTATTATCTTGTTGATTTAAAAATCCTGAATAATCATTGGTTGCCCACTGTTTCTCTTCACCTGTCGCATTATTTTTCATCGATAAGATAAATTGATTGTCTGTTCTTGTCATTGTTAAATGCATACTTTTCACATTAACATAGTTAACATTTTCAACATAACCAACTTTCTCAATTGATATGCCTTCATTACCCCATGCTTTTTTTACGCCATCACGTACTAAGCCAGTTACTTTTACTAAATTATCATTTTTTTGATTTTGAGTAATTAATGCATTCATAATTACATTTGAAGCATTAGGAAACTCTTCGTAACCCGCTGGTTGCGGTTCACTTCTAGCAACGCCAATGGTATCACGAGCAAATAAACCAACCGCTTCTTGAGCAGCAGGAGTTTTACCATCCACTTCAGGTCCGATTTGCTCTAAGGTAACATCACTTTCTAATATAAAAGTTTGGTTAGCCGGTAATTGGGTATAAAACACCACCATTCCATCATGTGAGTTAGCAATTTTACCTCCACGACTTTCTAAATAAAAATCAGCAGGTAACTGATAAGATTGATTTGGAACTAAATAATCGTTTTGACCAGCTATCCAAGCATTATTGGTTCCCACTTTTTCTGGTTTTATAAGCGATGCAAAGTTTAAGTCTGTCGATTGACCAAAGGCTATCGTTTTCCATTCTTGTGCAGAAGCAACATTAGCATAAAGCGTAGATAGACAAAGTATTGAAGTTAATATTTTTTTCATTATGGGTCCTAACATTTTTTATTACAAATTTTAAAGCTTTCCATTACCGACTAATTGATTGTAGTTATTGCTAAACTGTTTGATATCATCCAAGTTATATTGATAAGGCACAGACCAATTCAAATTATCATCAAAATCACAAGAAGATAATTTCAATTTAGATTCGTTAAATAAAGATTTTCTATCTAGTAGATTATTACCTTTAAATTGTTTAGCTACTTTGCAGTGATCTTTCAAACCATCAATCATAAATTGGTTATTTTCAGAAATAACACTACCTCTATAGCCTAGACCAATTGAATATTGGTAAGGATAGATCGTTTTTGATTTATTAACTGACCCTTTAAAAAGGTTGTTATACATGTGGATTTTGCCAAACCTAACTCGTGGAGCTCGCTGAGTAATATCAGAAAAAACATTATGATGAAGTGTGATATTTAATTTATTTTCATCTTGTTGAGCATTTTTATCACTGTGCCCAATTAACATGGTTTTATCATGATTTTCAAATAAACAATAAGAAATAGTAATCAAATCGCTACCGCTCTTAATATCTAATAAACCATCATGTTGTACATATTTCCAGCCATCTTTTTCTTGATACATATCATCAGTAAATTTACCGTCAGTAAAAGTGACATGATCAACCCAAACATAACTTGAAGAAATAATATTAATGCCGTCCCATTCAGCATTCCAACCATCACCCTCTTCAAATTTTGGTTCAACATCAATTGGTGCTTCAATTTTTAAATTACGAATAATAATATTCTCTACATTAGATAAAATAATTGAGCCATTGATAAAACCCGCATCGTCACCCACACCAATTAACGTCGTATTACTAGGAATTTTGATCAGGGAACGTGATTTTTGATCTTCAAAATTTTTATAAGGTTTATTTTCACTAACATCAATCACTCCTGAAATTTGAATAATCCGCGGTTGATTTTTGTTGATCTTAATAGCATCAAGAAGATCTTTCTTATTATTCACTAGGAAGATCATCTCTTTTTTCGCTTTAGAACCACCTGTTGTTCCACGCTTTGTTGCGGAATTGAATCCACCAAAGCCATTGTCAGGTGCAACATCAAGTGCTTGTTTAACTTTTATGGGTGCGGGTGATAATGCGTAACTGTTAAAGCTATATGAGTTAATTGCTAATGGAATTAACACAGCGATAAGTCGTTTTTTCATTTTAATTGATACCTTAATTTTTATTGATGAATTTTATTAAGATCAACAACCAAATCTTGTTTTAACTGAGGATCGTTGTTGATAGCTGTCGCGATAATTTTAGCTATCGCTTGTGCACCTTTTTCTTGAAAATGGGTAGCATCAGGATTACTAATCACGCCAGAAGTTTGATTTTTATAGTAGGGGTATTTAGGATCATTAGGATCAATAACTAACCAGTAAGACTGCCAGTCATTTTTATGTTGATTAGCAAAGTCAATACTTAATGATTCTAAATCAATTAAAGTTACTTGATTGACTTTAGCGGTATGTTTAATGGTACTGGAATAATCCCCCCAATAAGCAAAACCGGGTTTATTGGCGGTATAATGCATATGACTAACAGGATCGTTACTCTTATTTTGATAAGCAATTTTATTATTTTTATCTTTAAAACGAGTAACTGGCGTCATTAAAATAGGTGTCATCTCTAACTCTTTTGCCACAACAAGGTAATTTTCCAGAGAAGATTGAAATGACATACTCTCTTGTTTTAATGGATGTTGTTTTTGATTGTTATCGTCATTAGGGTAAGTACATAAATTAGCAACATCTACTTTACCTCGTTTCGGATTGTTACCATCACATTTTTCATCATTATGTCCAAAAGCAATGATCATATAATCGCCTTTTTTCATAAAAGGCTTCATCAAGTGAAACCAACCTTCTGTTTTAAAACTACGGCTTGAACGACCAGATTGTGCGCCATTAATGACAATCGTATCTGCTTTATCATTGATGAACTGATCAAAAACTTGTCCCCACCCCATTCTTGGATAAACTTTTTTATCGTAATTCGAGGCGGTTGAATCTCCCAAAATGAAAATACGTTTTTTAGCGTTTATATTTTCTTTTTTTTGTTTAACCGATTGTTGATAATCAAAAGGTGAATCTTGGCTTATTGGTTTAAAACGCATATCAAGCAATACCGTTTCACTTATTTGACCTGTTGCGGAATGATATCCTCGATTAAATAACATAACATCAAGTAAGTCTTTTATTTTTGGACTATTCGTCGTAATTGGATCAAAAGAGTTATCCTCAATACCTACTTGAAGCAATGCTTTATCAAATAATAGATGAAATTTATTATACGTTTTCTTTAATAAATCATCTTCCACAAGAGAAGGTAACGGATTATCAACAAATTTTTCAGGCCCAATAAGATTAACTTGCTTAGCCAGCTCACTGGTTAAATAATCAGTTAACGGATTAATATTAACCGTATTTTTTTCATCTTGTTGTAAGGTATAAACATATGAAAACAGACAATTACCATTACAAAATTGATCATCATGTACTTTACGTTCTAGCGAATTTTTGTTCGTAAAAACAATCAGTGGCGGTGTAAGATTTGATACATCTTGCCGATAAAACCCATCATTGTTGGTAGTTGTTTGTAAAACTTTATTATCAGCATCACGAATAATCACGGATGCGTCTATGGGTTTATTTGCATAAGCATAACCTTGTATGATTGTATTTGCTGATACTTGATTAATTGAAACGCCAACTAATAAAAGTCCAAAAAGGGTTTTCTTCATCATCTTTTCACCACTAACTTGTTTTTCCTAACTTTTTATTAACTCACTAAAATTAGAATAAATATGATAATCCTAGGGCTAATTTAGTTTCCCTTGAGTCAGAATGGACACTTTTAGCCACATCTTCTGCAGCAAAATTCACTTGCCAAGCTTTCGTTACTTGCCAATTTATATCTAACTCTTGCTGATAATCATGTCGTTTATCATTTTGTAATACATAGTTCCCTTTTAAGTATGAAAAGCGATAACCAATGTTCCAATCAGGAGATAGGTTAATATCGGTTCCAACATCAAAGCGATTACGGGAGCGATTATCGACATAACCTTGAACACTATCTTCGCGTTTGCTTCTTGAAACTTTACGATATTCAAAACGATATTGACTATAAAACGATAAATCATCGCTTTGTAACCAAGTCAATTTTAATGCTGGAGAATATCGAACACCTGGGCGTTGTGAATCACTTACATCACCCAACTGATAATGAGGTAAGTTTTCGACACTTTTCGCTTTATAACCACCGCCAGAATAGAATCTAACTTCGATATTTGGTGTTAGAACCCATTGATCAGCTAAATAGAAGTTGTAACCGCCATAGATTTGATAATGGCTTGAAACAAGATCATCAAATAAAATTCTATTTTTTATTTGGTTATAGGTATTTACACTAAGACCTATATAGCCTTTTTTATTAAAATCTACATATAAACCAAAACTATCGCCATGATAATGAGAACTTAAACCATAATGGTGTGCATATTTAAAATAGGTTTTGTAGGAAAAATCGGAATCTTTACTATTTGATTGACCAAAAGCATAATTGAAACCAACTTTAAACTTAGCTTGCCTTGTATCGGTTGTTTTATTTTTTGATACATCAGAAATAGAAAAATAAGGACGAAATAATTTTGAATAATTGTAGGTTATTTTAAATTCTTGTTCATAATCATTTTTTTTGTTGTTATAAGCGATATATTTATTTTTATCAAATGTCCCTTTAGAAAATTTATAAGAATTATTAGTAAAATCACCAAGGTAATAATTAAAGGTATAAGCAAGATTGAATGCTTTAAATCCAGAATAGTTCAATGCCCAATCAAAGCGGTGTCTACCACTATTACTTGTGGCTTTATATTTAACTTGCTGGCCAGATACTTTTGCTGTTTTGTAGCGTTCAGCTTGGGATATTTTTTTCCATTCATAGCGATAACGTATACTGCTTGACCAATCGCTATTAAATTTATAACTGTATTTTAAACCCGGCTGATATAGAACTAAATCTTTACTAAATCCTAATTCTAATGCTGGAATTATCGATCCCCATCCATTATCAAGAGTGATATTTTTTTGAATAACAACACCACCTGATCCACCGTGCATATCATCATATAAAACATCACGTTTGTTTCCTCCACCTTCAGTAACACCAAATTTGAATTCATATTGCCAATTATTATCTGTTTTATGTATTAGTTTAATCGTGTCTCCATGAATTCTATCCATTGATTTCCAGTTATGTTCATATTGAAAAACGGTTTGACCAGAACCAGCAAAGCTATAGATAGGAAAGGTAGATAGAAACATTAAAAGCGGTATTTTTTTTAATTTATAATTACTCATTATTGTTTTCCTATTTTTTAAAATGCTGTTTTATATTTTTTAACATTTTATTAATGTTTTCTGTTAATAAGATCACAATTTAAAAAAACAGTTCTAAAAAAATAATAAAAACATGATATTTATAATGTTACTTTTTAATACTACACATATAGTAATTTTCACATTAACCAAATTGTTACCAAAATCACATTTCTAAAAAAAAATTTGGAATAAACTTGTATAAATTAAATATTATTTTAATAATATTTTTAAAACAGTATTTCATAATTGTTAAGGAAAATAGATTTATGGCTTATAATCAGAAAAAAATAACCTTACTAACTCGATTTTCGTATGGTAGTGGTAATTTAATAGGAAGTGGTGCATTAGCAATCAGTGCTGCTTGGTTATTATACTTTTATACAACCTTTTGTGGACTTTCGGCATTTCAAGCAACGTTAATTTTTTCAATTGCGACTTATTTAGATGTGATTTTAAATCCATTAATGGGATTTATTACTGACAATTTTAACCATACTAAGCTTGGACGTCGATTTGGCCGTCGTCGATTTTTCATCTTATTTGCCATTCCATGTATGATTATTTACCCATTACTTTGGCTTGATGGAATGAATTTCTGGTACTACTTAACGACCTATATTTTATTTGAATTCATCTATACCATGATTATGATCCCCTATAATACATTACCAGTAGAGATGACTAAAAACTTTGATCAACGTACTTACTTAGCGGGTTCAAAAGCAATGTTTGGTAAAGTTGCTAACTTCTTAGCTGCTGCTATCCCTGGCGTATTTTTCTATTTATTTGATGGAAAAGACTCTCCATTACCATTTTTATTAACGGGTATAACTTACGCATCTATCATGGCAATTGCACTCATTTTACTTTACTTAAACAGTTGGGAAAAATCAGTTGATGAAATTGAAGATGAAACAACTTCTGGTCTTGGAGAAAGCATTGTTAAATTATTTTCAGATGTCTTTTCAACTTTCCGTTTAAAAACCTTTAGAAACCACTTAGGTATGTATCTATTTGGCTTTGGTGCAGAATGGTTATTTGCTGCAACGTTTACTTATTTCGTTGTATTTAACTTAGGTCAACCAAGAACTTTTGTTTCGCAAATGAACAGTTTAAGTAGTATTTGCCAATTAATTTCAACCGCTTTCTTTATGGCTTGGTGTGTAAAACGCGGATTTAAAAGACCATTTGTCATTGCTATATTAATCGTAATTTCTTCAGTAGTCGGTTATATCGGTGTCTACTACCTTAACATGCCTCATGTTACTTGGATTGTTATTGGTATTACTATTTGGTTCGGTTTAGGAACAGGCGGTGTCTATTATATTCCTTGGAGCGTATACACATTCTTAGCAGATATCGATGAAGTACTAACAGGCAGACGCCGTGAAGGTATTTATGCTGGAGCAATGACCATGGCGGGTAAATTAATGCGTGCAACAATTGTCTTTGTCTTAGGTATTGTATTGAAATACTCTGGTTTTGTATCTGGTGTAGATGCAGTTCAACCACAAAGTGCAATTACTGCAATTAACTTAGTATTAGTCATAGGTGTGTGTGGAATGGCATTATTAGGTATTTTCTTCACATATCGTATGAAATTAGACAAATCAACTCATGCACTTATTATTCAAGAGCTTGATAGATTGAAAAATGGTGGTAAAAAAGAAGATGCAACACCAGAAATAAGAAGCTTAGTTAAAGAGTTAACTGGTTTTGATTATGATAACTGTTTTGGTAACAATAACGTTGGTTTTAAACAACACTAATAAAAATAAATAATAATAATATAATCAATTATAAATCATCTAATCTAACCAATTAGATGATTTTTTTTATATTCTAGATTAAACCAAATTTTTCTAATGCTTTAGCAATACCATCATTATTATTGGTATCTGTTATATATTCAGCTTGGTCTTTTAACCCATCAACCGCATTTCCCATAGCGATTGGATGATCAACAGTAAGAAACATTTCTAAATCATTCATACCATCACCAAAGGCATAAGTTGGCACATCATCAAACCCTTTCATTTTTAAAAGTTCCTTAATACCTCTGCCTTTTGAACCACCATGATTAAAGACATCAACACAATAAGGAGTATTACGAATAAAAGTGAGTTCAGGAAACAACTGACGATAAGCCGATTCACCTTGTTCACAAAGTAATAGCAACATCTGAATAGGTTCTTTTAAATAGATTTCATCATCAACAGGAGGAACATCTTGTTTTAAATAGTGATAAAATTTTTGTGCTGATTGACTATTTTCACTAATTCGCATTGTTTTGTAATTATAAAAAGACAAAGGAATATTTTTCTTTTCTCTAGAAAATTCATATAACCGAGTGATAACGTTTTTATCAATATTATTGGTAAATATCACCTCTTTTTCATAAACAACAACTTGTCCATTCATCCCTATAATCGAGTCTATGTTGGTTTCTTTCATCAAATTAACAACTTCAAGCGGAGTTCTTCCTGTTGCAATCATAGGTATCATATTATTTTGCTTAAGTTTTTTTATTGCATCATAAGAACTCGGCAATAGATCTATATTGCTATTAAATAAAGTACCATCTAAGTCAAAAAATACGATAGCTTCAGGTTTTTTAGTCATATTACAAATCCAAGATATTTTTAATAAAAGGAATAGTTAACTTACGTTGTTGAGCTAATGTTGCTACCTCAAATTTCTCTAATAACGAAAATAAGGTTCGCATATCACGATTTACACGTTTTAATAAAAATAACCCAACTTCTGTTGATAATTCAAACCCACTTAATTGAGCTCTTAGCTGTAAAGCTTTAAGTTTATCATCATCACTTAATTCTTTTAATTGATAAACTTGCCCCCAAGACAATCTAGAAACCAAATCTGGTAAGATAAAAGAGATCTGTTTAGGTGGAGCACTTGCAGTAATTAATAACTTAGTAATGTTCTTTTCTGTTAATCGATTAAATAAATCGAAAATAGCCTCTTCCCAATCCCTATGGCCCGCTATAGCATCAATATCATCTAAACATACTAAATCATAATTATCTAATCCCTGTAAAATTTCTGGTACTAAATGATAATACTGTTTTAAAGGAATATAACTGGCTAACTTATTTTGACTTGATGCATGTAATAGATGAGTACGGCCAGAAACCGTTGCTGACCATATATAAAAGGCATTAAAACTCTCTTTACCCAATAAGGTTTGCAAAGAATCAAACAATAATTGATTATCACCTACATAAAAACTATCAAAAGTTTCATTATTAGGTAATGAAAAAGGTAAAGGTAGCTGTGAAAGAGTAATAAAGAAACCTCACAATAAAAAAACGAATCGTATTAAGTATAAATTTGCTTTTATAAAAATCAATCACTTTTATGGAAAAGTAAATTAGATCCTATAAATGTCTATAAAATATTTAATTTTAAAGCAACAAAATACTTTGTAAACTTTCTAAGTTATAACTTCAAATAATTAAATATACAATTTGTATTGGTATGAAACTAATCACATTATCATTATTTATCAAGAACAAAATAACTTATGTTCAATTACATAAAAATACTTTGAGTCGTTCAAATATCATTACACAATTTTCATCACGCTAATTTTGTTTTTTTATAATAAATAATTTAAGCACAAATACTGTTATATATTATTATAAACGAACTTTAATATATCATAAAATCATTGAATTAACCTGAGCTATATTTTCTGATCTAAAAGTAGTTCCGTTAAGTTAAAAATTTAAAAATATTTTCAAAGATCCTCTTATTAATTTGATCCCTTAATCAATATTATAAAAATAGATCATATTACCAAGTGTAAAAATAACCCAATAAAAAGCTAAAAATTAAGCAAACAAACTTATTTTTTGTGGATAACTCTGTGGTAAAACCGGATCATAAGCTGTGATAAGCATATTAACAACCTAAAAAAATAAATTCGTTGTGGATAAGTAATATATTTATAAACAATCTTAAACAGGAAAAGATCCGATCAATTAACAGAGTTTATTCTTCAATAAGATCTTATAAAATAATTAGAAATAAAAGTTATCAACATAAAGGATCCACACTAATAGTAATAAAAATAAAAAGATCATATAAAAGATCTTATTTAATTTAGATCGCGATCAAAATAGATCATTTGACGTAATAAAAAAGATGAGTAAAATTCCTTACGCTAAATAAAACCAAATCACTTGATCAAAAAAATTGATCACCTATATATAAAATAACAAACGAGGCTTTTTTATGTTTTATCCAGATCTTTTTGATGTCATTATCGTTGGTGGTGGACATGCTGGAACCGAAGCCGCTATGGCATCAGCAAGAATGGGGCGGAAAACACTACTTTTAACCCATAATATCAATACATTAGGACAAATGTCTTGTAATCCAGCCATCGGTGGTATAGGTAAAGGTCATTTGGTAAAAGAAATTGATGCTATGGGAGGATTAATGGCACATGCTATTGATCTAGCAGGGATCCAATTTCGAATATTAAACAGCAGTAAAGGACCCGCGGTAAGAGCAACACGCGCGCAAGCAGATCGATCTTTATATCGAAAGGTAATTAGAACGACACTTGAAAACCAAGAAAATTTGATGTTATTTCAACAATCAGTTGAAGATGTGATCATTGAAAACGATCAGATCACAGGTGTTGTCACGCAAATGGGTGTTTCTTTTAAAGCAAAAGCAGTAGTATTAACCACAGGTACCTTTTTAGACGGTAAGATCCATATAGGACTTGATAATTATAGTGGTGGACGAACAGGCGATCCTGCTGCTATCGGTCTATCTAAAGCATTGCATCAATATCCATTTAGAATGGGGCGTTTAAAAACCGGTACTCCACCAAGAATTGATGCCAGAACAATTGATTTTTCACAATTAGGTACACAATATGGTGATGATCCTGTGCCGGTATTTTCATTCTTAGGTAAAGCAAGTGAACATCCTAGACAGATCCCGTGCTATATCACCAGCACCAATGAAACGACACACGAGATCATTCGTAATAGTTTGGATCGCAGCCCTATGTATACAGGCGTTATTGAGGGTGTTGGGCCACGATATTGCCCATCAATAGAAGATAAAATTATGCGTTTTGCGGATCGTAATTCGCATCAGATCTATTTAGAACCAGAAGGATTAGACAGTAATGAGATCTATCCAAATGGGATCTCAACAAGTTTACCGTTTGATACTCAACTTGCTTTTGTTCGAAGTATGAAAGGATTAGAGAATGCGAATATTGTCAGACCAGGTTATGCGATCGAATATGATTATTTTGATCCTCGAGATCTCAAACCAACGCTTGAAAGTAAAGTGATCAAAGGATTGTTTTTAGCTGGACAGATCAACGGTACTACAGGTTATGAAGAAGCCGCAGCTCAAGGTATGTTGGCAGGATTAAATGCCGCACGCTTTGTTTATGATCAAGATCAATGGTATCCAACTCGTGATCAAGCTTATTTAGGAGTATTAGTTGACGATCTTTGTACACTTGGTACCAATGAACCTTATCGTATGTTTACTTCACGTGCTGAATATCGTTTAATGCTTCGTGAAGATAATGCAGATATTCGCTTAACGGAAATTGGCCGTAAATTAGGTATGGTTGATGATTATCGTTGGCAACGTTTTAATGAAAAATTTGAAGCTATTGAGCAAGAAAGAGCGCGTTTACGTGATATATGGGTACACCCGCATATTGAAACAATCGATGAAGTAAATGCGGTATTAAGTGCTAATCTAACCAAAGAAGCCAATGGTGAAGAGTTGCTTAAACGTCCTGAAATGAGCTATCAAACCTTAAAATCACTGTCACTTTTTGCGCCTGGACTGTCTGATGAGCAAGCTGCTGAACAAGTTGAAATTCAGGTCAAATATGACGGCTATATCAAATTACAGATAGAAGAGATTGAACGCCAAAAACGTAATGAAGAAACACTTATTCCTGATCATATAGATTATGCGGAAATTTCAGGTTTATCAAACGAAGTTGTTGCCAAATTAAAGCAACATAAACCTGTATCAATTGGACAAGCTTCACGTATATCAGGTATTACGCCGGCAGCGATCTCCATGCTATTAGTTTATTTAAAAAAGAAGAATTATGTTAAAAAAGAAACTCACTAATCTTATTGATCAAACGGATCTTTCGATCTCTGATCTACAAATTGATCAGCTGGTTAACTATGTTGAAATGCTTAATAAATGGAATAAGGCTTATAATTTAACTGCGGTGCGCGATCCAAACGAGATGCTCATTAAACATATTATGGATAGCTTAGTTGTGTCGCCTTATTTAATGGGTCAATCTTTTATAGATGTGGGAACAGGTCCTGGACTGCCAGGTGTCCCATTAGCCATTATTAATCCTGATAAGCAATTTGATCTGGTTGATAGTTTAGGTAAACGTATTCGTTTTTTAAAACAGGTACAATTTGAATTAAAACTTACCAATATCAATCCAGTGCAAAGCCGGATTGAAGAGTATACCGATAAAAAATTTGATGGTGTTATTAGTCGTGCTTTTGCTTCTTTGCAAGATATGCTTAGTTGGTGTAAACATCTGCCTAATCAACAAGGCGCTTTTTATGCTCTAAAAGGCAGTGATATTGATGCTATTCCTGTCGGTTTTACACTTAAACAACATATTAAGCTTACCGTTCCACAATTAGATGCGGAGAGAAGTTTAGTTATTATTCAATAGTTTTATTACTCAAACGTATAGTTTACCTGAAACTTCTTAACAAACTTATTTTTTACGTTTTTTCAGGTAATCTTTAATACCATTAACAATAGCGGTAGATATTTGGATCTGGAATGCAGCTGTATTTAATTTCTTTTCTTCATCGGCATTACTAATGAAGCCTGTTTCAACTAAAACAGATGGAATATCAGGTGCTTTTAATACTGCAAAACCGGCTTTTTCAATTGATGGTTTATGTAATTTGTTGACACTCTTCATGCGATTCAAAATTGAACTACCTAAAATTACACCATTGCTAAGCGTAGTTTTTTGTACTAAATCTAAAATAGTGTTATCTAAGTACTTATCGCCACTGCGACTTACTCCACCTATTTGGTCGGCTTCATTTTGCGTTTGTGCTAGATAGCTTGCAGCTGAACTACTCGCTCCTTTAGTAGATAGGGCAAAAACAGTTGATCCTTTTACGGATCGATCAACAAAGGCATCAGCATGAATCGAAATAAAAAGATCCGCTTGTAAAGATCGAGCTTTCGCTACTCGCACATTTAAAGGTATAAATACATCTTCATTACGAGTCATATAGACTTTTATATTGGGTTCTTTCTTAAGTAGATCATAAGTGCGTCGAGCTATTTGCAATACGATATCTTTTTCTCGTGTTTTTTTCAAACCAATAGCGCCCGGATCTTCACCACCATGACCAGGATCAAGCACTACTATTACTGGTGGTGTTTTATTTTGTGTGTTTTTCTTCTGTGGTGGTTTCTTTTTATTGTTATCAACTTTGATTTCAGACTGTTTTTTAATAAGCTCACCATCTTTATACTCTTCTAATAGAGCAAGTAAAGGATCATCATCTTCAGTTGAAGCTACTTTGGATGGATAAAGATCGATAACTAAACGATTCTTATATTTTTCAATAGGTGGAAGTGTAAAAGAATTTGGATTAACATCCTGTTTTAAATTGACCATTATTCTTACAGTTTCGTTATTTAGCTTAACAACATCTATCGATTTAATATAAGGATCGTGACTTAACACTTTTGATGATATCTTTTTTAAAGTCGCATCTAAATTAATATCATTAATATCAATAGCTAGTCTTATTGGGTTATTTAGTAAAGAATATTTATATTTTAGACGCGTATTGGTCTCTATTGTAATTCTTGTATAGGTTGATGAAGGCCAAACACGTACTGCAACCACTTTCGCTAATGTAGCAGCAAAGCCAACACGAGTGACAGATAATAAACATGTCGCAATGATGCCTTTAATTAATAGGCGCTTTGTTGGACTGTGTGTATTGGGCATATCTAAACTATTTATTTACTGAGACAATTGACCGCAAATAATAACATAAAATATTTATTTTTTAAAAAGAATGATTATCATCTTCACCTACTTTTTTGATAGAAGATTTATCTATATTTGCTATTTTAGATGAATTGTTATTCTTAATAAATGATTAATTTATTATTATTTTTTTATTAATAGATCCACTTTAATAAATATAATAATGCAAAAAAAATGCTTTAAATTCAACATGAAGTTAATTTTTATGTGATTTGCTCTTAGTATTTTAAATTAAACATTGTTTTAGTTATCTCTTTTCTATATATCGAATTAATCAGAAATAGATAGTTAACCAAATATTAGCGTTTCTGTCGAAATTATGAAAATTTTAACTGGGGTTAATTTATAATCTGCAATATAGCCGTAAATTTTATTAAAAAATATAAAGTATTACCTTGTTTTACCGTTTTTTATTTTATTATAGACCCTACAATCACAAAGGATTACAATATAAGGCGCTAAAATCGCGGATTTAAACCCGTTTTCATTTTAACAATTAATTATAGCTGAGTTATTGATGAGCAAAAAATTACATATAAAAACATGGGGATGCCAAATGAATGAGTATGACTCAACCAAAATGGCTGATCTCCTTGAATCCACCCATGGTTTAACATTGACTGAAAATGCTGAAGAAGCAGATATTCTATTACTTAATACTTGCTCTATTAGAGAAAAAGCCCAAGAAAAAGTATTTCACCAATTAGGACGTTGGAAAAATCTTAAACAGCATAATCCTAATATTATTATTGGAGTTGGTGGTTGCGTGGCTTCTCAAGAAGGTGCTCATATTCGTAAACGAGCCCCTTTTGTCGATATTATTTTTGGACCACAAACGTTTCATCGTTTACCTGAGATGATAGAGCAAGTTCGTAGTGGTAAAGGTCAGCATGTTGTTGATGTTAGTTTTCCTGAAATTGAAAAATTTGACCGTTTGCCTGAACCTCGCAGTGAAGGTCCAACAGCATTTGTCTCTATTATGGAAGGATGTAACAAATATTGTACTTATTGCGTGGTACCTTATACTCGTGGTGAAGAAGTAAGTCGACCTTGTGATGATGTTATTTATGAAATCGCACAACTGGCTGAACAAGGTGTGCGTGAAGTAAATTTACTGGGTCAAAATGTTAATGCTTATCGTGGACCAACTTTTGATGGTGATATTTGTTCATTCGCTGAGTTATTACGTTTAGTGGCTGCCATTGATGGTATTGATCGTATTCGTTTTACCACCAGCCATCCAATTGAATTTACTGATGACATTATTGATGTATACCGTGATACGCCTGAACTGGTTAATTTTTTACATTTACCAGTACAAAGTGGTTCTGATCGAGTATTAAATTTAATGAAACGAACCCATACGGCAATTGAATACAAATCCATTATTCGTAAATTACGTAAAGTACGTCCTGATATTCAAATAAGTTCGGATTTTATTGTCGGTTTTCCTGGTGAAACGCAAGAAGATTTTGAGCAAACCATGAAACTCATTGCTGATGTTAATTTCGATTTAAGTTATAGTTTTGTTTATTCTGCTCGTCCAGGTACGCCTGCTGCAGAAATGGAAGATAACGTATCAGAAGAAGAGAAAAAACAGCGTCTGTATATTCTTCAAGAACGTATTAATCAACAAGCAATGCAATTTAGCCGTCGTATGTTAAATACAGTACAACGTATTTTAGTTGAAGGTCCATCTAAAAAAGATTTGATGGAATTAACTGGTAGAACTGAAAACAATCGTATTGTTAATTTTGAAGGTTATCCTGATATGATTGGAAAATTTGTTGATGTTGAAATTACCGATGTTTATCCAAATTCTTTACGTGGTAAAGTGGTTCGAACCGAAGATGAAATGGATTTACGAGTGAGTCAATCACCAATGTCTGTGATATCTCGAACTCGTAAAGAAAATGATTTAGGGGTGGGAATTTATCATCCATAGTAAAAAGTAGATATTTAATTAACTTATTAATATAAAAATGATTATATAAATAGGGATGAAAGGAAAATAATTAGTTTGTTATATTGTGGACTTTTGGATAGAAAATTAATGATTACAGCGGAAATGTCATTATCCCAGTAGCTGTGCAACGAAAAAATTATTGGTGATGAGAACAACAATATACTTAAATAAAAGTAACCAAATATTTTACCTTTTTTATCCCTATTTTTAGTTATGAAATATTAATAAAACATATAAAACATATAAAACATATAAAATATAATCACTGTAATTCTGATTATAATGAAAAAGTACTATAATATGTAGCTAACATTTGAACAACAAACAGTATGTTATGTTGAAAAAGAATAAAAAAAGCGAAATGCCAATTATAATGTTAGTTAATAAAATAAAAGTGCAAGGTTTAATAAACAGCAATCTAAAAAAAGTCTTTAATAATATTATATTAGGCAATATTGTTGGCTGTAACCGTTAAAAATGGATGTTTAAAAGGGGTGGAAAAGTGCTATTTATGTGAATAGCGCCTTAGTGATTAAATTACTATTAAGAGGGACTTAACTTTGGATATTATTACACATGAAATTGTACTTGAACCAGCCGATAATAATAGGCTTAATAGCCTTTGTGGTCCTTATAATGACAATATTAAACAACTTGAAAGTCGATTAGGTATTGAAATTAATCATCGAGGTAATCTATTTGCCATAATCGGTAATGCTGCCTGTGTTAAAGCTGCAGAGGATATTTTGCTGTCTCTTTATAGGCATACCATAAGCAAAAATAAAATTGTAGAAATTGAATCTGAGCAGGTTCATTTAGCCATAAAAGAGTCAGGTATACTTCAAAAAATAAGTGAACATCTACAACAAATATACATCCATAATCAAGCAGTTAAATTGGTTATGATAAAAACTAAACGTGGTGTTATAAAACCGCGAACCCCTAATCAAGCACAATATGTTGCCCATATATTGGATTATGATATTACTTTTGGTATTGGTCCAGCAGGAACGGGTAAAACTTATTTAGCTGTGGCTGCGGCTGTTGATGCGTTAGAAAAACAACAAGTTCGTCGAATTGTATTAACTCGTCCGGCCGTTGAAGCTGGTGAAAAACTTGGCTTTTTACCTGGCGATCTAAGTCAAAAAGTTGATCCTTACTTACGACCTCTTTATGATGCCTTATTTGAAATGCTCGGTTTTGAAAAAGTTGAAAAACTCATTGAGAAAAGCATTATTGAAATTGCACCACTTGCTTATATGCGTGGACGCACACTTAATGATGCTTTCATTATTCTTGATGAAAGTCAAAATACGACTATCGAGCAAATGAAGATGTTTTTAACCCGTATCGGTTTTAATTCCAAAGCGGTAATAACGGGTGATGTTACTCAAATAGATCTCCCTCGCAATCAAAAGTCTGGCTTACGTCATGCTATAGAAGTATTAAGTAAAGTTGACGAAATTAGTTTCAACTTTTTTAATAGTGATGATGTAGTTCGTCATCCAGTCGTTGCCAGAATTGTTAATGCTTATCAAAAATGGGAAGAAGAACAGCAGCAGGCTGCTAAAAGTGTTTAAAGGAGTATTACTATCCCTATCTCAAGTAACAAAAAGAAAGGCAATATTCGTGATCACTCAGCAGAAACCAATTTGTTTTTGCGGCGAGCACTGTTTGCTTTTATTGTAATTATTTTATTATTATTAGTTTTACTTGTTAACTTAGCTGATCTTCAGATTGCTAATTTTAGTTATTACAGTACTAAATCTAATAATAATCGTATTGAAATTATTCCTATTCCACCTAGTCGTGGTATGATTTATGATCGTAATGGTACACCATTAGCCATTAACAATATCACTTATCAACTTAATATTATTCCTGATAAAATCAAAAATCTGAATGAACAATTTAATCAGTTAAAAGCCATTGTTGATTTAACTGATGAAGATATTGAAAATTTTCAAAAGGAACGCCGAAATTATAAAGCGCATCGTCCTGTCCCATTAAAAGATAATTTAACTCAACAACAGATAGCGCATTTTGTTGTTGATCAGCATCGCTTTCCTTATGTTTCTATTGTTGGGATACAGCATCGTTATTATCCATATGAAGCATCATTGACTCATATTATTGGCTATATTTCGAAAATTAATAGCCAAGATAAACAACGTTTAGAGGAGGAAAACAAAAGTAGTAATTATGTCGCTACATTTAATATCGGTAAAATGGGGATTGAAAAATATTATGAAGATGTATTACATGGCATCCCAGGTTATGAAAAAGTAGAGGTTAACAGTCGAGGACGAATCGTAAGTCAACTTAATCAATTCCCACCCCAAGCAGGTGAGGATATCTATTTATCTATCAATCTTAAGTTGCAACTTTATATAGAAAAATTGTTAGCAGGTCGTAAAGCTGCCGTAGTTGCCATTGATCCTAATAATGGTGAAATTTTAGCCTTGGTTTCAAGCCCTACTTACGATTCTAATCCATTTGTAGGAGGAATATCGAGTGATAAATATAAAGCATTACTTAATGATCCTAATAAACCTCTTTATAACCGAGCATTACTTGGTTCATACCCACCAGCTTCTACCGTGAAACCTTATATTGCCATTGCCGCTTTAAGCGAAGGTGTTGTTACATCAAAAAGCGTAGTAAACGATCCCGGATGGTGGCAATTACCAGGAACCGAAAGACGTTATCGAGATTGGTTAAAATGGGGGCATGGGAAAGTTGATGTATTAAGAGCAATTGAAGAATCCGTTGATACCTATTTTTATCAGGTTGCTTATGATATGGGTATTGATCGTTTAAATGCATGGATGACTAAATTTGGCTTTGGTGAAAGAACGGGGATTGATATTTCAACCAATGAAGAGAGTCGTGCTGTTATGCCAAGTCGAGAATGGAAAATACAACGCCATAAAAAATCTTGGCTACAAGGAGATACTATTCCTGTTGGTATTGGTCAAGGTTATTGGACCGCAACCCCAATACAGATGGCAAAAGCATTAACGATATTAATCAACAATGGTAAAACCTATACCCCACACTTTTTATTATATAAAAAGAGCGACATTATAAACTCCAATGAGCAGCAACCAATAATTAATCCAGAAAAATATCTAGAAAATAATAGTTTATCAGATGTTAATCCAAGCTATTGGGCACTTGCTAAAGAAGGTATGTATCGTGTTATGTTTGGTTCGAGAGGAACGGCACGTAAAATTTATGCTGATGCCAAATATCAAGCAGCAGGTAAATCGGGAACTGCACAAGTTTATGGGTTAAAAGTAGATGAAGTTTACAATGCCCAAAATGTTCCTGAACATTTACGTGACCACGCCTTGTTTGTTGCCTATGCACCTTATGACAAACCCAAAATTGCTTTGGCTATTGTTTTAGAAAATGGTGGCGGCGGAAGCTCAAACGGCGGTGCCGTGGCGCGTAAAATTTTAGATTTTTACCTTCTTGGTAATAATTCAACCGAGTTAGATGAATCATCACCAAATACAGGAACTGAAGATTAATTATGAGTAATATCAAAAAATCTTTTTGGCAAAAGATACATATTGATCCGCTATTTTTTCTATTTATTACCTTATTACTTGGTTACAGCCTCTATATTCTTTGGAGTGCAACTGGCCAAGATATCAATATGATTGAAAAACGCGTCATCCAAATCGTATTAGGTTTTATTGTGATGATTGTCTTTGCACAGTTTTCACCTAGAACATATGAAACATGGGCGCCAACACTGTATGTAATTTGTATTATCATATTACTCTTAGTGGATATTTTTGGGTATACCAGTAAAGGGGCACAGCGTTGGTTAGATTTGGGGATTTTACGCTTTCAACCTTCAGAAATAGCTAAAATAGCCGTGCCATTAATGGTGGCAAAATTCATTCATCGTGATGGTTGCCC
Organism: Gilliamella sp. B14448G11; assembly: GCF_016101765.1. NCBI lineage: Bacteria > Pseudomonadati > Pseudomonadota > Gammaproteobacteria > Orbales > Orbaceae > Gilliamella > Gilliamella sp. B14448G11. The sequence continues at coordinate 252,105 of NZ_JACFPX010000002.1, read as the reverse complement.
ACCACCACTAAAAACAACTTTACAGACATTGGCTATCATTGGTGTACCTACCTTACTTGTAGCGATGCAACCTGACTTAGGTACGGCTATTTTAATTGTCATGTCTGGTATTTTTATTATTTTTTTAGCTGGAATCGATTGGCGTTTTATTCTGGTTGCTGTTGTTTTAATTGCTGCTTTTTTACCGATTATGTGGTTTTTCTTAATGCATGACTATCAGCGACTTCGGGTTTTAATGTTATTTAATCCTGAACTCGATCCTAGTGGCGCTGGTTATCATATCATCCAATCGAAAATAGCGATTGGTTCGGGAGGGATCTGGGGTAAAGGTTGGCTTAGTGGCACTCAATCACAATTAGAATTTTTACCTGAAAGACATACCGATTTTATTTTTTCGGTTATTGCAGAAGAATTTGGTTTTGTTGGCACAATCGTTCTACTTATTCTATTTTTATGTTTAATTATTCGTGGATTGATTATTGCTTCACAAGCTCAAACAACCTTTGGCAGAATCTTATCGGGTGGGCTAATTTTAGTCTTTTTTGTGTATGTGTTTATTAATATTGGTATGGTCAGTGGCATCTTACCAGTAGTTGGTGTACCATTACCGCTAATAAGTTATGGTGGCTCTTCTTTAGTCGTTTTAATGGCAAGTTTTGGCATTATGATGTCTATTCATACACATCGATACATGTTATCTAAAAACATTTAACGGAATTCAAATAATGAAAAAGAAATTTAAATTATCTTTCGCGTTTTTAGCACTCGCGATTTGTTCAACTGCGTCAGCTGAAATGGCTTTTCCTATTCCTGCTATTCCACAACTAAATGCAGAGGCATATATTTTAATTGATGCCAAATCGGGTGAAATTTTAGCACAATATAATGCGGAACAACAACGCGATCCTGCCAGTTTAACTAAAATGATGACCAGTTACGTTATTGGTCAAGCATTACAATCAGGTCGTATAAAAAATGATGATATGGTTGTTGTAAGCAAAGATGCTTGGGCAACGGGCAATCCTGTACTAAAAGGGTCATCACTCATGTTTTTAGAAGTGGGGAAAACCGTTTCAGTCGATAATCTAAATAAAGGCATTATCATTCAATCTGGTAATGATGCTTGTATTGCCATGGCTGAACATGTTGCTGGTAGTCAAGGTGCTTTTGTTAATTTAATGAATGAATATGCTAAAAAAATTGGATTAGAGCATACCCATTTTGAAACCGTACATGGGCTTGATGCGCCTGGACAATATACAACGGCCAAAGATATGGCATTTTTAGGGCAAGCATTAATTCGTGATCTACCCAATGAATACGCCATCTATAAAGAAAAAGAATTTACTTATAATCTCTCTAAACCGCAATTAAATCGTAACGGTTTACTTTGGGATACGACATTAAATGTTGATGGAATTAAAACAGGGCATACTAATGCGGCCGGTTATAATTTAGTGGCTTCTGCTGTAGATGGAAATACCCGTTTAATTTCAGCGGTATTAGGGGGGCGTACTTTTAAAGGTCGTGAAGAAGAGAGTAAAAAATTATTAGTTTGGGGATTCCGTTTTTTCGAAACGGCCAATCCTGTTAAAGCAGATAGTTCATTAGTGAATCAAACCATTTGGTATGGTGATCAAAATAAAATTTCATTAGGATCAATTGATGGTGCTTACGTTTCTGTACCAAAAGGACGTGCTGCTGATGTACAAGTACAATATACCATTGATAATTATATTTATGCGCCAATCACTAAAGGTACCCGTGTTGGTAAAATGCAATTTATATTAGATGACAAGGTAATTAATGAACAACCACTAGTTGCTTTACAAGATGTACAAGAAAGCGGCTTTTTTGGCACAATCTGTGATTGGATCGCTCTTCAATTCAATAAACTATTTAGTTAATTCTGATTGTTATTTAAAAAAGGGCTTATTAAAGCCCTTTTTTATGATGCTAATTTGTATTTTTATAAATTTTTAATCATCTATTTTCATATATACTTGCTTTTTCTTACTTACTTTAATTCAACCTATCTAGCGAAATTCAAGTAGATTTCTGTTACATAAATTACCTGCCATTATCTTCTCACTAGGTAATAGATAAGTTTAACTGGGATAGATAGCCATAACCGAGCTGTTTAGTTATCTTTGAGCTTATAATGAGAGAACGATAAATATCTTGTTAATATTCGAATGATTATTTTTCTAAAACTCATTTATTAGGTTAGCAATCAGATATCTTTTTATAGGTAACTTATTGATATTTTTAGATGTTATTTTAAATTTAGTTGATAGCAGATAAACACTTTACTTTCTTTAATATTGACTTAAAACATAAATAAAAGTTGAAACGGTATAGACTCCTGAATAATTTTTACAAAACTTTCTAAATTCTTTTTTGTACAATTAATTTTCAAACCTTTCAAAAGGTAAATTAATGACAAGAATAGAAAGTGGATAGCCAGAATGTAATCTAATCAACATTAGCTTTAAATAAAGCTAGTAATATTTACCTAAATGTGGTATAAAACGCGCGCTACTTTTTGCATTATCTTTTTGAAAAGTTAGTGCGAATAAGTGGCATTAAATTTAATTATTAATTAACGTTATAACACACACATATCATTACTCTTTGCCGGGGTGCCTTTTGCTAAGTACAAATAGGTCGGATAAAGCGGATATGTGGAGGCATAACCCCAACGTCAAAATGAGGAAATCATGACTACAGTATCAATGCGCGATATGTTACAAGCGGGTGTACACTTTGGACACCAAACTCGTTATTGGAACCCAAAAATGAAACCATTTATTTTTGGTGCTCGTAACAAAGTTCACATCATCAATCTTGAAAAAACAGTTCCTTTATTCAACGAAGCATTAGCTGAATTAAACAAGATTGCCGCTCGTAAAGGTAAAATTTTATTTGTTGGTACAAAGCGTGCAGCTAGCGAAGCGATCAAACAAGCGGCTGAAAGCTGTGGGCAATACTATGTAAATCACCGTTGGTTAGGTGGTATGTTGACTAACTGGAAAACAGTACGTCAATCAATTAAACGTCTAAAAGATTTAGAAACACAAGCTAGTGATGGTACATTTGACAAATTAACCAAAAAAGAAGCATTAATGCGTGCTCGTGAAATGGCTAAATTAGAAAATAGCTTGGGTGGAATTAAAAATATGGGTGGCTTACCCGATGTGATTTTTGTTATTGGTGCAGACCACGAACATATCGCTATCAAAGAAGCTAACAATTTAGGTATTCCAGTCATTGCTGTTGTTGATACTAACTCAGATCCTGATGGTGTTGATTACATCGTTCCTGGTAATGATGATGCGATTCGTGCAATTCAATTATATGCAAATGCAGTAGCTGAAGCAGTACGTTCTGGTCGTGAGCAAAACCAATCTCCAGTATCTGAAGAAAGCTTCGTTGAAGAAGCTCCAGCAGCTGAGTAATAAACTCAAATATTTTCAGGGTCGATAATAAATATCGACCCATTCTAATGACAATCATCACAATGGTTAACTAGAGGATTTAAAAATGGCTGAAATTACCGCTTCTATGGTAAAAGAACTGCGCGAAAGAACTGGCGCAGGTATGATGGAATGTAAAAAAGCATTAGTTGAAGCGAATGGCGATATCGATCTTGCTATCGACAATATGCGTAAATCTGGTCAAGCAAAAGCGGCTAAAAAAGCAGGTCGTGTTGCGGCTGAAGGTGTAATTATTTCTAAAATTGCTGCTGATAAAAAATCAGGTGTAATCTTAGAAATCAACTGTGAAACTGACTTTGTTGCTAAAGACGCTGGTTTCTTAGAATTTAGTGAAAAAGTTGCTACAGCAGCATTAAATGATGGCTTAACTGATCTTGCTGCATTACAAGCAAAATTTGAAGAAGAACGTACAGCTTTAGTTGCTAAAATCGGTGAAAACATCGGTATTCGTCGTGTTCAAGAAATTGCTGGTGACGTTGTTGGTAGTTATCAACATGGTGCCCGTATTGGTGTTTTAGTTGCTGCAAGCAGTGGCTGTGATGAAGAATTAGTTAAACATATTGCTATGCACATTGCGGCAAGCAAACCAGAATATGTTAGCCCAAGCGATGTTCCAGCTGATGTGGTTGAACATGAACGTAATATCCAAATTGATATCGCTATGCAATCTGGTAAACCACGTGAAATCGCTGAAAAAATGGTTGAAGGCCGTATGCGTAAATTCACTGGTGAAGTTTCACTTACTGGTCAACCATTCGTTATGGATCCAAGCAAAACAGTTGGTGATTTATTAGCAGAGAAAAAAGCGACAGTTGCTAAATTTATCCGCTTTGAAGTGGGTGAAGGCATCGAGAAAGTCGAAGTTGATTTTGCAGCCGAAGTTGCTGCGATGTCGAAACAATCTTAATTGTTTCATAAAAACCGCCGTTAAGGCGGTTTTGTTTATCTACAAAATATTTTAAAATTACTGTTAACAAGTATAGCTTGTCAGGTAATTAAGTATCGAAATAACGAATAGTGAGACTTCATATGGCAACCCCTTTCTACAAACGAATTTTACTTAAACTCAGTGGTGAAGCACTACAAGGCGACGAAGGTTTTGGTATCGATCCAACCGTTCTTGATCGTATGGCACGAGAAATTAAAGAACTGATTGAAATGAATGTTCAAGTTGCGGTCGTTATCGGAGGGGGAAATCTATTCCGAGGTGCGGGTCTTGCTAAAGCGGGAATGAACCGTGTTGTTGGCGATCATATGGGGATGTTGGCAACGGTAATGAATGGTCTTGCTATGCGTGATGCATTGCACAGAATTGAAGTTAATGCGCGTTTAATGTCAGCCATTCCTTTAAATGGTGTATGTGATGATTATCGTTGGACTGAAGCGATTAGCTTGCTTCGTCATGGTAAAGTGGTTATTCTTTCTGCAGGTACTGGTAATCCATTTTTTACAACTGATTCTGCTGCATGTTTACGTGGTATTGAAATTGAAGCTGACGTAGTTTTAAAAGCGACTAAAGTTGACGGTGTTTACTCAGCCGATCCTGTTAAAGATCCAACGGCGACATTGTATAAAACATTAAATTATGAAAAAGTGTTAGATGACGAATTAAAAGTAATGGACTTAGCAGCCTTTACCCTAGCGCGCGATCATAATTTACCTATTTGTGTATTTAATATGAACAAGCCAGGTGCATTACGTCGAGTCATTTTAGGTGAACAAGAAGGGACATTAATTAATAATCAGGCAACAGTTAGCTGTTAGTCTTTTTTATTTCAATATAAGGTTTTTATTATGTTAAATGAGATTTTAAAAGAAGCGCAAACGCGCATGGAAAAAAGTATTGATGCGTTTCAAACTCATATTTCTAAAGTTAGAACAGGCCGTGCATCGCCAAGTTTATTAGATGGCATTATGGTTGAATATTATGGTAGCCCAACACCACTTCGTCAGTTAGCTAATGTGGTTGCTGAAGATGCCAGAACGTTAGCAATTACTGTTTTTGATAAATCATTAACACCTCTAATTGAGAAAGCAATTTTAACTTCAGACTTAGGACTTAATCCAGCATCAGCAGGTACGGTAATTCGTGTACCATTGCCTCCATTGACTGAAGAACGCCGTCGTGATTTAACTAAAATTGTGCGTAATGAAGCTGAACAAGGTCGTGTATCAATTCGTAATATTCGTCGTGATGCCAATGATCAAATTAAAGCATTGTTAAAAGACAAAGAAATTTCTGAAGATGATGAACGCAAATCACAAGATTTAATTCAAAAAGCAACCGATGCGGCAATTAAGAAATTAGATTCAGTACTTGCTGATAAAGAAAAAGAGCTAATGGAATTTTAATCTCAAATTATAATTTTATTGCTAAGACGCTCAGTTTTTAACTGGGCGTTTTTTTTGGTATTTTTCAACTAAATTGATCATCTTTAACCATTATCTTGATTTTAAATTATCATAATTTAAGTATATAATGTTACTAAAATAACAATATTTGCCCATGTTTGTTATTTTTATAACATTGTTATTCATTTACATACAACAATATTTATATTAGACATCATTATTAACATAATTTAAGGATCCCATTATGAGTTATGCAAAGTATATTGATCATACTTTACTGGCGATGAATGCGACAGAAGATCAAATTCGTAAACTTTGTGATGAAGCGAAAGAATATCATTTTTATTCTGTTTGCGTTAATTCAGGCTATGTACCTTTAGCTGCAAGCTTATTAAAAGGCAGTGATGTAAAAGTGTGTTCAGTGGTTGGTTTTCCACTTGGCGCAATGTTAACTTCAGCTAAAGCGTTTGAAACTGAAATGGCGGTTAAAGCGGGTGCACAAGAAATTGATATGGTTATCAATGTTGGTTGGTTAAAAAGCAACGATTGGCAAGCCGTTAAAAATGATATTGAAGCTGTGTTTAACGCATGTGGTGATGTACCATTGAAAGTGATTTTAGAAACCTGCTTATTAAGCAAAGACGAAATTGTAAAAGTTTGCAATATCTGTAAAGAGATCGGTGTTGCTTTCGTTAAAACCTCAACAGGTTTTAGTGTGTCGGGTGCAACGGTTGAAGATGTTAAATTGATGCGTGAAACCGTCGGTGATAAAATGGGCGTTAAAGCTTCTGGCGGTATTCGCGATCGTGCAACCGCTGAAAAAATGGTTGAAGCTGGCGCAACACGATTAGGTGCAAGCGCAGGCATCGCTATCGTATCAGGTAACGGAACATCGTCAGGTAACTATTAATTTACCTTTAAGCTACCTTTATTAGGTAGCTTATTGCTGTTTATGGAATAGCAATGCAATCACAACCACAAAAAAGAGTAAATGCACTTATTGAACTCTTAAAAACGATGGATAAAATTCACTTAAAAGATGCTGCGCAATTACTCGCTGTATCTGAAATGACAATTCGTCGTGATCTTAATCATTTATCAACCTCATTGACGGTTCTTGGTGGTTATATTGTTAATCAAGCTCGCCATTCTATCGCCACATATTTTGTATCCGATCAGCAAGATAAACAGGTGAAAGAAAAGCTTCATATTGCAAAACTGGTGAGCCAATTAGTAAGCGAAAATGATACAATCTTTTTCGATTGTGGCACGACTATGCCATTTATCATTGATGCAATTGATGATCAAATATCGTTTACCGCCATTTGTTATTCTTTCAATGCTTTTTTAGCATTACAACATAAGCCTAACTGCAAAATTATTTTATGTGGGGGCAATTATCATATTAATAATGCCATATTTACCAGTATCAATCAGCATAACCAATTAGATACTATCTGCCCTAATAAAGCCTTTATTTCAGCTGCTGGCATTGATTTTACACAAGGTGTTACTTGTTATAATTTTGATGAACTTAGCATGAAGCACAAAGCAATACAAAAATCTTCTACGAATATTTTGATCGCCGACCATACTAAATTTAATCAAGTTAAACCCGCTTTAATTGGCGATCTTAGTTTATTTAATTTAGTTATCACTGATAGAGCGCCAAAATCGCAATATATCTCTTATTTTAAAGAAAATAACATTGGGTTAATGTATTAATTATGAAAAATATCACAATTTTAGGTTCAACGGGATCAATTGGTTGCAGTACTTTAGCTGTTATTCGACAAAATCCGACTTTATATAAGGCTTATGCGTTAGTCGGCGGTAAAAATGTTGTCAAAATGACACAGCAATGCCAAGAATTTAAACCAAAATATGTGGCTATGGCTGATCAACATGCTGCAAATGAACTTAAAGCTAATCTAATTAACTTAAATTTAGATATTGATGTTTTTTCTGGCGATGAAGCGATTTGTGATTTAGCTCAATTACCTGAAGTTGATCAGGTTATGGCTGCAATTGTTGGTGCTGCGGGGCTAAAACCGACGCTTGCTGCTATAAAAAAAGGTAAGTGTATTTTACTAGCCAATAAAGAATCATTAGTCACTTGCGGTCATTTATTTATGCAGGCTGTTAAACGTTATGGTGCTCAGTTATTACCTGTTGATAGTGAACATAATGCCATTTTTCAAAGTTTACCTGCATCAGTTCAACAAGATCTAGGTTTTGCCAATTTAACCGATCATGGTATTACTAAAATTGTATTAACCGGTTCGGGTGGTCCATTTCGAGATTTTCCTATTGATAAGTTGGCATCTGTCACTCCAGAACAAGCGGTTGCACATCCGAACTGGTCAATGGGTAAAAAGATTTCGGTTGATTCTGCAACCATGATGAATAAAGGACTTGAATACATTGAAGCACGCTGGTTATTTAATGCAAATCCTGAAGAAATGGAGATTATTGTTCATCCTCAATCGATTATTCATTCAATGGTTCGTTATCAAGATGGTAGTGTGATTGCTGAATTAGGTGTACCTGATATGTGTACGCCGATTGCTTATTCAATGTCTTATCCTAAACGTATTAATTCGACTGTTCCAGCGTTAGATTTTACTAAAATAGCATCACTTACTTTTAATCAGCCTGATTTTGATCGTTATCCATGCTTAAAATTAGCGATTGATGCTTCTAATCAAGGTCAAGCAGCAACAACAGCATTGAATGCCGCTAATGAAATTGCCGTAGCTGCATTTTTAGAAAATAAAATCGGTTTTATGGACATTGCTAAGCAGGTATCAAAGGTTTTAGAAAAGCTTACTTTTCCAGAGCCAACAACGATTGAAGACGTATTTGCTATTGATCTATGGGCAAGAGAAATCTGCTCAAAATTATAGTAACACGTCAAAAAGTTTAGTGTTAATACTCTTTTAATGTTTTATGTACACGGCAAGGGCTGCCCATTGCAACCACATTACTGGGTATGTCACGATCAACAATGCTCCCTGCTGCAATAACACTGTTATCACCGATTGTTACATTAGGTAATACAATTACATTGCCACCAATCCAAACATTATTGCCAACCGTAATTGGCTTAGCAAATTCTAAGCCACTGTTTCGAGTTTGGCTGTCAATTGGATGTCCTGAGGTATAAAAACCACAATTGGGCGCTACCAGCACATTATCACCAAATGAAATTTTGGCTGCATCTAACATAATGCAGTTAAAATTAGCGAAAAAATTTTCGCCAATTTCGATATTATAGCCATAATCACATTGAAACCCTGGCATGATGGTAAATTGCTGCCCTGTTTTTCCTAGTAGTTTTTCAAAAAGACGTTGCCGTTGGTTTTCGACCAATGGCGATAATTGATTTAGTTGAAAACAGATATCTTGTGCATAAAGGCGTTCCTTAGCGAGTAAATTGATACAAGGATCGTACAACAAACCTGCTAACATTTTTTCCTTTTCTGTCATTTTGTTATGCCATTTGTTTAGCACATAAAGCAGGGTTATCGCTTATAAATGATTGCAAAAATGCGCTATCAGGTAGTGCTGTTAATGCCCCTTTTTTGGTAGTGGCTAACGCACCACAGGCACTGGCAATGGTCATCATACTTTCTAACATTAATTTATCTTCTGGCATTCCTGATGAAGCGATACTACTAAGTAAACCCGCAACAAAAGCATCTCCCGCACCTGTTGTATCAACGCTATTAACATGATATGAATCAAAAGAGAATATTTTGCCTTGCCATAACACAATGCTCCCATCTTTGCCTTTAGTGACCAGTTTTAGTGGTGCATTATAGTGTTGTTGTAATTTATTTAAGGCAATATGCCAATCATCGCTTTCAGTTAGCCAAAAAAGTTCCTCGTCTGATAATTTGAGGATATCGGCATCATGGCAAAATTGAGTGATAGTTGTGCGCATTTCATCTTTATTTTCCCACATTTGTTCACGAAGATTAATATCAAAACTGATTAAACCATTTTTAGCAGTGAGATTTTCAATAGCTGTTTTTAATGTTTTTCGACAGGTATGACCAACTAACGCTAAAGAGCAAAAATGTAATATATCTTGATTGAAACTAGGAATTGCTTGTTCTGATAGAAATTGGTCAGCAGAGGGAGAAACTAAAAAGGTAAAACTTCGCTCACCATTATGCCCTAAATCTACGACCACTGTACTGGTTCTATGATGATCATCTTTTTCAAGACTCTGACAATCAACATTATATTCACGGAACGTCTTTTCCATAAAGTGACCAAATGGATCGTTACCCACACGACCAATAAAAGCGGAAGGTAGCCCCAATTTTGACACACCAATGGCAACGTTAGCTGGTGCGCCGCCAGCGCAAGCTTGATAATTCATATCACCAAATGGCAACAAATCGATAACAGCATCTCCAAGAGACCAAACTTTAGTATTATTCATTTTTTTACTCGATTATAGTTAGTTGCTACGGTAATTTAGCTTAGTATAAATATAGGTTTTTGCCAAATTCCGTGAAATTAGCCATCTTTTATCTTGTTAACAAAATAGTTGATGTGCAGTTTATTATGATAATTAATAAAAATCTTCTTTAAAATTAGCTATAGACTAAATCATTTGCTGAAAAATTCATTGTTAACGTTAAAAATGTGTGACTTTCATCACAAATTTTATCTATTTTTTCATTAACAGTTAACGTTAACAATTTATTTGGAGTAGTATTATTAATCATGATATGTAATACTGGATAAGAGAGGGGTTTTATGTCTACAGCCGTTGATAAAGCTAATTTAGCTGTGAAAAAACTAGAGAAAGTGATGAACAAACAATATTATCCACATTTTCATTTAGCGCCACAATCTGGCTGGATGAATGATCCCAATGGTTTGATCTATTTTAAAGGTCAATATCACGCTTTTTACCAACATCATCCTTATGATGAAAATTGGGGACCCATGCATTGGGGTCATGCTGTTAGCGATGATCTTGTGACATGGCGAAGGTTACCTATTGCTATCGCACCGGGTGATGATTGGGATAAAAATGGCTGTTTTTCTGGTTCGGCTGTCGACAATAATGGCGAGTTATACTTGATCTATACTGGTCATATTTGGTTAGCAGGACAGGGTAATGATGAAAAAATTTCTCAATCTCAATGTTTAGCAACCAGTAAAGATGGTATTCATTTTAAAAAACATGGAACCATACTTGTGCCAGAAAGCGGTATTATGCATTTTCGAGATCCTAAGGTTTGGCTACAGGATGATACATGGTGGATGGTTGTTGGACAACGTGATACAAATGATGTTGGACAAATTTTACTTTATCATTCAAAAGATCTTGAAAGTTGGACATTCGACCATGTTGTTGTAAGTGATATCGATCCTAATGTTTATATGCTTGAATGTCCTGACTTTTTCAAGCTTGGTGATAAATGGATTTTAATGTTTTCACCACAAGGTATGAAAGCTAAAGGCTATCAGTATCGAAATCGTTTTCAATCTGGTTATATTGTTGGTGATTGGCAACCAGGTAAAAAGTTTTCAATAATCAAACCATTTCAAGAAATGGATTTTGGTCATGATTTTTATGCACCACAATCGTTTCTAGCTGCTGATGGGCGACGCATTGTGTTTGCTTGGATGGATATGTGGGAATCGAGTATGCCAAGTAAACAAGATAAATGGATGGGTTCATTTACGCTTCCTCGTGAATTAATATTGGATAACAACAATAATGTACGTAATCGCCCAATTAAAGAGCTGGTAGCGCTACGTCAACAACCACAATCATTAAGTGAAATAATCCTTAATAATGAACTGAAAAATACCCATATTCAATCGATTAGTTGTGAACTCAATGTTGAGTTTGATTTATCACAAAGTACCGCAGAACGATTTGGTTTGCAGCTATCGGCAACCAAAAATGGTGAACAAGCAACATTGTTATATGTGGATTTACAATCAAAACGTATTGTTCTTGATCGTAGTCTTTCTGGACTTGAGTTAAAAGGCTATCGTAGTGTGCCATTACCAAAAACGAAAAAACTATCATTACATGTTTTTATTGATGCATCATCGGTTGAAGTTTTTGTTAATGATGATTTGTATAGTCTTTCTAGCCGTATTTATCCTAAATTACCAGCAGAACGTCAAATAAATTTATTTTCGGAAAATGGTAGTGCCAAAATTACTCAACTTGACAGTTGGCAACTAAAATCTATTTATGCTTAATGTGTATTTAAATTGACCGCTTGATAGCGGTCAATTCATTTATGTTTATTACAAAGAATTCCTTTCTAAGTAAGGCGAAGCCACATAGCTGATTTCTGTTTCTGTTTGACCATTGATGATATGTAGCGCTGCTTGCTCGCCTATTTCATAATGCGGTAATTGAACCGTCGTCAACGGTGGGAAAAATAGTTCGCCAGTGCCGACCATGTTGTCGTAACCTAATATGGCCACATCTTTGGGTATATGATACCCTTGACCAAGTAAGTATTGGTAGGCAACAAAAGCAATGCGATCATTACCACAAATCAATACATCAAAATCCGGTGTGTTATTACAATGTTGTTTCAATATATCAATTGTCATCATATATTCTTGGGCGATATTATTTTCCAATATCGGCATATGATAACTGGTCATTTTTTTCAAATTTCTACCTGCATCAAGCCAAGCTTGTTCTGCACCCTTACGACGGGTTTTACCAGCTAATGTTTTTTCTGATAAATAGATGCATAACGGTTTTTTATAGCCTTTTTGTATCACTTGTTGCATCGCTTGGTATTGACCAGTGTAGTCATCGGGAATATAGCAAGCCAGTTTTTCACTATCAGTAACACAATTTGCCAAAACAATATTTTTGCCAAGCAGCTTTTCTGGAAGATCAACTTTCCTAAGTCCCATCGTAGTGTAAATAATACCGTTAGGACGATAGGATAAAAGAGTATTAATTGCATGATCAGGATCTTTATCATCAAATAAATTAACAATAAAAGTATTCCAACCATGATTTTGGGCAGTTTTTTCTATAGCTTGTAATAATTCTACGGAAAATGGTGTCATTGCTGTTTCTAAAGCTAAAACACCAATAGCATAAGGGCCTGAGTTATCACCACGAATTTTTCTGGCTGAGAGATCTGGGACATAATTAAGTTGCTCAATGGCTTGTTTTACGCGTTGATATGTCTGTTTATTTAATTTTTCAGGATTATTAATTGCACGAGAAACTGTCATCAGTGATACTGATGCCAATTTTGCAACATCCTTAAGTGAAGCCATAGTTAGATCCTTTTGCTCAATATACTAAAAATTATTATCAATCATTGCTTAAATGTGATGATACCACAAAAATTAATGATAAAAAGTGTGAGCTAAGTAACAATTATGATAATCGATTGTATCTATTTCGTGCCAAATATGACAATAATGTTAACATTAACATGTTAACGTTAAACTTCAACAATAAAAGAGTAATAAACATGAATATGATGCAAAATAGAAATTATTGGTTCTCGTCAGGTTATCTTATTACCTTCTATGCCGCTTGGTCACTCTGGTGGTCTTTTTATGCTATTTGGTTAAAAAGTAAAATAGGTTTATCCGGTGAACAACTTGGTATTGTTTATGCAGCTAACTCTGCTGCTGCTATGTTTTTTATGATTTTTTATGGCATTATTCAAGATAAATTACAGATAGGTAAAGCGGTAATTACCTTTCAAAGTATCGTTATGATACTTATTGGGCCGTTTTTAATTTATGTGTATGAACCGTTACTACGAAATGATTTTTTGTTAGGTGTCTGTATTGGTGCACCAGTGTTAAGTGCGGGTTTTATTTCTGGATGCGCTTTGATTGACTCTTTTATTGAGCGAATTAGTCGATTGTTTGGTTTTGAATTTGGTCCTGCAAGATTTTGGGGATCGTTTGGTTATGCTGCTGCAACTTTTGTAGCGGGTATTTTATTTGGTATCGATCCCCATATTAACTTTTGGATGGCATCTGGCATTGCGGCTATCTATTTTATAATCAATTTAGTTTATAAACCTAACCAAGAGTTTTCCGCAAACAGTGAAACACAAGCAGTCATACAAAAGCCAACCATTCCAACTCTGAGTGAAATTCTTTCTCTATTTGGTATGAAAAAGTTTTGGTTATTTGTCTTTTTTATCATTGGTACCAATAGCTTTTATACTATTTATGATCAGCAACTGTTTCCAAATTTTTATACCAGTTTCTTTGATAAACCAGAGGAAGGCTATCAAGTCTATGGTTATTTAAATTCGCTCCAGGTATTTTTAGAAGCAGCTTGTATGATTTTAGCACCTTTCTTTATTAATAAAATAGGGGCAAAAAAATCATTATTAGTGGCGGCTATGGTGATGATTTGCCGAATTTCATTATCAGCAACCTTAGACAATGTTTATCTGATTTCGTTAGTTAAACTCTTTCATGCAATTGAAACACCACTATTTATCTTAGCTGTGTTCAAATACGTGGTAGGTAATTTTGATGAAAGATTATCATCTACTTTGTATTTAGTCGGCTTTAATATTTCATCAAATGTTGGTGTGATTGTTTTATCATGGTTAGTGGGTAAATTATTTGATAAAACAGGCTATTCAACTACATTTTATGTATTGGCAAGCATTGTGCTATTTATTTTGATAATCGCGATATTTACCTTGAGTGATGATAAAAAAACCAAACAACCATAATATTAAAACGTATGCAATGCGGTGTTATTTAGTATCAAAATGGGAACAGTTGCTTTCCATTTTGATTATTAAATTAGGATAAATGAATACAAAACTTGCTTCCTACATGAGTTTGCGAAACAATGTTAGCAATACTGTTTAATATAGGGACTTGTTGTGAACAATACAAAAATAGTTGTTAAGCCTGAATTATTATGGCAAACCATCCGACAAGAAGCATCCAAATTGGTTGAAAGTGAACCGATGCTTGCTAGTTATTTCCATGCTACTTTACTCAATCATGAAAACCTAGGCAGTGCTTTAAGTTATATTTTAGCGAATAAACTTTCGACGCAGGTTATGCCCGCTATTGAAATTCGTGAAATTGCTCGGCAAGCCTATCAAGCGGATGAGAATATTATTAAGTCGGCGATAAGTGATATTATAGCCGTTTATATTCGTGATCCCGCGACCAATCATTATTCAACCCCACTTCTGTATTATAAAGGTTTTTTATCATTACAAGCTTATCGAATCGCACATTGGCTTTGGCGGCAAAATCGCAAGTCTTTGGCGATTTTTTTACAAAGTCAGATTGCAATAGTGTTTGGCGTTGATATTCACCCTGCGGCTAAGATTGGCTGTGGGGTAATGTTTGATCATGCAACGGGTATTGTCATTGGTGAAACTGTTGTTATTGAAAATGATGTCTCTATTTTACAATCAGTGACGTTAGGCGGTACGGGCAAAGAAAATGGTGATCGCCATCCAAAAATTCGTGAAGGGGTGATGATTGGTGCCCATTCGACTATTTTAGGTAATATTGAAATTGGAAAAGGGGCTAAAATTGGCGCAGGTTCAGTTGTTTTGGAATCTGTACCGAAACATACCACAGTTGCGGGCGTTCCTGCTAAAATTGTTGGTTGCCCTGACTGCGATAAACCTGCATTAAATATGGATCAAGATATTTAGTTTTATAAGGGGATTTGTATTCCGTTGCTGATTAACAACGGAATACATTAATTGAAAATTATGACTGGGTGTTTAGATTTACATCCATTGTAGGATATGGAATATTAATACCATTTTCGGTTAATCCATTTTTAATATTTTCAAGCAATTCAGCCTTAACTGGCCCATAATTGGTATTTGTTGTCCAAACTAACACATTGAAATTCATTGATGAAGCATCTAATTGATCCAAGCGAATAGTTGGCTCTTTCTTTGTTAAAATGTTGCTGGTTTTATCAACAGCTTGTTTTAACACCTGATAAACTTTTCGAATGTCAGAATCATACCCAACATTTACAACTAAATCTAAACGTCTTTCTGGTAATCTTGTATAGTTAATAATATTGGCACCCACTACCTGACTATTGGGTATTACTACTAATTCGTTGGTTGGCGTAACGATGGATGTTGAAAAAATTTGAATCGAATCAATAACCCCTTTTTGGTTATTAATAATCACGGTTTCACCCACTTTGAACGGACGAAAAATAATTAAAATAACCCCAGCAGCAAAATTAGACAGTGAACCTTGTAGTGCTAAACCAACGGCTAAACCAGCTGCACCAATAATGGCAACAATTGATGCGGTTTGTACACCAAGTTGCCCCAACACCGCCACCAGAGTCATTACAATAATGGCATAATAGGATAGGGAACTTACAAATTTAACTACTGTTGGATCAACATGACGATTGGTTAATATTTTTCTAAGTTGACGAGCGACAAATCTAGCAATGGCTCGTCCAATGATAAAAATAAGAATGGCAAAGCAAAAATGAGCAATATAACTGAGTACTACACCATCATATTTTTCAATAATAGAAATGGCATTATTGATTAGATCTTCAAAATTCATTTAATTATCCTTATCAATCGGTAATAGACATTACGGGAAAATATCTAGTTACAAAACAAATTAAACGAGCTGTTTAGATAATAATGTCCAGCGAGTATCAAAATTAGTTGTAGGTAGATATTTAAAACCCGAACGAGAATAACGCACCATCATACCTTCACAAAATGCAAGTAATTGGCTAGATAAAATGCGTTCATCTGTAGTAAAAGCAACACCTTCACGAATCTTCCTTTCTCGTATAACTTGTTTTATTTGTGTTTCGATTCGCTCAAAGAGTTGACTAATGCGTTCTTGCAACTGTTCTTGCTCAAACATCAATGCGTGGCCTGTCATAATTCTAGTTAATCCTGGATTTTTTTCAGAAAAACCTAGAATTAATGCAAGGATAAGTTTTAATCGAGTCAAGGTATTTGGCTCATCTTGCATGATGATATTAATGCGGGACAGTAAGATATCTTCAATATAGACAATTAAACTTTCAAACATTTTTGTTTTACTCGGAAAATGCCTATACAGCGCCGCTTCAGAAACGCCTACTGTGGCTGCTAATTTGGCGGTAGTAATTCGCTGAGTCCCTTCATTAGATTCAAGCATTGTTGCTAATGCTTGTAAGATATCTTCTTTGCGATTTTTATTTTTGTTATTCACAATCATTTTTTACCCGAATGCCCAAATCCACCTTCACCACGAGCTGATTCCGTAAATTCATCAACAATATTAAATTCTGCTTGCACAACAGGTACGATAATTAGTTGAGCAATACGATCACCTGCTTCAATAACAAAAGGTGTTTGGCTGCGGTTCCAAACAGGAACAAACAATTGGCCTTGATAATCCGAATCGATTAAACCAACTAGATTACCAAGCACAATACCATTTTTTGATCCTAAGCCAGAACGAGGCAGTACCAAAGCAGCCAAGTTCGGATCGGCAATATGCATTGATAAACCGGTTGGGGTTAAAATGGTTTCACCTGGTTTAATTTCAGTCGTTTTATCAAACATGGCACGTAAATCAATACCAGCGGATCCTTCAGTTGCATACGTTGGTAGTGGAAATTCATTACCTAAACGTTTGTCTAATACTTTAATATCAATTTTTCTTTTCATCATGACTCGCTTTATATCGTGTTATCACAGCTTCAAGTAGCTGTGATGCTAGTTGTTGTTTACTGCTTAATGGTAATGTTTGCTCTCCATTTTGCCAATAAAGAGTTAATGCATTTTGTTCAGAATTAAACCCGATTGTTTGGTCTGAAACATCATTAGCACAGATCAAATCTAAGTTTTTTGTCGTTAATTTTTTCAGTGCATAATCTTTGATATTATTGGTTTCAGCGGCAAATCCAACGACAAAAGGTCGATGATTCTTTAATGCCGCTACACTTGCAACAATATCAGGATTTTTAACTAACTTTATAACTAATTCATCATTATCATCAGTTTTTTTGATTTTTTGAGGGGCAATTGTTTTAGCATGATAGTCAGCAACCGCGGCACAAGCGATAAAAATTGTTGATTCTTGGGCATGACTTAATGCTGCTTCATACATCTGTTTAGCACTTTTTACATCAATACGATTGACATTATTTGGTGTATCTAGATGAACAGGACCACTAATTAAGGTCACTTTTGCACCCATTTGAGCTGCAGCTTTGGCAATAGCAAAGCCCATTTTACCTGAGCTATAGTTGCTAATATAACGTACAGGATCGATTTCTTCAATGGTTGGACCCGCAGTAACCGTTATTGAGATCCCAGTAAGTGTTGATGTTGTGGAAAAATAATTCTCAATTTTTTCCACAATCGTTTGTGGTTCAAGCATACGGCCCGGGCCAACATCACCACAAGCCTGAAAGCCACTATCAGGCCCTAAAATTAAGGTATTTCTAGATTTTAGTACTGATAAATTATGCTGTGTCGCAGCCGCTTTATACATTTGCTGATTCATGGCTGGCGCGATGACTATTGGGGCGGGGGTTGCTAAACAGAGCGTTGATAATAAATCATCTGCAATGCCGTTAGCCATTTTAGCAATAATATTTGCTGTTGCGGGAGCAATTAATACTAAATCAGCCCATTTTGCCAATTCAATATGACTCATAGACAGTTCTGCCGATGGATCAAATAGATCATTGGATACCCGATTCCCAGAAACCGCTTGCAGTGTCATTGGCGTAACAAAGTGACTTGCCGAATCAGTCAGTACGACATGTACTTGTGCCCCTGCTTTTTTTAAATGACGGACAAGATCAGGACATTTATAAGCAGCAATGCCACCTGTTATTCCTAATAAAATATGTTTACCAGATAGACTCATGATCTTGCTATTCTCCCATCCAAAATTAAAGGCGTTATATTACCATAATTAAATTAGATAATAAGTAACTCTTTCGCATTGGCAAGTGTTGCATCGGTAATTTTATCTCCACCTAATAACCGAGCAAGCTCATTTAAACGTCCATTTTTATCTAATTTTTGCATATCTGTGGTGGTTTGTTTACCACTCGTTTGTTTACTGACAAAGTAATGCTGATTAGCTTGTCCAGCAACTTGCGGTAAATGTGTTACGGTAATAACTTGTGTCGATTCTCCAAGTTGCCTTAATAGCTGTCCAACTTTAGCTGCCGTCGGTCCACTGATACCCACATCAATTTCATCAAAAATTAACGCTGGAGTATCCATTTTTTGCGCTGTTAGTACTTGAATTGCTAAGGCAATACGTGATAATTCACCACCGGATGCAACTTTAGCGAGCGGTTGTAAAATTTGTCCTGCATTAGTGCTAACTAAAAAGGTGACTTGATCCGCTCCACTTTCATTTAATCGATTTTCGTCAAAAGTGATATCGATACTCAATTGCCCATTTGGCATAGAAAGTTCATGCATAATTGTTGTTACTTTCTTAGCTAATGTTTTACTTACCGTTACCCGTTTTTGGTGTAATTTAGTGGCAAATTCTAGGGCAATTTGATGATATTTGCTAATGTCAGCTTTTAACTGTTCGCCTTGTTCATCTTGTTGATTAATCTGTTTAAATTCATTAAGTAAATTATGATGTAATTCAGGTAAAGCCTCTGGTGCAATATGATGTTTACGTGCTAATGCAATTTGTTTCGATAAGCGTTGTTCAAGTTGCATGACGCGCGCCGGATCAATCTCTAAACTTTCACTGTAGTGACGAAGTTCATAACTGGCTTCTTTTATTTGAATGGCTGCTTCTTCCAGCATGTTAAGAATATTATTTAAGGTTGGATCGAGCTCGGATAACTGTTGTACACTGTTTTTGACACTGCTAAGTAAATTGCTAACATTGTATTCATCAGCTTCATCTAATACCATGATTGACTGTTGACTAAGGTTAATTAACTGTTCACTGTTTGATAGTCGTTTATATTCTTCATCAATCTGTTGGTACTCACCTTCAATCGGCGAAAATTCATTTAATTCTTTTAATTGATATTGTAAAAGTTGCAGATGTGCTTCACGGTCTTGTCGTGTGGTTTCATATTGCTGATAAGCTTGGCAGGCCGTTTTCCAATCCTTATGAGCTTGGTGCATTTGTGCAAGTAGCGTTGGTTCATTCATATAATGATTCAAGAGCAGTTGCTGATAGTCACTGCGTAAAAGCCGTTGAGGTTCATGTTGTCCATGAATTTGAATGAGCATTTGCCCTACATCTTTAAGTTGGGATATGGGCACGGCTCGACCATTAATAAACGCTTTAGAACGACCATCTTGATTAATCACGCGGCGTAAGATGCATTCATTACCCTCATCAAGTTGATTTTCTATTAACCACTCATATGCCGCGGGGGTGTCATCCAGTATAAAACTTGCTGATATGTCTACCCGATTTGCCCCATTGCGAATCGCTGAGGCATCAGAACGATTTCCTAAACATAGTCCTAGAGCATCAATCGCAATGGATTTTCCTGCTCCTGTTTCTCCGGTAATTGCGGTCATCCCTGTTGTAAAATCAACTAACAACTGATCGACAATGGCAAAATTATTAATAGTAAGTTGAGTTATCATAATAATTAAATAAATACATGCAGCTGATTAAAATTGAAACGAGTATATCAACAAAAACACTGTAAATAAATACAGTTTTTTAAATAAAATAATGATTTTGTTTTGTTCTACCAGATGGAATGGTTGTGTTACCTAGATTTTATCTTGTTTTCAACGTTTATTTATCTCATTTAATAAATAAGCAAGTAGATAACAATGTATGATAATCAAGGAGAAAAAAATTAAACAAGCCATTGATCAGAAAAATCTCAATGGCTGGTAAGGTAGTTAACTAATACAATGAACTAATCACTTCATAGATTAATTGTAGATTTAAAATAATAAGCGAAATCGTCGCTATCCAACCTAAAATAATGGTTAACTTGCAATTCACAAACTCTTTCATGATTTTTTTATTTGAGGTGACTAAAATTAAAGGAATCATTGAAATTGGTAAAGCAATGCTTAAAAAGACTTGAGTATAGATTAATAAATTTTCAACAATATTTTCTTTATCACCCCAGATATAAATACATAAAATCACAGGTGTAACCGCTAATCCTCGACTGATTATTCGTCTAGCCCAGAGCGGAATCGATAAATGAATAAATCCTTCCATGACTATTTGCCCAGTCAATGTGCCTGTAATTGTTGCGTTTTGACCCGATGCGAGTAAAGCAACGGCAAATAAAGTTGCCATAATTGAACTTGCCACAGGACCAACCATATGTGGATCTTTCAGTGCATCATAAAGTTGGGTAAATCGACCAAGGTTGTCGGGATCATTACCATAAAAAAGCGCAGCCCCAAGAATTAATAATAAACAGTTTATGATAAATGAAAACGACAATTGTATATTGGAATCAATCGTTGCATATTTAATTGCATCTTTTAAGCTTGTTCTGTTTTGTCTATCATATTTTCTAGTTTGAACGATAGACGAATGAAGATACAAGTTATGCGGCATAACGGTTGCACCCACAATACCAAGAGCAATCACTAATGCGGAATCATGTCCTTTGATTGAGGCAGTAAAAATATCAGTTCTAGGTATAAACCCATTTAAAATATCACTAAGTTCAGGAGAGGCTCTTAAAACTTCATAAGCGAAGATAATAAATATTGTCGCAATTAAACAAAAGACAATGGCTTCTATTTTTCTAAAACCAAACTTCATCAAAATTAAAAGGATAACAACGTCAAAAACGGTTAATAACACACCAATTAATAATGGAATATCAAATAATAGATTTAAAGCTACTGCACTACCAATGACTTCAGCAATTTCTGTGGCAATAATGGCTAATTCAGTCGATATCCATAAACAAAAAGCTATTTTTTTACCGACCATTGATTTTGTGGCTTGGGCAAGATCCATACCCGTTACTACGCCTATTTTCACACACATTGCCTGAAGAAGCATTGCAATTAAGCTAGAAATGAGTATTACTGATAGTAATAAATAGCTATAAAGCGCACCACCTTGAATGGACGTGATCCAGTTTCCTGGATCCATATAACCAACAGCAACTAAAGCACCCGGACCAGAAAAAGCCCACAGTTTTCGAAGAAAACTCGCATTAGAATCGGGAATATGAACCGTATTATTGATTTCTTCTAAACTTACTGTGGATATTTTTAACATAATTAAACCTCTAAATTAATATAGTGGTATTATATTTGATAATAAGAATCATTATCAATTAAAAATAGTTATTTTAACTTTTTTTATAAAATTATAATTGCGGTAATGTGTATTCTTTAGACTTAAAAGCGTATATTATTTATTCTAATTGAGTTTATATATTGGTATGGCTATACCAGTTATGATTGATTAAATAGATATTGTTTGATTTCTCAAAAATGACAACAAAAAGCAATCATCTGTTTTAAATAAAAAAATTTCTAAAATGTATCCTGCAAGTCTTAAGTAAAACTTATTTTAACTAATTTATTGTGCATTCTCATTTAAATATCCATTAAATATCTATTAAAAATAGTAAGGAATCACTCAAATGTTTGGAAATAAAATAAATCGTAAAATTATCATTTGGACTACACTCATTGGTGGTTTTATTAGTTCATTAGTTAAGTGGGGATCGGAAGTGAATATGCCGCCTCGTGTTCCCGGTGAAATTTCGCCACCAGCAGCACATATTGATGCTTGGCTTGGTTGGTTAGGTATTAATTCCCATTCCCTTGATTATATTTATCAAGGAGCAAATGTTTTAGGTGCTGTGACACTTTATCACTGGCTATTTAGTTTTGCTTTTGCATTTGTTTATGCATTTATTGCCTATTTTTGGAATAAAATTCGACTTTGGTATGGCGCCTTTTATGGGTTGATTATTACAGTTGTTATGCATGGCTTTTTTATTCCATTGTTAGGCTTCCGTCATCCCGCTTATGATCCAGAAGGTACCGTTGGCTGGTTATGGAATTTAAATGGCTATGAATTATGGAGTGAAATTTTGGGTCATATTTATTGGGGCGTCTCCATTGAAATCTGTATGATTGCTGTACTTGCCCATTTTTCAAGACCAATTTATGGTCAGTGGCGTAAATAATTGACTTATTTTGCAATCCTTCTATCCTAAAAAATAGGAGGATTGTTAATCTTAACCATATTAATTATTTTTTAAAATTTATTTTTATAAAACGGTTGGATTAACTTTAACTATTCTATCAGCATTTAGGACATTAATTTTTTGTTTAACTCTCGCTGATCAACGTTCTTTTTATTTAATTGCAATAATAATATTGTTAATGGGTACAAAAAGAATAACTGAAAATAATAATGCAATCACAATATAATCAATGCGTTGCTTGTTGGGTTTGAATGCCCAGAAACATAAATTCACAATACAGTTAAAACCAAAAATAATGGTAATAATAATGTTGTGAATTATTTTTGAAGATAAAACGACATTATTGTTATCACCCAACATAGGCAAAATTAAAATGACTTCTAAAATATAAAGGTAATATAAAAATTTCATTTTTGTCATTCCTTTAAAAAACTAGTTTTACATTATACTGTTATCCTTAAAATCTTCTAATGATTATTCGTTATAACGATAAAAAAGCAATTTGATATAGTTAAAAACTATATCAATTAATAAAAAACTAGAATTATTCAATAACATTTTTTTTTGCTATCTTTTTAACCACGCAAGAACCGTGATTAAAGGAAAATAAAATGAATACAGCAGTTATTGGATATCCTCGTGTTGGTAAACTTCGTGAATTGAAATTTGCAACTGAAGCCTACTTTAAAGGTAATAAAACCCAAACCGAATTATTAAGTGAAGCTAAAGCACTACGTGCCGAGCATTTACAACAACAAGCTTCGCAAAAAATTGCATTTATTTCGTCTAATGACTTTTCATTTTATGATGCAGTATTAGATACCGCCTGCTTGCTTAATGTTATTCCTAAACGTTACCAAGATTTGGGATTACCAGAACTTGATCGTTATTTTGCTATGGCTCGTGGTTATCAAGGTGAAAAAGGCGATGTGCGTGCGCTAGCAATGAAAAAATGGTTTAACACCAATTATCATTATTTAGTACCTGAAATAGAAGATTCAGTGCAGATCAAAGTAGCTGGTAGCAAACCATTTGACGAATATCAAGAGGCCAAAGCGTTAGGTATACAAACTAAACCTGTTGTTGTTGGTCCGTTAACGTTTTTCAAATTAGCACAATATTTAGGTAATAAACAGTTTGTTGACTTTAAAGCTGATATTATTAAAGCCTACCAAGAAATTATTCAAAAATTCACAGCTCTTGGCGCTGATTGGATTCAAATTGATGAACCAATTTTAGTGACGGATCTTAATCAAGATGATATCGCTTTATTTACAGAGCTCTATCAAGCAATCTTATCTGTTAAAGCTACTACTAAAGTGGTTCTACAAACCTATTTTGGTGATGTACGTGACTGCTACAAAGAGTTAGTGGCTCTGCCGTTCGATGGTATTGGTCTTGACTTTGTCGAAGGTAAACAGTCATTAGCATTACTTGATAATAATGGTTTCCCTTCGGATAAAGTATTATTTGCTGGTGTAGTGAATGGTAAAAATATTTGGAAAAATAACTACCAAAAAACTTTAGCATTACTCGGTAAAATTAAGCAAAAAGCAGCTAAAGTTGTAATTAATACTTCGTGTTCATTGTTGCATGTACCTTATACATTACAAAATGAGACTAAATTAACCATTCAACAACGTGCTTACTTTGCTTTTGCACAAGAAAAACTGCAAGAATTAGCGGAGCTTGGCCAGTTATTTAATGAAGCTAATCCAGAAAATAGTGAGACTTATAAAGCTAACCAAACCCTGTTTACTCGTGAGCGTGAAGGGGCAAATCAAGATGTTCGTCAAAAAGTTGCGGCATTAAGTGCATCTGACTTTACTCGTTTACCTGAATTTTCAGTACGTGAAGCAGAGCAGAAAAAAGCATTTAATTTACCATTGTTACCAACTACAACGATTGGTTCATTCCCACAAACGCCAGATGTGCGCTTAAATCGTGCTAAATTCAAAAAAGGTGAAATTTGTTTGAATGAATACACTGAATTCAATAAGAAAAAAATTGCCGAATGTATCAAATTGCAAGAAGAGATCGGTATTGATGTGTTGGTGCATGGTGAGTTTGAACGAAATGATATGGTTGAATATTTTGGTGAAAGCTTAAATGGTTTTGTCTTTACTGAAAAAGCATGGGTGCAATCTTATGGTACTCGTTGCGTTAAGCCACCAATTGTATGGGGTGATATTTCACGTTCAAAACCAATTACGGTTGAATATTCAAAATATGCGCAAAGTTTAACAGATAAACCTGTTAAAGGCATGTTAACAGGTCCAGTAACGATTCTTAACTGGTCATTCCCTCGTGAAGACATTTCACAAAAAGAATCTGTATTCCAAATTGGTTTAGCTATCGGCGATGAGGTACTCGATCTTGAAGCTGCTGGCATTAAAGTCATTCAGATTGATGAAGCAGCACTTAAAGAAAAATTACCATTGCGTAAGGCAGATTGGAACAGCGAATATCTAGATTGGGCAATTCCAGCATTTAGATTAGTACATAGTAAAGTTCAAGCAGATACGCAAATTCACACCCATATGTGTTATAGCGAATTTGCTGACATCATCAAAGACATTGATGCGATGGATGCGGATGTTATTTCGTTTGAAGCATCACGTTCTAATTTACAGTTGATTGATGTGCTTAAAGCCAATAATTTTAAAACCGAAGTGGGACCAGGTGTTTATGATATCCATTCACCGCGTGTACCGCCTGTGGCTGAAATTAAAGGAACTATTGAGAAATTGCTTGCGAAGATCGATAAACAAAAATTATGGATTAATCCAGATTGTGGTTTAAAAACGCGTGGTGAAAAAGAGGTGGTTGAAAGCTTACAACACTTAGTTCAAGCCACATTAGAAGTAAGAAAAACACTCAAATAATACTGTTTTTCAAAATAATTTAACTTTGTTAAATCTGATATTGCCGCCGCCTCATTAGGCGGCGGAAACGTCAATAAGGAAAAATAGTAATGATAACCAATGGATAATGCAGATGAAAACAAATCTACTTTTTAATCAAAAAACGGTGTTCTCCTTTGAGGTTTTTCCTCCTAAAAAAACATCCCCTTTAGAAACAATTTACAGTACTTTGCGCGAACTGGGTTATTTTAAACCTGATTTTATTAGTGTTACCTATGGTGCAGGTGGTAGCTTGAATGGCCAAACGACTATCGATATTGCTCACTCAGTTAAGCATACCTATGGTATCGAAAGTGTCGCTCATTTACCGGGTATCAATTTTGATAAAACCGAGATGAAAAAAATCCTTCACGATCTTAAATGTGCAGGTATTGATAATGTGCTTGCGTTACGAGGTGATATCAATCCAAATGTAAAACCGAAAGATGATTTTCGTTTTGCAAGTGAACTTGTCTCTTTTATTAAAGAAAATGGCGATTTTAACGTAATTGGTGCATGTTATCCTGAAGGACACCTTGAAGCGACAACCATTAAACAAGATTTAATTCATTTGAAAGAAAAAGTGAACGCAGGTACCGATCAACTGATTTCCCAATTGTTTTTTGATAATGATTATTTTTATGCCTTTTTAGATAAAGCGCGTGATATGGGCATTGATGTACCCATTGAAGCAGGAATTATGCCGGTAACGAATAAAAACCAAATTGAACGTATGGTTTCAATGTGTGGTGTTAATCTACCTAAGAAATTTAAGCAAATGATGGAAAAATATGAACATCATCCAGATGCATTCCGTGATGCAGGTATTGCTTATGCTATCGATCAGATTGTTGACCTCGTTTCGCAAAATGTTGACGGTATCCATTTATATACGATGAATAATAGCTATATCGCTCGAAGAATTAGTGAAGCAGTATCAACGTTACTTGCCGTTCCAAAATCAAAATAGTTTTATCATTAAGAAAATTTAGAATAGGGTTGGGAGGAATTGGTTGCGGGGGCTGGATTTGAACCAACGACCTTCGGGTTATGAGCCCGACGAGCTACCAAGCTGCTCCACCCCGCGTCAAAGAGGTGAGTTATATTATAGTAATAAAATAATAAAGCAATACCATTCTTTACTGAACGTATCATTTTTACACGTTTCTTAACAAATAAGCGTAATTTATATACTAAATGGTATGCGCTCCTGAATGTTTTTTACAAAATGCTACTTAAATAAGTTCACTGATTAGCTTAGGTTGGGTGTGATTAAAACGATTAATAAGGTATTATTTATAAATAAAAGTAATTTAAATGCTGAAACGGTATACACTCCTGAATAATTTTTACAAACATTCTGCTTAAATAAGTTTACCGATTAGTTTAGGTTGGGTGTGATTAAAACGATTAATAAGGCATTATTTATAAATAAAAGTAATTTAAATGCTGAAATGGTATACACTCCTGAATAATTTTTACAAACATTCTGCTTAAATGAGCTTACCGATTACCTTAGGTTTAGAAAATAGGAATCCTAGAAAATAGTGCTGACCGATATGCCTCAAGTTGTCTTTTAGGCTCACTTTTTGCCTAAATCCTTTGAAGAAAGAATAAACAGCAATGAGTGGTAACAAGAACAAAATAAGTTGCACGATAGCGAATAAACAAACCTTAAATATTTTTTTCATTTTTTGGAATTAATTATAAAAAATAACCAATGATAACATTTTATTAAACTCATTAGATTACACTTATTTTTTATTTTACCGTTTTATTAGTATGAATATTTTAACAAAATTCTATTTTATGGTTTAACTACTATTATGCTAACATCATTAAAATTACATAATGTTTATTTAATTGGAAAAGGAAAAAAATATGTCAACTCAATATCATGGATCTTGTTTGTGTGGAAAAGTTAAATTATCTGTTCCATTTGCCAATACGGATTTTAGTGCATGCCATTGCCAAACTTGTCGTAAATGGAGTGCTGGACCTTTAATGACTTTAGCGCACAGTGGTGATTTAACAATAGAAGGACAAGAGAACGTTACCCATTTTAACTCATCGCAATGGGCGGAAAGAGCATTTTGTAAAGAGTGTGGCTCTCATCTTTATTATCATTTAAAAGGTACGCAAAATTATTATATTGCTGCTTGGATCTTTGACGATATTAAGGATTTAAAATTCACGGCTGAAGTCTTTATCGATAAAAAACCAACTTGCTATGCGTTTGCTAATCAGACTCACAAATTAACCGAAGCAGATATTTTAGCCATGGCGGAAGGAAAGGCTTAAAAAATAAATTATAACTTGATGTATTTATAAAAAAAGACGAGCATTGCTCGTCTTTTTGGTTATTGATAAAGTGCCTGTAATGGTATCACACTGTGAGCAGGATCGTAATCCAGTGCCGATGTTGTGGCATAAGCAGCATTCATAGTGGTATCGTAATGGACTTTATATTGGATAGCACTACGGCGCAGTATTTTAGAGGCTTCAATAGCAGCTCGCCCTGAGGTTGTGTTAAGAATATAACTGTATTCACCATTTTTGATATGATCATGAATATTTGGCCGACCTTCATTTTCTTTCTTGACAATTTGACAGGCAATTCCTGCTTGTTGCAATGCTTTTGCTGTGCCAAGTGTGGCATCAATACTAAATCCATGAGCGATTAATCGTTTAGCAACTTCTAATAGACGTGGTTTATCTTGTTCACGAATAGAAAGTAATGCTTTGCCGGATTTTTTCATATTCGACAAGCTGCCAAGCTGTGCTTTGGCAAAGGCTTCTGCAAATGTTTTACCAATTCCCATGACTTCGCCGGTTGAGCGCATTTCTGGCCCTAAAATTGGGTCAACACCGCTAAATTTATTAAATGGTAATACTACCTCTTTAACGGAATAATAAGGCGGAATGACTTCTTGAGTGACATTTTGCTTGGCTAGCGATTGCCCTGTCATGACACGGGCAGCAATTTTAGCCAGTGGTAAGCCAGTCGCTTTCGAGACAAACGGCACCGTACGGGCTGCACGTGGATTAATTTCAATCAGATAAACTTGATTATCTTTGACCGCAAATTGCCCATTCATTAAACCTTTTACATTAAGTTCAAACGCCAATTGTTTCGCTTGTTTTCGTAGTTCAGCTAAAATTTCAGGGCTTAAGGTATGAGTTGGCAGTGAACAAGCTGAATCGCCCGAGTGGATACCGGCTTGTTCAATATGTTCCATAATGCCACCAATAACGATTTGTTCGCCATCTGCAATCACATCAATATCCACCTCAATGGCATCATCTAAAAAGTGGTCAAGCAGTACTGGCGCATTATTGGATTCACTTACTGCGGTTTTAAAGTAGCGTCGTAAATCTTGTTCATTGTATACAATTTCCATTGCTCGTCCGCCTAATACATAAGATGGACGCACCACGAGTGGATAACCGATTTGCTCTGCCTTGATCACTGCTTCATCAATATCGGTTACGGTGGCATTAACGGGCTGTTTTAAATTTAATTTATCAACTACTTCTTGAAAGCGTTTGCGATCTTCAGCTCTATCTATGGCATCAGGTGAAGTGCCAATAATAGGAATTCCAGCAGCTTCAAGGGCTCGCGCCAATTTCAGCGGAGTTTGTCCACCATACTGCACTATCACGCCATCAGGTTTTTCAACGTGGGCAATTTCAAGCACATCTTCAAGGGTAACTGGCTCAAAATAGAGTCGATCGGAAGTATCATAATCGGTTGAAACTGTTTCGGGATTGCAATTTACCATAATGGTTTCAAAGCCATCTTCGCGTAAAGCTAAAGCAGCATGTACACAGCAGTAATCAAATTCGATCCCTTGTCCAATACGATTAGGCCCTCCTCCTAAAATCATAATCTTTTTACGATTAAATTGTGGATTGGCCTCACACTCTTGTTCATAGGTTGAGTAAAGATAGGCGGTATCGGTTGAAAACTCGGCTGCACAGGTATCCACACGTTTATAAACTGGGTGAATATCATATTGTACGCGCAGATCTCGCACGGCTTGTTCTTGAGTATTAAGTAGTTTAGCAATACGAAGATCCGAAAAGCCTTTACGTTTAAGTTGCCATAATGTCTCTTGATCAAGATCATTAATGGTTTGTTGCTTTAAGCGGTTTTCTATTTGCACTAATTCTTCTATTTGCACTAAGAACCAGCGATCAATATGAGTTAATAAAAACACTTCATCAACGGTAAAACCCGCTCGAAAAGCATCGGCTATATACCAAATGCGATCGCTACCTGCCTCTTGTAGTTCGTAACGAATTTTAGCAAGATTCTTTTCATCGCTAGTATCATCGATTTTTTCATCCAATCCGCACGCACCGACTTCTAAACCACGAAGTGCTTTTTGCATCGATTCTTGGAACGTTCGGCCAATTGCCATCACTTCACCCACTGATTTCATTTGTGTGGTTAAACGATCATTGCAACCAGCAAATTTTTCAAAATTAAAACGTGGGATTTTAGTAACGACATAATCAATAGACGGTTCGAAAGAAGCAGGAGTTTTACCACCAGTAATATCATTGGAAAGCTCATCAAGTGTATAACCGACGGCTAATTTAGCTGCAATCTTGGCAATTGGAAAGCCGGTTGCTTTAGAGGCTAACGCCGAAGAGCGTGATACCCTAGGATTCATCTCAATGACAATTAAACGTCCCGTTTGTGGATCAACCGAAAATTGCACGTTCGAACCACCAGTTTCAACACCAATTTCGCGCAATACTGCAATTGAGGCATTACGCATGATTTGATACTCTTTATCTGTCAAAGTTTGTGCCGGTGCAACCGTTATTGAATCACCGGTATGAATGCCCATTGCGTCAAAGTTTTCAATTGAACAAACAATAATACAATTATCGTTTTTATCACGCACAACTTCCATTTCATACTCTTTCCAGCCAATCAGTGACTCATCGATCAATAGTTCATTGGTTGGGGATAAATCAAGTCCACGAGTACAGATTTCTTCAAACTCTTCTTGATTATAAGCGATGCCACCGCCTGTTCCGCCCATCGTGAATGATGGACGAATAATACAAGGAAAGCCCACTTGTTCCAGTACCGCATAAGCTTCTTGTAATGAGTGAGCAATGCCTGAACGTGCGGTATCCAGCCCAATTTTTTTCATTGCCTGATCAAAACGTTTGCGATCTTCAGCTTTATCAATCGCATCTGCGGTAGCGCCGATCATTTCAACATTAAACTCTTTTAATACACTCTGTTTTTCAAGTTCTAATGCGCAATTTAATGCCGTTTGTCCGCCCATTGTTGGTAAAATGGCATCGGGTCGCTCTTTTTCAATAATTTTGCGCACACATGCCCAATGAATTGGCTCAATATAGGTGGCATCCGCCATTTCAGGATCGGTCATAATGGTTGCTGGATTAGAGTTAACTAAAATTACTCGGTATCCTTCTTCACGTAATGCTTTACATGCCTGAGCGCCTGAATAATCAAATTCACAAGCTTGACCAATAACAATTGGGCCTGCGCCAATAATTAGAATACTTTTAATATCTGTTCGCTTAGCCATATTATTGCTCCTGCTTATAAATTTTAATTAATTCGATAAAGTGATCAAAAAGTGGCGCAGCATCGTGTGGACCCGGACTGGCTTCAGGGTGTCCTTGAAAACTAAATGCAGGTTTTTGATTATGATGAATCCCTTGTAATGAACCATCAAATAAGGATTTATGTGTAGCGCGTAAATGTGCTGGCAAGGTGCTCTCATCGACAGCAAATCCGTGATTTTGTGCGGTAATCATGACACGATTATTTTCTAGATCCTTAACAGGATGATTACCACCATGATGACCAAATTTCATTTTGACGGTTTTTGCACCGCAAGCGAGCGCTAAAAGCTGATGTCCTAAACAGATACCAAAAACTGGAATATTGGTGGTTAAAAACTGCTTAATTGCCTCAATGGCATAAGTGCAAGGAGCGGGATCACCAGGACCATTTGATAAAAATATTCCATCTGGGTTTAATGACAATACATCATTTGCAGGTGTTTTAGCGGGTACAACTGTTAATTTACATCCTCGTTCAACTAACATCCGTAATATATTTTGTTTAACGCCAAAATCATAAGCAACCACATGATAAGGCAATTCGCTATCCGCTTTTGATGTAGGATGCTCTTGTTGCCTTGTCCAAATACCGCAAGTCCATGTGTAACTTTCCTTGCAAGTCACTTCTTTAGCCAAATCTAATCCACTTAACCCTTTATAATTTAGTGCCTCTTGTTTGGCATTTTCGGCTTTATCTAATAAGGTCTGTTTATCATTAGCCGTAATGATCACACCATGTTGTGCCCCTTTTTCGCGTAAAATACGGGTTAAACGACGCGTATCAATATCCGCAATTGCAATTACGTTATGCTTTTTTAAATAACTGGAAAGATCCATTTCACTTCGGTAGTTGCTCGCCATTAACGGCAGATCGCGAATAATCAGTCCTTTTGCATAAATTTGGTTAGATTCGGCATCCGCATCATTTGTTCCTACATTACCAATGTGGGGATAAGTGAGAGTAACTAATTGTTCCGAATAAGAAGGATCGGTTAGGATTTCTTGATAACCTGTCATTGAAGTATTAAATACTACTTCCCCAACAGTCTGTCCATTAGCACCAATTGATTTGCCAATAAATTGCGAACCATCTTGTAACATAAGGAGGGCATAAGTTTGCATGATTAAAAAGGCCTTTTGAATAAGTTGTCATTATTTTTGAATAAAAATTCAAATTTACTTATCTGTTAAGTTACAGTGATTGGCATTTTATTACACTTTTTTATACAAAAAAAGCAATATTATAAAAATTATTTTAATAATTAAATCTAATTTTTGAGACTTTTTGACGAGTTAATAAAATATAAAGGTTATTTTGATGTTTAACTTGAATTTGCATAATTATTCAAATAGAATCGTGTGAATATTTACGGTTATTAGGAGCCACATTATGCACGGTTTTTATCAACGTCACTTTTTACGCCTACTCGATTTTACCCCTGCCGAAATCAATCAATTAATTAATCTGGCTATTGAATTAAAACAAGCTAAGCGGCAAGGGCTGGAACAAAAGTATTTACTCGGTAAAAATATTGCTCTTATCTTTGAAAAAGATTCAACACGTACGCGCTGTGCATTTGAAGTTGGTGCTTTTGATCAAGGCGCAAACGTTACCTATTTAGGGCCGAGTGGTAGCCAAATTGGGCATAAAGAGTCAATTGCTGATACTGCACGTGTGCTTGGTCGTATGTATGATGGCATTGAATATCGTGGTTATGGGCAAGAAATTGTTGAAACTTTAGCAAAATACGCGGGTGTACCTGTATGGAATGGTTTAACTACTGAAGCCCATCCAACCCAAATTTTAGCTGATTTTATGACCATGAAAGAACATATTGGCGATAGAGCATTAAGCAGTGTTAAATTTGCCTATTTAGGTGATGCACGAAATAATATGGGAAATTCGTTAATGGAAGGGGCGGCATTAATGGGTATGGAAATTCGTTTAGTTGCGCCAAAAGCCTGTCAACCCGAAGCTCAATTGGTACAGAAGTGTCAGGAGATAGCCAAAACGACAGGCGCTAAAATTATTTTAACTGAAGATGTTGCTTCAGGTGTTAAAGATGTTGATTTTCTTTATACCGATGTATGGGTATCAATGGGTGAACCGAAAGAAGTGTGGGATGAGCGTGTAAAATTATTAACGCCCTATCAAGTCAATCAAAATGTCATTAATTTGACTCATAACCCAAATGTGAAATTTATGCACTGTTTACCTGCTTTCCATGATATGAATACCACGGTTGGCAAACAAATGGCAGCACAATACGGTTTAAAAAATGGCTTAGAAGTGACTGATGACGTATTTGAATCGAAACACAGTATCGTATTTGATGAAGCTGAAAACCGCCTCCATACGATTAAAGCGGTAATGGTTGCAACGTTAGCGAAAGACGAATAATATAGTTGATAATCATAAATACTTAGCTTTGCTAAGCAACTTTTTTGCCGACTTAAAGTCGGCATTATTTTATCTAAAAGACCTTTAACATAATGACAAAACAAGAGCGAAATAAAGACTTTAAAAAATATGTGCAATTAACCAATCCTATCCATTTACTTGCGGTGGGTTTAGGGTCTGGTATGTCACCTATTATGCCCGGTACGATGGGATCGGCAATGGCAATACCACTTTGGCTGCTATTTAATGGTTTGCAACCGTATTTATATTGGGTGTTAATTGTTGTCGCTTTTATTTTTGGTTGTTTTTTATGTCAAAAAACGTCGGATGATACTCATACTCATGATTCAGGACATATAGTATGGGATGAATTTGTTGGTATGTGGATCACCCTATTTTTTATTCCACAAATCTCTGTTTTATGGATTGCTATGGCTTTTTTTGCTTTTAGAGTCTTTGATATGGCAAAACCTTGGCCGATTCGTTGGTTTGATAAACGAGTGCCAGGGGGTTTTGGTATTATGGTTGATGATGTCATTGCGGCTATCTTCTCTTCAGTTACTGTTTATGTGATAGCTTTGCTAATTAAGTAACAACTTTTATTGCTAACATAAATAGAAATTGATTGTAATCAACCGCATTAAAACAGAAGAGTAAAAGCGATTTGTCTTAAGACAGAAACGATGCATTAATTAAAACATTTTTTGTGACCAGCCTAATTTACTTGAAAGATTATTAAAATAGTCGTAATCCTTTGAGTGAATTAAATTAAATTCATATGAAGAACGGCGAATAATGACATCGTGTGATGGTTTTACGGGTAAAATGATTTGGCTGTCACAGGCAATATTCAAATCCAAGGCTGTTGTTGGGAATTTAAGATGAATAGGATTATCCCCTTTAATCACTAATGGTCTAACCGCTAAAGAATGCGGAAACATTGGTGTAATAATCAAGGCATCTAAATGGGGCGCTAAAATAGGTCCACCAGCCGATAGTGAATACGCTGTTGAGCCAGTCGGAGTAGCAATAATTAACCCGTCAGCACGCTGCGAAAATGCATTGCGTTCATTAATATAGACATCATAATCAATCATATGCGCAACTGTATTTGGGGTTATCACAATTTCGTTTACGGCAAAGCCTGAGTTAACCATTTTACCGTTATCAAATATGGATACTTCTAATAAAAAACGCGGATCATCGACATATTCACCTGCAATAACGGGGCTTAATTGTTCAATTACCTGTTCATGCGAAATATCAGTCAAAAAACCTAGATTACCTCGATTAACCCCAATCACTCTGATTTTATAGTGAGATAAGTATCGTGCTGAGCGTAACATATTGCCATCTCCACCAACCACAATAGCTAAATCAGCTTGCTCGCCAATTGTTTCCAACGAGGCATAATGGCTAACTGGAAATTGAATATATTCGGCTAATCTATCTTCTACTAATACACGAATACCAAGTTTAACAAGCCAATCATAAAGCACTTGATGGGTTTCAATTGCTTCTAATTTACGTGGAAGTCCAATTAGACCAATGCATTTAAATGGAGTCACCATAAAATATCCTTACCTTATTTTTTCATAAACATCTGTATTTTTTCGGTATAAATTAAAAAAAATACATATCAATGTCTCGATAAGCTTGTAATAATAAAAATTGTCCCCATAATAACCGTTATTCATTAAGTTTTCGACTACATTTGGAGTACCTTATGACAGAACAAGATAAAAATATGTCAGAAAATGAAGCTAACATTGACACCCCAGCAGAAGAAACAACAGAACAACCAGCGGCAGCGCAGCCGGATTTAGAAGAGCAATTGAAAGCAAAAGATACTCGTATTGCCGAGCTTGAACAAGCTTTACAATTAGCTAAAAAGAATGAAAGCGAAGCGATGATTCGTGCGCGTGCTGAAATTGATAATGTTCGTAAACGTGTTGAACAAGATGTTGATAAAGCACGTAAATTTGCGTTAGAAAAGTTTTCAAATGAATTATTGCCCGTCATTGATAACTTAGAACGTGCTCTATTATCTACTGATAAAAATAATCCGGAACATCAAGCAACCGTTGAAGGTTTAGAACTGACATTAAAATCGTTCCTAGATACGGTCAAAAAATTTGGTATTGAAGTTGTTAGCACGGAAGATTCCCAATTAAACCCTGATGTGCACCAAGCAATTAGTATGGTTGAATCACCAGAACATCAATCAGGACAAATCGTTAATACAATCCAAAAAGGTTACACTTTAAATGGTCGATTAATTCGTCCAGCGATGGTTATTGTGGCTAAATAATAGTATCGTCGTAAATAGTAGATGGTTTAACCGCCATCTATAAATGGCGGTTAATTTTATTTTTTACGTTGCTCTTCACGCGTCAGTTTTTTCATCTTTTGTTCAATTCGCTGACGTTTTAATGGTGAAAGGTAATCGATAAATAATTTACCTTTTAAATGATCCATTTCGTGTTGTATACAAATAGCAAGTAGGTCGTCGGCATCAATTTCATAAGGATTTCCATCACGATCTAGTGCTTTGATTTTAATTTTTTCCGCTCTTGGTACAAACCCTCGACAATCAGGTATTGATAAGCAACCTTCTTCAATTCCTGTCTCGCCTTCTTTACTGATCACTTCAGGATTAATAATCACATAAGGTTGACTTTTGTCTTCGGTTACATCAATTACAATGATCTGCTCATGTATATCCACTTGTGTTGACGCAAGGCCAATGCCTTTTTCTGCATACATGGTTTCAATCATGTTATCGATAATGGTTTGTAACTCTGGCGTAAATTGGGTGACGGGTTTAGCAACTTTGCGGAGTCGCTCATCAGGGAAACGTAATACCGGTAAAATAGCCATAAATTCTTCGATCTACTCCTCAAAAATCAGATTAGTTCAGTTTATTACTCATTGTAAACATTTATCATGTCATTGAATAGCCCTTATTGGCTATTGGTAGTATTTATCTTATCTATTCAAAAAATTAAATTTATTTAACATGAGTGCAAAAAGTTATGATGAGTAAATATGAATTCTTATTACGAATTTCAATGCTTGGACAAGGAAAACTTGCAATTTTTAAAAAAATTAGCCAAATTTTTGGTACAGATCTGCCTAATATAATTAATAATGTATCGTTTTTACTTGAGAAATTAGCATTGACTCAAGAGCAACAAGAAAAGTTTTTAGCTACTTCTTATTTTCATTTTGAACCGATACTTGAATGGCTCGATACCCCTTATCCTCAAAAGCATTTGATTGCGTATTGTGATTCAGATTATCCGATTTTGCTTAAGCAAATTAATTCACCACCAATATTTTTATTTGTTATGGGAAATTGTCAGCTACTACACTCTCCACAAATTGCCATGGTTGGCAGCCGTGAATTTAGTGAATATGGCGCTCAATGGGGACGATATTTCGCTGGTGAATTAGCCATTAATGGGTTAACCATTACCAGTGGTTTGGCACTGGGTTTAGATGCGATTTGCCATCGTGGTGCACTTGAGGTAGGCGGTAATACTATTGCCGTACTCGGTAGCGGATTAGCTAATATAGCACCAAGGTCAAACCTAAATTTAGTGAATGATATTTT
Organism: Gilliamella sp. B14448G11; assembly: GCF_016101765.1. Classification (NCBI taxonomy): domain Bacteria; kingdom Pseudomonadati; phylum Pseudomonadota; class Gammaproteobacteria; order Orbales; family Orbaceae; genus Gilliamella; species Gilliamella sp. B14448G11. The sequence goes on along the minus strand of NZ_JACFPX010000002.1, from coordinate 214,541 downwards.
AGCGCAACATGGTGCGATAGTATCAGAATTTTTACCTTTTGAAAAAGCAAGAACCGAATATTTTCCTCGGCGTAATCGAATTATCAGTGGGCTAAGTTTAGGGACTTTTGTTATTGAAGCATCAGAAAAAAGTGGTTCGCTAATAACGGCCCGTTATGCACTTGAGCAAAATCGTGATGTGTTTGCATTGCCAGGAGATATTGATAATCAAAACTGTGTTGGAACACATTCTTTAATTAAGCAGGGTGCCTATTTAGTTACTGAGCCAATTGATATTTTAGAGCATTATAGTCGTTATTTATCAACAATAAATCGACAAACAAAAAACGAGGATGACCTCAATAATCATATTTTGTATCCTGAAATTTTTGCTGTCATTCATCATCAACCTATTGCAGTTGATACAATTGCATCATTGGTTAATTTATCGATTCCTGAACTTACCAGTAAATTATTAGATATGGAAATCGCTGGATTAATTATGACGGTAACAGGGGGATATATTCGCAAGCGAACGATCAAATAATAGATAAACTATTATCAAAAAGTTTGAGGTGATGACTGTGTTTCAGTAAAAAACCGCCGATATTTATCGGCGGCAAGAATGATATCTTATTCTTCTATTTCTAAGGCAATTTCAGACAGAATAATACCTGTATTATCTGCATAGACAAAATCACCTGAGAAGAATGTTACGCCACCAAAGTTAACACGAATATCAACTTCACCAACGCCTTGATTTTCAGCGCCTACAGGAATTGCGGTAAGTGCTTGAATACCAATTTCAGCTTCAGCTAAATAGTCAACTTGGCGAACGGCACCATAAACAATAATACCTTCCCATTGATTTTGCAGTGCAATATCAATTAGTTCTGCATCAATCAACGCACGACGCACTGAACCACCGCCATCAATTACTAAAATTTTTCCTGTGCCGTCAGTTTGCAGAGTTTCAAAAAGTAAACCATTGTCCTCGAAACATTTAACTGTCACAATTTGTCCAGAAAATGATGTCACACCACCAAAATTACTAAATATGGGTTCCACTACGTTAACATCTTCTGGGTAGTAATCGCAAAGAATTGAAGTATCAAACTCCATCATCAGGTCTCCTTTTGCTGTCGTATTTTAATACTATATAGTATAACGCTAACATCAAGTAAAACGATATTAAAATTAAATAATCGTGAGCTAGCTCAAAATTATCCCCAAACAATAAAGTAAATTAATCAATAAAGCAAGTTTGACCATTTGTAATAGTAAAGGGAACGCATCTTTTGCTGTTTTAAAATGAAAAACGGCATAGACATGTTCAATTAACAAAGGTAGACCGAGCATAAATAGCCAACCCCAACGAGGATTTAGATAACTATAGGAGAATATGCTAAATGAGCATAATGAGCTCACCAATAATAGAAGGTGATAAACTCGCCCACGATCTTTGCCCATTAAAACTACCAGTGTTCGTTTGTGATTCATTCTGTCACTGTCTATATCACGAAGATTATTAATATTAAGTACTGCAACGGACAATAATCCACAGCCTAAAGCTGGTAAAATAATTGGTATTGGTAATGTTTTGGTTTGTAAGTAATAGCTTCCTATTACACTAATTAGACCAAAAAAGATAAGAACAGATAGATCTCCAAGACCTATATAACCATAAGGTTTTTTACCTACCGTGTAAGTTATTGCTGCAATAATAGATAATATTCCTAATAGTATAAAACTTAAAATTTCATAAATATTATTACAAGCTAAATAAATTAAAGCCAGTCCAAATAAAATACATAAACAAGTATTAATCCATAATGCTTTTTTTAATTGATTAAGCGTAATTAAACCTAACTGCAAACCCCGTTTATGCCCAGTTAAGTTTTGATCATCACTGCCTTTAATCGCATCACCATAATCATTGGCTAGATTCGATAAAATTTGTAGTAATGATGCGGTGATAATTGAGAAGAGCATAATCAGTGGATCAAAAGACCGATCCCAATACGCAAGCGTATTACCCATCAAAATGGCACAAAGTGATAATACTAATGTTTTAGGGCGTAAACTAATAATCCATGGATAATATTTATTGGGCATACAACATATTATTTATTTAAAAAATCATGCATTCATCATATCAGTAATCAATAATATATTCACGTTTTAGTACTAACTAATTGACGGTTTATTATGAATTTTTGGATTTTTAGGCCGTAAAAATTTCTTTAATTTTTTGAAATATCCTCTGACTTTTCCTTCTCGTAGTGCAGCAATAAAAAAGCCTAATGAACCATACATTACACCGAGAAAAAGAATCATAAATATATTAAATAAATTGTCTGACAGACCTAATCCCATCTGATTTACGCCGGCAATCATATTCGTTGCCCATGTTGATGGCAGCATTCTCGATACTGTTTGTACCCATAAAGGCATCGCATCAAGTGGCCATATGGTACCAGATAGGTAAAATACGGGCGTGGTTAAAAAAGCTAAAGTTAAATAGATCATCTCCGCTCGGCGTAAACACTCTGTAAGCAATTTACTTAAGCCCAAAATTCCTAATAATAGAGGAAATGTCATAATAATAATTTCAGGTATACTGGCTAATTGCCGATAACCGAGTAGCCATGGCCATAATCCAAATAGGACTATAGATAAAAATAACCATATTGGAATAATACCGAATAGACTTCCGAATATAACAATCCTTGGTGGCTTACCTTGTGGCAAGGAGTGTAGGGTAATATTGATTCGCGTTGAGGCAATTAAAAAGGAGTGTTGCAACAACATGACTAATAGTCCAGGAAAGGTTATTGCTGCAAAGCTGATACCAGCATTATAAAGTGGCATCGTTTGCCCTTTTATTGGCGATAAAATGATATTAATCTGCTGATCAGAAAACCCGCCATTACGCATTACTCGCATATTATATTCGGTCAATATTTGTTGATATATTCCCTTAATATCAACTTGTATCAAACCATTAGCTAAACGGCTAGAAGCATCGCCATAAGCAGGAATGGTTACATCTTGACCATTTAATAAGCGTTTTTCAAAATCCCTTGGAATGGTAAAAACTGCAAACAATTTACGATTGTTTATATCATCATAAGCTTGTAATGAATTTTCATAGGTTAGGACATTGATTTTAGAACTGGTAGTTAAAGAACGAATCAAACTGCGGCTCGTCGCGGTATGATCTTGATCGACAATAGCAACGGGTAAATTAGTGATAGTACCATTAAGATAAACAAGACTCATTAATGAGACAGATAATAGCATCAATAACCACATTGGTCGCATTAGCATAAAGAAAAACATTTTTACAGCTGAAGAAAAAAATAGCTTAAGCATCCAAATATTGCCTCTTACTGTGAATGTAAACGCTTGACTAAACGTTTTCTAACTAACACTGTAATAATTATTGGATAGATCATCAAAATACTACAGGTTTTTAATACGGATAGATAACTAGAATGCCGTAAAAATAGATCAAACAATTTATTGAGCGCATAAGTTAAAGGCTCAAGTGATGAGATAAACCTAGCTATCCAAGGCATAGATAACTCTGGTACAACCACGCCTGAATAGGTTAATGCAAGCCCTACTAAAACCCCAATATAAGTATATGCATCTAATGTTGTTTTGGTAAACGTGTAAAGCAAAATACCAATACTTTGTGCCGCAATTACATAAAAGAAAACCACCATCATCATAGCAAATGGCGAACCGGATACTCGAGCATCAGAAAATAAAACCAGCATTGCTATTTCAAACATCAATAACATGGTATACCAAATGGTATAAGGGGCTAATTTACCTAATACAAATGGATAATTAGGTCGAGTGCGTTTGGGTAATTGCGACAAAATATAAATAGTTGTCGTAACCACAAATAATTGCAACAAATGTACTACTGCCGAAAATTGTTGGAAGTACATCGAGTTACCGCTTGCATTAAATAGCCCATCATAATTGAAATTAACTTGAGCAAGTTTTGGAACGGGTAAACCAATACTGGTTGCCATGGTAGTCCGATATTGGGTGTTTAATGATGCAATTAACCCTGAATAATCCATTATTGAATATAAACCAGCACTATAATATAGAGCATTATAATAAAGCATTGGTGTTGGTTGACGACCAGCTAACACATCTGCTTCAAAATTAGGTGGTATATAAAGAACGGCATAAATCTTGGCTTTTTCTAAATCATGCTCAGCCATTTTTAGCTGATTATCATAATTAATCAAATTGGCATGTGCGCCAGCGTTAAGATCCCGTATTATTTCACGAGATAAAGAGCTTTTATCTTGATCAACATAGCCTACCGGTAGATCAAACAGTACACCTTTGTGAAAGATACTGCTAATTAACACAAAGATAATTAGCGGTAAAATCCACATTAACCAATGGAAAGTAAATCGCTTAAATATAACTGGTATTTCATCGTTAAAAGCGTCTTTAAAGCGATGCCAGAAGTCTAAAACTAGTTGTCTATTTTCCATAATGTACTCATACCTGCGCGTAAGCCTTCTACAGGTTTAGTTGGATAAAGTCTAATTTCAAACGTTTTTAAATCAAAATCACCGGTTGCACGAGTGGCACGTTTGGTTGCATAATCACCCATTGGTGAAATAAAACGAACTTCCGCTTCAACTTCTTTGTTACCAAGTGCGGGAACTTCTAGCTTAATATGATCACCTTTATGAATATGAGGCATAATATTTTCACGAATATTAAACACAAAATAAGCTTGTGGTAATCGAATAACGGTTAATAGTGGACTATTGGCATTAAATAATTCGCCTACTTCAGCAGGAATCGAACCTACTTCTCCATCTACTGGGGCTTTAACTTGCAAGTCATCAAATTGGATCTGTAATTGCTTAAGTTGTTCTTCAGCTTCTTTTAATTTGGCATCATAAATTTGTCGTTGTTCAACACGATCACCATTTCGTGCTTGATCTAAATTAGCCTGTGCTGATAAAACTTGTTGATAAGCAGCATCACGCGTTTTCAGCGCATTATCTAATATTGATTGTGATACAAAGCCTTTTGCTGAAATTGCTTTATTACGATTGTACTCTTTTGAGGCATTGTCATAAGCTACTTTAGCTTGTTCGAGTAATGCTTCATAATAACGAATACTTTCTTCACGTGTGCCATGTTCAGAAAGTGATACTTGTGCTTGTGCTTGATCTCGTGCTGCTTCGGCCGCTTTAACTTGTGCTAAAAGTTCTGGACTATCAAGCGTAATTAAGACATCATTTAGTTTGACATCATCACCACGATTCACATGAATAACTTGCACTCGCCCCTTTGCTTTAGAGGAAATGCTAACATTAGGCGCATCAACTTCGCCTTGTAAGATAAGTTCGCTATGATGAGCACGAATTAAGATCGTCATCGAAATTAATATAACAATCAATGCTATAACAATAAAAATTTTTTTATTCATAAATTTGTTTTGAATGACAATTGTAAGAAAAGGCCTAAAGAACTAGGATAATTGTACGCAATCAAGAATTAACATACGTCATTAATGATTACTATATCACACGATATAGTGTTTTACTTAAACAAACAAAGCTATATTTTTAAACCAAAATAAAGATTACATGGAATAATTTATAACTTGATTGTTTACATTCTATTTCACCCTTAAATAAATTTCAATAATTCTAAACCACCATTTTAATAGATTTTATTTATGAATATCATCAGTCAAAAGAAATAGATAAAAACCTACTTATTTAGTAAGATATTTTTAATTAAATTAATAAGGCTTTAATTATGCAAAAAATAATTATTATAGGTGGTGGTGCTGGCGGTTTAGAGCTCGCTACTGATCTAGGTGATAAATTAGGCAAAACGGACAAAGCTCAAATTACCTTAGTTGATAAAAATAGTTATCATTTATGGAAACCATTATTACATGAAGTAGCAACGGGTGTCCTTGATGAGCAAGTTGATAATATTTATTATGCATCTCAAGGTCAACAGCATAATTTTGAGTTTACCCAAGGTACATTTACCGATCTTGATCGAGATAGCAAGCGAATTACGGTTATCAACCATAATGATGAATCTATTTCTATTGATTACAATATTCTGGTTATTGCCATTGGTAGTACCTCTAACGATTTTGGTACACCTGGTGTTAAAGAACATTGTATCTTCTTAGATGATCAAAATGCGGCTATTCGTTTGCGAGAAACCTTGATCAATAAATTCACTAGTTTTTGTTCAATCATTGATGATCATCAAAGCACTGATGAAGATAAAATCCGAATTGCAATCGTTGGTGGTGGAGCAACCGGTGTTGAATTAGCTTCTGAATTACCAAATATGGTAGAAAAATTTGGCGCCTGTGGTCGTAACAAAATGTGTTCGGATCTTCTAGATGTGTCAGTTATTGAAGCAACTGATCGTATTTTACCTGCTTTGCCAGAAAAAACGGCGATAAGTATTACTAAAACGCTTGAAAAACAAGGTATTCATGTATTAACAAAAACCATGATTACAAAAGCGGAAAATGATGGATTTTATCCAAAAGATGGCGGTATCATCAAAGCTGATATTATGATTTGGACTGCGGGTGTTAAAGCACCTGATTATTTAAAAGAAATTTCAGGCTTAGAGTCTAGTCGTTCCAATCAATTGGTGGTAAAACCGACATTGCAAACTTCCCGTGATGACAGTATTTTTGTTATTGGTGATTGTGCTTATGCAATGCAAGAGAATGGTCATGCCTCACCACCTACCGCTCAAGCTGCACATCAAATGGCAAAAATATGTTATGAAAATATTATCAATATACTGAATAACAATCCATTGAAATCATTTAAATATACCGATAATGGAACAATCATTTCTTTACATGATACTGCACAAGGTGTGGTCAAAATAGCTGGAAAGAGTGAAATGAGTGTTAAAGGTTGGTTTGCATTAATTATTCATCGATTATTGTATCGAATGCATCAAGCCAGTTTATTGGGTATCTTTAAAACGATTCGTTTTGCTCGTGCTAGTAAATTTATGTACAAAACCAAATCGACTTCCATTTTTTGTAATCGTAATTAATTATTAAAATAACAGCTACTTAAAAGTTTTTTAAGTAGCTTTATTAGATTATACTACTACTTTAATTGATTCGATTTTATAGGTAGTGGTTAATGCGTTTTATTTTCATTTTTGGTTTACTTTTCGCTAGCTATACAGCTTTAGCAAATTATCAACCACAAGATGGTGATATTATTTTCCAATCTTCTCAATCAAACCAAAGTAAAGCCGTTGAGCAGGCAACTAAGTCGCCTTATAGTCATATGGGTATCATTTTTACTAAAAATGGCAAACCTTATGTTTTTGAAGCAGCAAGTAAAGTGGTTTATACACCTTTAGATAATTGGATAAATCGCGGAAAAAATAAAAAATATGTGATAAAACGTTTAAAAGATCATACGTTATCACAAAAAGAAATTACCAATTTAAAACAGGTCGCCAAAACATTTGAAAACAAACCTTACGATATTTGGTTTGGTTGGGATGATAACTATATTTATTGTTCAGAATTAGTTTGGAAAATTTATAATCGGGGACTTAAACTGAAAATTGGTCAATTACAAACCATTAAAGATTTTAATCTGTCATCACCAGCGGTTAAACAAAAATTAAAAGAACGCTATGGTAATAAGATACCTTATCAAGAAACTGTAATTTCACCTGTTGCGATGTTTAATTCACCACTATTAATCACTGTTGATAAGCGCTGGTAGTTGACTTTAGCATTGCAGTAATTTTTTTATTGGTGCAAAGCTTTTACGATATAAATGGTTAATGCCATGTTTTTCTATTGCAATTAAATGATCTTTGGTTGGGTAACCTTTATGTTTAGCAAGACCATATTGGGGATAAAGTTTATCTAACTCGACCATCTCGCGATCTCGTGTGACTTTAGCTAAAATCGATGCAGCACTGATTTCTGCCACTAATAGATCACCTTTAACAACGGATTGGGTTTGAATGCCAAAATTGGGGCAACGATTGCCATCAACTAAGACATAATTGGGTTTGATTTTTAAGCCAGATACTGCTCGCTGCATCGCCAGCATAGTAGCATGTAAAATATTTAGCTCATCAATTTCATCCACCGATGCTCTGGCGACACACCAAGCTAATGCATTGTCTTTTATCACTTCAAATAACTGTTCACGTTTTTTTTCAGTAAGTTTCTTTGAGTCGGTTAAACCAACGATAGGTTTAGTTGGATCTAAAATAACTGCTGCAGTAACAACATCGCCACATAGCGGTCCTCTTCCAACTTCATCGACACCCGCTATTAATGTAGCATCAGGGTAAGTAAATTCTAACAACTATATAAATCCTCTAACAGCGTATTTTTTAAAACACTAATCCTTTAAAACATCTAATACTGCTTGTGCAGCTTGTTCATCAGCATTACAACGAATTTGTTTATGTAAAGTGAGAAAGGTATTTTTAACTTCGGTATTATCTCCTTCTAAAAAAGGGATAATATGATTGGCGATATTTTCTGGTGTGCAATCTTGTTGTAATAGTTCGGGTACAAGTTCTTTTCCCGCTAAAATATTGGGTAAAGAAACATAAGGCGTTTTGATTATTTTTTTAGCTAACCAAAAAGTAAAGGCTTTCATTTTATATCCCACCACCATTGGGCATTTGGCTAACATACATTCCAATGCTGCTGTGCCAGATGCCAAAATAGCGGCATTACTTGAAATCATTGCTTCACGCGCTTGACCATCTAATAGCTGCACTTCAAGATTAGGGGCGATTTGGGCTTTGATCTGTTCAAACTCTTTACGTCTTTTGGCATTAACTAACGGTACCACAATATGCAAATCAGAGTAACGCTGGCGTAATAATTGTGCGGCTTTTAGAAATGGTTCTGACAGTAAAGAGACTTCTGCGTGACGGCTACCAGGCAATAAAGCCAAACAAAGACAATCAAGAGGGATACCTAATTGCTGACGCATTGCTTTTTGATCTGGATTTAGTGGGATATCATCTGCCATCTTATGACCGATAAAACGGCAAGGAACATCAAACTTATCATAAAACGCTTTTTCAAAAGGTAAAAACGCTAAGATAAGATTAGTATTGCGTTTTATTTTAAATACTCGTTTTTGCTTCCACGCCCAAACCGAAGGACTCACATAGTGAATGGTTTTAATGCCTGCTTGTTTAAGTTTGCCTTCTAACGAAAGATTAAAATCAGGGGCGTCAATACCAATAAAAATATCAGGTTTTAATTCAATGAGGCGTTTAGTGATGTCGCGACGAATAGCTAAAATACGACGTAATCGACCTAACACCTCAACGATGCCCATAACCGAAAGTTCATCCATTTCATACCAAGCTTTACAGCCTTCAGCTTGCATTTTTGGCCCAGCAATACCGATAAACTCAATATTGGGATGATGATTTTTGAGTGCACGAATTAAACCAGCACCAAGAATGTCGCCCGAGGTTTCCCCTGCGACTAACGCAATGGTTAATGGTTTATTTATCATTAACGGATGATGCCACGTGTTGAACGTGAAAAGAAATCAATAAATAATTGGACTTCAGGATACTGTTTAGCTATGGTTTCAATCTCTACTTTGGCATCGTCTAATGTTAAGCCATTTCGATAAAGAACTTTATAACTATTGCGAATCGCTTGCAAAGCCTCTTTACTAAATCCACGGCGTTTTAAACCTTCATAATTTACACCGTGAGGCGTTGCATGATTACCTTGGGCAATAACATAAGGTGGTACATCTTGAGCAACTCCAGAGCACCCACCCACCATAACATGTGAACCAATAACACAAAATTGATGTACGGCTGTCATGCCGCCTATAATTACATAATCATCTAATTGGACATGCCCGCCTAAAGTTGCATTATTAGCTAAAATACAGTGATCACCAATAACACAATCATGAGCAACATGCGCATTAATCATAAATAGATTATCATTGCCAATACGCGTTAATTCACCACCCTGCACGGTGCCACGGTGAATGGTTACGCTTTCGCGAATCATGTTGCGATCACCAATTTCAGTGCGCGTTGGTTCACCACGATATTTTAAATCTTGGTTAACTTCACCAATTGAAGTAAATTGATAAATTTGATTATCTTTACCAATTTTAGTGTGACCGTTGATGACTACATGTGATTTTAAAAAAGTCCCATCACCAATTTCAACATTTTCACCAACAAAGCAAAAAGGTCCAATTTTGACATTATTGCCAATCTTAGCCCCTTTTTCTATTACTGAACTTGGATGTATTTCCGTTGACATAGCATTTCCTTAATACTTTTGGGATATTTCAAAATCAATATTATTTACGTGCACACATCATTTCGGCTTCACAAACCAGATTACCATCAACGGTTGCAACACCATGGAACAATGCAATACCACGACGTTCTTTAATATATTCAACGTCTAATACGAGTTGATCACCAGGCACTACAGGGCGTTTAAAGCGAGCTTTATCAATTGACGCAAAATAATAAAGTTGTCCCGGAGATAACTCTTCAATACTTTTGAAAGCTAAAATTCCAGTTGCTTGAGCCATCGCTTCTAGAATTAAAACGCCAGGAAAAATCGGTTTATTTGGAAAGTGGCCTTGGAAAAATGGTTCATTAAAAGTGACATTTTTAATGGCTTTTAATGTTTTGCCTTTTTCATAGCTAAGTACACGATCAACCATCAAAAATGGATAACGATGAGGCAATAAACAGATGATTTCTTCAATATCAAGGGTATTAAGTTCGGTAGTCAAAATAGCTATCCTTTATATTATTTGCTATAAATTGCACCTATTATAACTGAGGATGTGGCTTTCACTCAAGAATGATTTGAATAGTACTTTTCTTTTATATGAATCTGCTTATGCTATGTTATTATAATTTATTTACATAAATGATTTGTAAAAACTATATTATCTTACATTAAATCATTTATAATAATTTAAATAGTAAAATTGAGCTATAAAAGTTTCTAACTCGGAGAGGTAGTATGAAATCATTGATTAAAATGACATTAGTAAGTAGTGCAATCGTATTAGCATTGGTTGGGTGTGATGATAAAAAAAATACAACCGATAACAACGCCAGTACCAATAAAGTGACCATATCAACTGATGCACAAAAAGAAGCTTATGCATTAGGCTCTTCATTTGCTTCATACATGGCAACAAATTTGGAGCAAAATGAAATTAGTCCAGATAAAGAATATCTAATTAGTGGTTTTAATGAAACATTCCGTGATGCTTCTCAACTTTCAAAAGATGAAGTCAAAGATGTTTTAGAAGCATTTGGTAAACGAATTCAAGAAGAAAGTAAAGCTCGTTTTGAAAAAGAAAAAACGGAAAATACTGCTGCTGGTGATAAATTCCGGGAAGAATTTGCTAAACAAGAAGGTGTTAAACAAACGAAATCTGGATTACTTTATCAAATCATCAATGAAGGTTCAGATCGCCATCCAAAAGCTGATGACACCGTTATTGTTCATTACACAGGTACTTTAACAGATGGTCGTAAATTCGATAGTTCTTATGACCGAGGTGAAACTGCAACTTTCCCTCTTAATGCGGTAATTAAAGGTTGGACTGAAGGAATTCAATTAGTTGGTGTGGGCGGTAAAATCAAACTTGTGGTACCACCAGATTTAGCATATGGTGATCAAAGTTTTCCTGGTCAAGATGATAAAGCAGGTATTCAACCAGCATCAACATTAGTCTTTGAAGTTGAATTACTTGGTATTGATGGTGATAACAATGATAAAACTGAACAATCAACATCTGATCAAAATAAAAACAACAATAGTGCTAAATAAGATTTAGCTGACTAATTTTGACTGATTCATTAAGTTATACACTTGTTGTTATGGGTCCCGCATATGGGACCCAATCTGCTTATTGTGCCTATCAATTTGCACAAACTTTGCTATCCAAAACTTCCCATACAATTAAAAATATCTTTTTTTATGCAGATGGTATCTATAATGGTAATAAGTTTACCGATCCCGCTAGTGATGAATTTGATTTAGTATCGGCATGGCAGGCGTTGGCAAAAGAGTATTGTTTAACGTTAACTATTTGTGTCGCTGCCGCTCAAAGACGAGGTGTTATTGAAACGAATCTTGCTGATTGTTTTCAGTTAACTGGGCTTGGTGAATTAAGTGCATCTATTGCAGAAACAGATCGAACTATTCAATTTTAGTATTAAAATTTTAGTATTAAGGCTGGTAAATGAAAAAAGTCGCAATTATTATTAGTTCACCACCTCATGGCAGTGCTAAAGGTCGAGAAGCATTGGATATAGCCTTAGCTGCATCCGCATTTAATCATATTTCTGTTTTTTTTATTGATGATGGTGTATTCCATCTGTTGCCTAATCAATCTCCAGAACACATTTTAATGCGTGATTATATTGCGACATTTAATATGCTTGAACTTTATGATATTGAAGATGTTTATGTATGCGAATCTTCACTTAATACACGAAACCTTGCTAAGGTAACACAGAATATTGCTTGTAAAGTTATTAATAACCAATCATTAAATCAATTATTAAATATCCAAGATGTAATCTTAACATTCTAATTTTTATACTGAAACGTATAGATAATCTGAAACTTTTTTACAAACAAGATTTATAAAAAGAGACAGCTAATGGATTAGGATTAACGTAATTTTTATGAGATTGGATGAGGCAAAATAAATAATCCACGCTATTTTTTATACTGTATAAATATTGTGGATTATTTTATTAATATAATTTTATTAACTTTTTACTATACTAATTCTTTCATATGATTGGCGATTTTTTCTGCTTGCTGACCAACTACAATTTGTACACCTGTTTTCCCTAATTTAATTACTGCCATAGCGCCAAGAGCTTTTGCCGCTTGTTCATCAATTAGATCTGTGTCTTTTACACTTAAACGTAAACGTGTGATACAAGAATCAATATTGGTTAGATTTTCTTTACCACCAACGATTGCTAAATATTGCTGAGCAAGTGTTGATAAATCACTTGTTGTTGCTTTTTGTTGTGTTTCTTCTACTGTGGTGTCCGCACTATCATCATCCTCACGTCCAGGTGTTTTTAAATTGAATTTAACAATCACAAAACGGAAAACTACATAGTAAACAACAAAGAACACTAAACCTTGAAGGATTAGCATGTACCAATGAACAGCTAATGGGTTGCCTGATTGCAGTAACATGTCGATTAAACCAGCACTGAATGCAAATCCAGATATCCATTGCATAGTTGCAGCAATAAATAGAGAAATACCAGTTAAAATAGCATGAATTAAATAAAGCACTGGCGCTACAAACATAAAGGCAAATTCTAACGGTTCAGTAATACCAGTAAAGAAAGCGGCGAAAGAAGCTGCTAACATAATTGAAGCCGTTTTATCTTTATTCCTTTTTTTCGCTGTATGATACATAGCTAATGCTGCGCCAGGTAAACCAAACATCATAATTGGGAAGAAACCTGCTTGATAACGGCCAGTAATCCCTATCGTTGCCGTACCCGCCGCAAGACTTTTTTCCGGTTGCAAGAAATTACCAATATCATTAATACCTGCTACGTCAAACCAAAATACTGAATTTAGCGCATGGTGTAAACCAACAGGAATTAGTAGACGGTTAAAGAAACCATAAATACCTGCTCCAGCTGAACCTAAATCTTTGATTTGTTCACCAAATGAAGTCAAAATACTAAAAACCATTGGCCAGATAAAATATAAAATAAAGGAAACCAAGAGCATTACAATAGATACAATAATCGGGACTAAACGTTTACCACTGAAAAAAGCTAACGTTTTATGTAATTCGACCGAATTAAATCGATTGTAAATTTCCGCAGAAATAACCCCAACTAATATCCCAATAAATTGATTATTAATTTTGTCATATGCAAGTGGTACTAATTTTTCCCAACCAGCTTGTTCAATATCAATCCCATTAAAAAGGGCATATGACTTAGTTGATAAAAGTGTGGTAATAATTAAAAATCCGACTAATCCCGATAACGCTGCCGCGCCATCTTTGTCTTTAGACATACCGTAAGCCACACCAATTGCAAACAATATTGCCATATTACCGATAATAGCACCACCAGATTGAGTTAAAAATGTTGCAACAATGCTACCGGAGCCCCATGGCATACCATTAATCCAATTCCCTATTCCTATAAGTATTGCAGCAGCAGGCAATACAGCAACTGGCACCATAAGCGAGCGCCCAATACGTTGCATATAAGCTAAAATTCCCATTAGTTTAACCTCATATATTTATTAAAACTATATTTAAAAATGATCTTTTATTATACATTTTCAAATAGTAGTAAACGATCGATCCTATTTCACCTTATATTATTTTACTTCGCAAATTAATTATGCATTTTATGTGATTTATGTCACGATTTTTTTTGATTAATTTAGTTAATATAGTAAAATACAGTCAACATATTTTATTTATAAAAAAAAGTTATTTAATTATATCAAAAGAGGTATTATCGCATGAGGCTTATTCCTTTACAAAATGCACAAGAAGTTGGGGCCTGGGTGGCGCAGCGCATTGTAAAAAAAATCAATGATTTCAAACCGACAGCTGATCGTCCGTTTGTTTTGGGATTACCAACAGGAAGTTCACCATTGGTCATGTATGAACAACTTATTAAACAATATCAAGCAGGCAAGGTAAGTTTTAAACATGTGGTTACGTTTAATATGGATGAATATGTAGGACTTCCAGAGGATCATCCAGAAAGTTATCACACATTTATGTATGAAAATTTCTTTAACCATATTGATATTGATAAAAACAACATCCATATATTAAATGGTAATGCAGCAGATATTGACGAAGAATGCCGTCAGTATGAAGAAAAAATTAAAAGTTATGGTAAGATCAATGTGTTTGTTGGCGGTGTTGGGCAAGATGGACATATTGCTTTTAACGAACCAGGCTCTTCGCTTTGCTCTCGTACTCGCATTAAAACATTAACCGAAGATACACGAATTGCTAACTCCCGTTTTTTTAATAATGATGTTAACCAAGTGCCAAAACATGCATTGACTATTGGTGTTGCAACTTTAATGGATGCACAAGAAGTCATTTTATTAGTTTGTGGTCATAATAAGAGTTTAGCACTGCAAGCAGGAGTTGAAGGTTCGGTTAATCATCTTTGGACTGTGACTGCATTACAAATGCATCCAGCATCGCTTATTGTTTGTGATGAGCCAAGTACTGATGATCTTAAAGTAAAAACCTTAAAATATTTTAAACAAATGGAAGCTGATAATCTAAAAGTGACCGTTTTATAAAGGATAAACCAATGTACGCATTAACAAATTGTCGTATCTATACAGGTTATGAAATTCTTGAAAATCACGCCGTTATTATCGACGGCGATAAGATTGCTAAGATCTGTAAACAAGACGAACTATCTGCAAATATCACTATTGAAGATTTACAAGGTGCTATTGTTGCGCCTGGGTTTATTGATATCCAAGTAAATGGTTGTGGTGGTGTGCAATTTAATGAAACACTTGATGCGTTAAGCGTTGAAACATTAGAAAAAATGCAAGAGACTAATCTTGCTTATGGGTGTACTAGCTATTTACCGACTTTAATCACATCAACAGATGAATTTATGATAAAAGCGGTAAAAGTGATGCGTGAATACTTAGTTAAACATCCTAACCAAGCATTGGGTTTACATCTTGAAGGGCCTTATATCAATCCTGAGAAGAAAGGTATCCATGATGAAAATATCATCCGTCTACCATCTCAAGAAATGATCGACTTCCTTTGTGATAATGCCGATGTTATTAAAATTATTACTTTAGCACCAGAAAAAGTTGAAGCTCATTTTATTAAACAATTGGTTAATGCTGGTATTCATGTTTCAGTTGGCCATTCCAACGGTCATTACGATGATTGCCGTCGAGGTTTTAATGCTGGTATTCGTTTAGGTACACATTTATTTAATGCTATGCCATATATTACTGGGCGCGAACCAGGTGTAGTTGGTGCAATTTATGATGAACCTGACGTTTATGTTGGTATTATTGCCGATGGACAACATGTTAGCTGGGCAAATATCCGAAACAGCCATAAAATCAAACAAGATCACTTGATATTAATTACTGATGCTATGTTGCTGGCTGGGTCAAATTTAACATCAGCGGTATTTGCAGGTAAAACCATTTATTATAAAGATGGTCGTTGTGTAGATGAAAAAGGTACATTAGGCGGTTCAGCTTTAACCATGATTGATGCAGTAAAAAATGCAGTCGAATATGTTGGTATTGCATTGGACGAAGCATTAAGAATGGCAACCCTTTATCCAGCGAAAGCAATCGGTGTTGATAAAACCCTTGGTAGCGTTAGTGAAGGTAAAATAGCCAACTTAGTTATCTTTGATCGTAACTTTACTATTACTAAAACGGTTGTTAATGGAGAGATCAACGGCTAGAATGTAAGATAATTAATGAAATATTGAGATATCGTATGACCTTTAATTATCTAAACTTAGTTGGAAATGCTGATCTGATCAAACAGCTAAATTACGCTATGATTTATCGTTTGATCGTTCAGCATGCTCCTATTTCTCGTATTCAATTAGCTGAAATTAGCCATTTAGCACCAGCCAGCATTACTAAGATTACTCGCCAACTAATTAAAAAAAAACTGATTAGAGAAGTTGATGCACAACAGTCAACGGGAGGGCGTCCTGCTGTTTCAATTGAAGCTAAATTTAACAATTATCAGACTATTGCTGTTCAGCTCAGTCGTTCACATGTAACAATTGAACTTTATGATATTGGTGGTCGCTGTTTAGCATCGAATGTATATCCATTAACGCATTTTATGCAGGAGCTTGCGCAAAAATATCTGATTAAATTAATTGAGCAATTTATTCAAGAAAATAATAAAAGAATAAAAAATCTTATTGCTATATCAGTCGTACTTCCTGGATTGATTGATTCTTTACATGGTATGATTCGTTATATGCCTCACATTCAAGTTAAAGAATGGCCATTAGCTAAAGAGTTACAAAAACAATTTAATGTTTCAATTTTTTTAGGTAATGATATTCAAAGTTTGGCATTGGCTGAAAGCTATTTTGGTACGACACAGAATGTGGATGATTCTATTTTAATACGTGTCCATCGAGGAGTCGGTTCTGGTGTTATTATTAATCAACAATTACTAACTAATCATAATCAAAGTGCATGTGAAGTTGGTCATATTCAAGTCGATGCGTTAGGTGAACGCTGCCATTGTGGCAATTTTGGTTGTTTAGAAAATCGAGTGGTTAATAATGCGATTGAGCATCGAGCCAAACAGATGATTGAACAAGGCTACCCAACTCAATTATCTCTGGATGAATGCAGTATTGCTAATATTTGTCATTATGCAAATCAAGGTGATGAACTTTCCATCAAGTTAATCAAAGATGCGGGTGAAAATCTAGGTCGTGCAGTTGCTATTATGGTCAATATCTTTAATCCACAACAAATCGTGTTAGCGGGTGAATTAACTAAATCATCAGAAATATTGTTAAATGCGGTAAACTGCGCGTTAAATGCACAAAGCTTAGAAGAGTTAAGAAAAAATCTTACTATCAATTGTTCATCACTCAATGACCGTTCGGCAATTGGTGCATTTGCATTGGTGCAACAAGCTTTATTTAATGGTTCATTATTAATGATATTACTCGAAAACGATATAACTGTATAATGGCATTTATTTATAGCGTAAAAAGCCCGTTAACCGGGCTTTTTTGTTGATTAAGCTAAGATACGAAGCATTCTTCTTAATGGTTCGGCTGCACCCCATAATAACTGATCGCCAACAGTAAAGGCAGATAAATAGTCTTTACCCATATTAAGTTTGCGTAAACGTCCAACAGGTGTAGTTAATGTACCTGTAACAGCAGCAGGAGTGAGTTCTCGCATTGAAAGTTCACGATCATTTGGAACAACTTTAACCCAATCGTTATGCGCAGCAAGTAATTTTTCAACTTCTGGAACACTGATGTCTTTTTTCAACTTAATTGTGAATGATTGGCTATGACAGCGTAATGCACCGATACGCACACAAAGTCCATCAACAGGGATAATTTCGCTAGTACCTAAAATTTTATTCGTTTCAGCTTGACCTTTCCATTCTTCTCTACTTTGACCATTATCTAAAGCTTTATCGATCCAAGGAATTAAACTACCAGCTAATGGAACACCAAAATTATCCGTTGGTAAGCTACCATCTCGCATTTTTTGGGTAACTTTGCGTTCTATATCTAAGATAGAAGAATTAGGATCCTGTAGTTCTTTAGCTACTTCAGCATTAAGCATTCCCATTTGTGTTAATAACTCGCGCATATGACGAGCACCACCACCAGAAGCCGCTTGGTAAGTAGAAACAGATATCCAATCAACTAAATTTTCTGCGAACAATCCACCGAGTGACATTAACATCAAACTTACCGTACAGTTACCACCAACAAAGGTCTTTATTCCTTTGTCTAAAGCGGCATGGATGTTAGCTTTATTTACAGGATCAAGAACAATAATAGCATCATCTTCCATTCGTAGAGTTGATGCGGCATCAATCCAGTAACCTTGCCAGCCTGTTGCACGTAATTTTTTATAAATTTCAGACGTGTAATCACCACCTTGGCAGGTCACAATAATATCTAATGCTTTTAACGCATCAATATTATCTGCACTTTGTAATGTTCCTGTTTTACCGCCAAAAGTAGGCGCAGCTTGACCAGCTTGTGATGTAGAAAAGAAAACAGGGTTGATATAATCAAAATCATGTTCTTCAACCATTCGTTGCATAAGAACAGAACCAACCATTCCTCGCCAACCGACAAAACCAACATTTTTCATAGTTTATTTCCAATAAGTAGATGTTATAGGTAAAGATTATCTACTATTAAAACAAAATATTGTAATAAAACAAGTAAGATAAGAATTATTTTTGTAGTAGCGGATATGATAACGTGGTGTTATATATGATTTTATAGGCAAAACTGAATGTTATACGAGAACTAGCATATCATAAGCTAGTCAGTAATATTGGTTTTCCACATAAAAAACACCACTATATTGACAAAATTATTAACAAAATGGCCAGCATCTTCATTAGCAATTACCAAGACCTGTTCGTCTAAAGAGGTGTGATTAATCTCATTAAGTCGAGCTGAAAATTTTGCACTCTGCCAAGGAAATACACGCTCATCTTTCAATCCGACCGAAAGCATAACTGGTGGGTAGTTAACATCTTCACGTAGATTAAGATAAGCATCGATTGTTTGCAGATTATTAAATTCCTGCTTATTAAAAGGTGAACCAAATTCCGGAAAATTTACACGACCAATTGGTATTTGATCTAAACGGCTCATATTCAACATACCTGAAGTGATTGATGCGGCGGCAAAAAGTTCCGGATGTGTTGCTAATGCCATGCCAATTACAATGCCACCAGCACTGGCGCCACTAATGACTAGCTTGGATGAGTTTGTGTAATGATGATCAATAAGGTATTTTGCGCATTTGATAAAATCATTGACTGAATTTATTTTATTTTTTCCTTTTCCATCATGATGCCATTTAGGTCCGAGTTCTCCACCACCACGAACGTGGGCAATAGCAATAATTCCACCTTTCTCAAGCCAAATTAAACGGGTGGTATCATAATTATTAGGATAATTACTTTCGCCATAAGCTCCATAAACCGTTAACCAAGTTGGATTATTGCCATCAAGTTTGATTCCTTTTCGATGAATAAGGGTAAGTGGAATGAGTTCGCCATCATTGGATTTAACCCATTTTTGCTCTGATTCATAATCTGCAAATAGTGATGCATCAGTCTTTATTATTTTAGAATCTTCAATTAACTGACTATCAGGATCATATTGCCATATTTTTGGTGGTATATTCCAATTTTGTTGGGTAAATAAAATCTCTTTGTGATCTGAACTAGAAAAAATAGCCGTTACCTTATTATCATCACTAATAGGAATCGGTTTTATGTTATGCAGATCGGAAAAAGGAATAGTCACGAATTTATACTTTCCAGATTCATAATAAGCAGATAAATAGCATCTTTACTGGCTGCAAACCGAGTCAATTGACCTTTTTTCCATTCAATTATTTTTTCTTCTCGAGATTGAATATGATTAAGGTCTAATCGAGAAAGAGTATAACCTGAAAAGTTGTTATATTTAGCCAAATAAAGCCAATTATCTCGCAACAAAAAATTCGCTACATTTTGTTTTCTATCGATGATCTTTTTCCAATGTTTGTTTTCCCTATTAGAAGTATAGTTGGTTAAATACAAATCTATGGTATCACCAGATATTGAAGATTCCACTGAAGCAACTGCCCAATTGGCAGATAGAGATAAGTCGGTATATTGGTCAGTATTAGCTTGATAATTCACAATATTGGCTTTGCCAAAAATAGCCATATCCTTTTCAATATTGGTGCCTAAACGATGAAGATAAAGTTCTTCCGTTCCCGACTTCCGATTATCAGAATCAGCAAAATCATTACGATGATAGAAAAAAGATGCATTATCATTCGTCCATACTAAATTGGGTTCAGTAATACCGGATATGCTATCGGATAGATGTGAGCTATTTTTTACATTAATCACATTGATATCTGAAACTTCAGAGCCATTTTAAGAAATAGCATAAGCAACATACTTACCATCATTTGATGGGTAGAAATTATATATACCATATCCTACTGGCGGATCGACTAATAATTTTTCTTTGCCAAGTCGATCTTTAACAAACAAACGGTTATAAGGATGGTTCTCCGTTTCTTTTAGATAAAAGCAATTATCGCCAACATATTGAATATTCCATATGACTGGTTGGGAATCATAGGCTGTTAAGGTATTAAATCGTTTTACTACAGAAGCTTTCCAAGGTAGAGCATTAAGTATTTTTTGGGTTTCATGTGACTTTGTTAATAACCATTCATTGGTTCGTGCTTGATCGGTTTCCATCCAACCATAGTTGTCGACTGATGAATAAGAGTTTTTAGATACACAACTAATGCAATTCATTAATGATAAAAAGATGATAATGATATAAAAATATTTTTTGAATAAGAACATTACCGTTTCCCTTTATCATATTTATAAAAAATGAAGCTTAAATAATCACCTATTTCTATCATTTATATCATGATATATCAAACGGTTATTATTATTTATTCGTATTGACTCACAATTTACCAATACTTATAGATTATTATTGCTATTTAAATAATTTATTTTGATAAAAAAAGCCCGATAATTCGGGCTTATTTAAGTTTGGCGAGTTGTCGATTTTAGAAATCTTCATCACTTGATTCATCTACACTCATTGAGGCCATATTATACCGCTCAATACCTTGAGTTCCGGCTTGTATAATATCGGGTAACAATGTTGGCAGATTTACTTCATCACGTTGCATAAAAGTTTCTAACAACATGGGGACATTTACACCAGTGACTATTTCTATATTAGGAAAATCAGCCATCAATCTAACTAAAGTATTAAATGGTGTCCCACCTTTTAAATCAACAAAACATACAATTTCTGAGCCAAAACCTTGTAACTCTTCTAGCTTTTGTTGCAGTTGTTGTTGAAAATCATCTGTTGATTGTCCCATTGCAAACGAAACTGCTTCACACTGAGATTGTTTACCACAAATCATTTCAGTTGTTTCAATTAAACCTTTCGCTGTTGAACCATGTGTACTGACTAATACAGAAATCATCGATTTAAGTTCCTATTTTAGTAATCTAAACAACGATAATAACGACGGATTGACATTGGATGACGATTTAAATGTTCAACATAAGCATCAATACGGTTATTAATAGCACGGAAAACAAATGGTGAAAGGTTTCCTCGATATTTTTCTGATATGCCTGGTAACTCATAATCTTTGGTATCGATAATGGTGTAATTACCACAGATCTGAGGTAAGAATTTAGCCACTCTTTCACTTAATGGGCGCTGAGTATCTTCACCAACATAAACCGTGACTGCAGTGTCACGGTCGATAACTTCTAACGTACCATGGAAAAATTCGGCTGATTCAATTGATTTTGAGCGTAACCAATGTTGTTCTTCCCAATAACACATGGCATGAGAGTACGTTGCACCCCATTGATTACCCGCACCAACAAAATAGTGCATTGAGTCGTTATGGTGTTTTTCAGCAACTTCTTGACCAAATTTATCGGCTTTTTTCGCAACAGCAACGATATTTTTGGCAAAATGTTGATCCATTTCTTGATAAAACTCATCATAATCAGGGAATTCACCTGCTAAAAACATTAAACGATCCGCTGTCATAAAGAATTTTAATTGTTCATTCATTGGGTAAACAACTACATGATCTGACATATTTCCTAATGGAGTATCTGCTTTATCCATGAAAGCGAATACAGTTGAACCAACTTCTTTTTTAATTTTATCAATAGCAGCAACAACTTCTTGTGTTGTACCTGTTACAGAAGAAATAATAATCAATGTGTCTTTAGTGATACGTTTGTTGCCTGTGACTAAATATTCAGCAGCATGTTGAACGAAAGTTTCAATGGCTGTTTTTTCTTTCATATGGATAACCGCTTGCATTGATGATGCATAAGTACCACCAATACCTAACCAACAAACATTGCTATAACCACGCTCGTGGATTTTATCGATAAATTCATTAATTTGTGGTCTTAATGCTAAAGCACCATTCATGCTGTCTAATTCTTTCTTTTCATCATATTTTCTCATTTTTAGATCCTCTTAATTTTCGAGCTAGTTATTTCATCAAATTCTGGATAGGTTGATTTTTCAAGGTTATGACCTTTTAATCTTGAAACTTGGTAACTTAATAGATGAATAGGGACAGTCATAAACAATGATGCATATAATTCATCTATATCGACATTAAGGCACAAGTCCTCTTCTTTAAGATTGTTACTGCTGTTGGCGTAAATGGTTGAGACATTTTTAACATATTTGTCTAAAAAAACTTTCAGTAAGTTCGCTCGTTGAGCTAACTGGCCGTGGGGCTCAAGAAACACGATATGATCATCCTCATGTAATCCTAAATATGGGCCATGCATGTATTCTTCGAGTTCCTTACCAAAAGCGGTATTACGTACGGTTTCGGTAAATTTTGTTTCGCCTTCTCTAGCAACTCCGTAGGTTGCACCATAACCAATAAATATTACTCTTTTAGCGTGATAAAACTGATGTTGGTATTGATTAACCCACATTTGGGATTGTTCAATGACTTTAGGAAGTAAATGGGTTACTTTCTGAAGTTGATCCAGATAACTATTAAATTGTTGATCATTCAAACTACCCTTTTTTTGAGCAATCACTAAGGAAATCAATATTAAATCAAGAATGGTTACGCTATAACCCGCACTTACATAAGGCATTTCCTCAACTGGAATTCCCATAGATAACACATGATTACTAATTTTATACAATGGGCTATTGGGATTGCTTGTGAGCGTATAGATGGTTTGGTTATTTTTTATAAATTCTTCAACTAAATGAATAGTTGAATAACTTTCACCACCTTGTGAAATAGCAAAATACAAAGTATTAGGATCACTGTAGTGTAAATAATTAGCAGCGATTGATGGATCCTCAATATAAACAGGTACCTTTAAGATCTTACTCATTAAAGATCTTGCACCATAAGCTGCATTAGAACTTGAACCTGTTGCAAATATGACAATTGAGTTAAGTTGTTTAATTTTACCTAAGTCAATATGTTGGGTGAACAGTGTTTGATAATTATCCAAGATGTTCTGATAATATTCAGGCTCTAATGCAACATAATCAGCGATACTTTTCATTTTTTCCCCTTATTATCCTAATAATCCACTCCAAGCGCCAAAAATACCGATACAAGCTATAAGTAATAAAATCCAAGGTGCTTTAAGGCCTTTTTTATCTAATAAAAAGATAAATAAGGTAAATAACAAAGGTAATATTTGTGGCACAATACCATTAAAAATATCCTGTAATGATGTGGCATCGTCGCCAGATCCTATTGTTAATGGCATATTGAGTGTCACCATCGTCGCTACCATAGCGCCAACAACCGATAACCCCAAGATAGAGGCCCCATAAGATAATTTATCCATCAAGCCAGTCTTTTGAACTTTTTCAATAAAAGATGCACCAATGTTATAACCAACGAATAGACCATAATAACGAGCTAAAATAGCAGGGACATTGAAAATTAATAGAAACAGAAGTGGTCCTAAAATATTGCCTTGCATTGCTAATGAAGTACCAATACCTGTGGCAATAACTCGTAAGGTTCCCCAGAAGAATGAATCACCCAAACCACTTAATGGCCCCATTAATGCAACTTTGACATCATTAATTGAACTTTCATCAAACTCATCATTCAGGGCATTTTGCTCTTCCATAGCAATGGAAATACCTAACGGGAAAGTAACTAGCCAAGGCGTAACGTTATAAAACTCTAAATGTCTTTGATAAGCACTAGTTAATTGTTCTGGTTTTTGACTATAAATTTTTTCTAAAGCGGGACGGATCGCAAAAGAATAACCTAAATTCATTTGTCGTTCATAATTCCATGACCACTCCGCAGTAAAAGAACGCCAAAAGGTTTTCATTAAATCATTTTTAGTTAAAAGTTTAGAATTCTTCATTTTCATAGTCGATCTCCTGTCCTACTAAAGCATTGCCTGAATAATTATTAACTTCTTGATTGTTTGAGGTTGTTAATTTTTTGCCGGTAAATGAAGAGTAACCAGTAAGAATTAACGCCATACATGCGCCAAAAATAGCAACACCAGTGACAGGTACTTTCATATATACTGCTACAGCAAAACCAAGAATAAAGAATGTTGCATTGGTTTTTTTGATCATAATTTTCATTAACATAGCAAAACCAAATGCAGGTAATAAGCCCGTTGCGATTCCTAAACCATTAATGACAAAATCCGGAATAACGTCAAGCAAGCCTTTAATTGCTTCACTACCAAATAGATAAGAAAGTCCGACCACTAATCCAATTGGGAGGTTGATGGAAAAAAAACCACCGAAGATATTCATCCGATCAACTCCTTTACCGTTTCCTTCGCTCGCATACCTATCTGCTTTATGAACAAAGTAAGGTAAAATAAATAAGAAACATAAGTTTTTAACAATTAGTACCAGAGAAGCAATAGGAATTCCTAAAGTTAGAGCAACAGCCGTACTTTTACCGGCTCCAATTGCAAAAGCCGTTCCGAGTACACTCCCTGATATAATTTCTGGCGGGATAGATGCTCCAATGGAAAATGAACCAACAAAGGCTAATTCTAAGGTTGCACCAATAATAATACCTTGGGTGATATCTCCCATTACTAATCCTGCTAAAGTACAGGTAACGAGAGGTCTTGATAACATTGATGAACCTAAAAAGTATTCACCATTAGCTAACATAGCAATCAAGGCCAAAATAATTGCTGTAATAACAATACTCATTTTGTGTTCCTTTTTGTCTATTTTTCAAATTTTTGCTTAGATTCATTTGGTATTTGTTGTATGTAAACTTCAACACCATCTTGTTGTAATCCAGCTAATAGATCTGCTTCTAATTCTGTTAAATTGATTGTTTTAGAGTAATTCTTAGTTCCATCACGAGGTTTAGTTCCTCCTAAGTTAAGACTAGTTATTTTTCCTTGCGTACCTCGGATTAATTTTTCTGCATCTGCAACGGATTCAACGACGATTAGCATTTGATATTTATCCGTTACGCCCGAGTTAATTGCTTCAATACTGTCATCAACAGACTTCATTACTAATTTTGCGTTTTCTGGTTTAGCTAATCGAATTGCTGATTTACGAAGTTCATCACTCGCTACAGCATCATTGGCAACTAAAATAGTATTAGCGCCAACATTTTCAAACCATGAAACAACGACCTGACCGTGAACTAAACGGTGATCAACACGTAATAATTTAATCATTTGGTTACCTCCTAGGTGAAATCGACCACATATTTAGTATTACTAGCAAACTTATATTCAATGGCTATCGGTTCTCTATTAATATCAAAATAGTGATTAGAAATTTTAAATAATGGATCGTTAATTTTGCATCGTAGCTGTTTTGCTAATTCAGCATTTGCCACAATTAGCTGTAAATCTTGCTCTAATTTATCGACCTTTTTTTTGCCTGAGTTAGTGATTTCGAGCGCTGATAAAACTTTAATTATAGATATTTGGAAATCGGGAAAATTATTAAGAGGTAAGAGAAAAATTTCTTTAACTACACTGTTTTTTGCAACTTCTAAAAAACTGATGTAATAGATAAGCTCGGAGGGTTTTATCTTTAATAACTGGCTATAGTAACTTCCGGCTTGCCTTAAATAGGCCTCTTTAATAATTTTTTTATGATTCTGGTAAATATGTGGTTTGATAATCCCTGTCATTTCTAAAATATTTTGGGTAGATAAGGTTGGTGCAACAAATAAACCAACGCCTTTTTTCCTAACCACCATATTTTTATCAACCAGCAAATCAATTGCTTTTCGAACGGTTGTTCTACTGACATCATAATCCTTTTGTAACTGTCCTTCAGGGGGTAATTCAGCGCCAACTCTATAATGTCCAGTATTTATCTCATCCATTAAATGAGTGGCTATTTTTTCAAATAACTTCATTGATGTGTTACCTCATAATTGAAGATATTTTTAGCCGATAAATGATATCGAAATCGATTGCCAACTAAATACTGATCGGTGTGTTCAAATGGTTGAAAATTATTATCAAAACTATAACTTGATACTTTATAAATTGGTGTGCCTCGAGCAACATGTAAATATTTGGCTTTATCATCAGTTGCTGCTTCATAAGTAATCTCTTCTCTACCGTGACTTGGTGTAAGATGGTAGTGTTCTTTTAAAAATTCATAAAGAGAAATACCGTTTAAATCTATTTTATCTAAATCTTTAAATTTTGGTGATGATAAATAAGTAATTTCATAAGAAAGGGGATCTTGGTCTAAAAAGCGTTGTCGAATTATTCTAATTAACGGATCATTTGAACCAAAGAATGCTCTCAACTCAGCAGGCATTTTAATTATTTGGTTGGAAAGCACTTTTATTTTGATTGGAATATCATCTTCTTTTTGGAATTCTTCACTAAATGAAGACATTTTTAGCATATTAATTTCAAAAACTTTATGGCATGGTAAGTTTTTATCATTTTGAAAAACATATCCTTCCATCGCTAAATCATTCAAGGCGTTGCGTACCGTGGTTCGACTGACACCAAAGTATTCGGCAAGTCCTCTTTCTGTCGATTTATCTTTAATTATGTTGAGATTAGCTCTAATTTTTTCTTCAACATCTGTTTTTACAGCGATATCACGATATTCCAAAGGTCACACTCCATTTGTGGGCTTTTTTATCCATTAGATATATCTTAATCCATATAAGATGTTTTAAAAAATAATAAAAAAAATACATGTTGTCAATTTTGAGAACCAAAATTGATATAGAGATCACAATTTTTATCGTAATCTCTTAAAATTATTCAGATAAAATTAATAATGGTGATTAATCTATTTAATTCAGATGATTAGTTTTAATTAATGAAAGTGATTAAATATAAGAAACAATGGACAGATAATAAAAAAGCTCACTCAAATGAGTAAGCTTTTTTATTTAAAATTGGTCGGCGAGAGAGGATTACTCGCATAGCTAACGACAGATTTGCAAAGCCAGAAACCTACTAGCAAAAAATAGGCTCCTTTGTGCTTCAATGGCATATTTCCGATCCAAACCTAGATAGGAATCGAGATAATAAAAGATGACAGCGAGATATTAATTAATATTTTGGGGATTTCTTACAATATGAAGAATAATAATGTCAAGTGCCATATGAATGGTGCTCTTTCCGATGAAATATACCTTTTATTACTTTTTTTACTTACTTTCTTATTTCAATTTCTAATAAATAGAAATGAATAATCTATTGGAGGTTTGATGACAAATAAAAGTGAAATAAAAAAATGAAGTTATTCGAAAAATATATTGCTGAGCCTGATCAATTCGAAAATTGCTACACTCATCACAATAAAGTCTTACCATTTTAATCATTACTATTATAAAAATAACGACTAAAAACAAAGTAATGCTTATCACAACCAAATGATAATAGTTATCATTAAACTTGATTGTACTTTTTTTGAAGATTTTGTACACCAGCATTATCCAATATCTATTTTAGAATGAGTTTTTGGCTCCAAAAAGTAACAGTGGATAATAATTGATGAAAAAAACTTTGTACTTTTGTGGATATTTTTATATTTAATGGTGGCGTTCTTTTGAAACTTATATTTGCAATTGGCTCATTTTATTTTGTTCAAACATTAATCGGTGGTATTGTTTTTCAAGCGATACCTGCCTGGCTACGGAGTCATAATGTGGATTTGTACACGATTGGTTTAGTGTCACTTGCTATGATTCCTTGGACACTTCGGGTCCTTTGGGCGGGGGGGGTTGAGCGTTATAGAGTTACTGCATCAGGGAAAGTTCGAAGCAAACAAATTGTCATTGCAGGACAAGTGGCTCTGGCGGTGATATTAATTGGCCTATCATTTATACATGAAAATATGTTCATCACACTAATCTCACTATTAATTTTATTATCATTAGTTTGTTGCACGAGTGAGATTGCTTGTGATGCTTATATGATTGAGAATTTAAATTCAAAATCATACGGTATCGGCAATGGATTACGGATTGGATGTGGTTATTTAGGAATGGCAGTAGGCGGTGGCGGGTTAATCTATCTATGTGATAAATGGGGATGGCAATCCTCCTTACTTGTCTATAGTGCATTACTACTCTTTTTATTGCTACCTTTGTTATTAGCGCCGAGTATCAATCAGCTTCCTGTTACAGAAAAAAGCTATCAGAGACCATCTCTCATTAAAACACTAAAGCAACCAATGATGCTAAAGGCGATCGTTTTAGTCTTTTTCTTTGAGATTAGTGGTCGTTTAATTTCATCTATGCTATCTCCTTTTGCGATTGACGCCGGACTTTCTCTAGAGAATTTAGGCAAAGTAACCAGTTTTGGCGGTGCTGCTTGCGGGATGCTAGGTACTTTATCAGGTATGCTCTTTATCCGGATTATAGGCTATCGCTGGGCACTCTTATTGGCGACCCTATTTAAATGCTTGTCAATCAGCTGCTTTATCATATTAAGTCTTCAACCTGATATAAATCCAATATGGCTTATTATTAGCTATCTGTTTTTTAACTACACTTTTTCCGTGGGCTTAGTTTGTCTTTACTCGTTCCTAACCACACAAGCGTCGTTGAAGCAAGCTGGATTAGATTTTACATTATTTCAATGCGGAGCAGCGCTTGCTGCCGGATGTTCTGGTTATATCGGTGGTATAGTTGCTCATTATATGGGTTACGTTACACTCTTCAATCTCACTTTAGGCTGTGCTTTATTCGTACTTATTTTTTTGTATCGAAGCTCAATTCTAAAAGCAGTATAGATTTTGTATTAATTGCAACGATAAGCATGAGGTGTGATACCAAACACCTCAACAAATCGTCTGGAGAGATGACCGGCACACGTAAAGCCGCATCGAGTTGCAATATCACTGACGGTTAATGTGCTTTCATTCAGTAATTTTGTCACCTGTTGCAAACGATAGTTGATAATGTAGCGGTGTATACCAATATCGAACATCTTTTTAAAGTCTCTATTTAATTTAGACTCACTCACTCCAATAACTTTAGCAATATCCTTTATGATTAAATGAGTGTGAAATTGCTCGTGTATAACTAATTGTGCATTAATTACATTTTTGCGATCTCGACCAGTTAAGCTGCTCCTGAACGGTTCTCCATCTGTCGATGAGGAGTAATTTAATTGCTCTAATGTTAACCACAGTGCGTTAAGGCTTAATCTTTGTATATTGAGTTGTGATAAAGCATCAGAAGATCTTCTGGCTGCTTGCAATCGTTGTGCTATATCTTTGAGCATAGGTGTAAGTGTTAACCGCCAAATACAGAAATTTGGTGAAGAAAATTGCATATTAGCACGATAGCTATTTAGTGAGCGCTCATTGAATATCTCTAATAGATTGTCAGGACAGAATTGTAACAATATTATGTTATAGCAGTAATTAGCAGGGAAAAAATCGGTGCCATATATAGTATCGTGTGAGTAAGAGAGATAGACTCTATTGGGTTGATAAGACACGACTGATTGAGAACCATGTATATGATGATGCACTGATCCATTGAGCATAAACACTAATGATAAATGCTTATCAACCTTTGTATCATTTCGAATATCTTGTAACGGAGCCATTTCTACAAAGCCAGCATTAAGTAATCCTTGTATATTAAACCATTCAATGCTTTCAGAGAGTTGCTTGTCTTTTGTTACCAGTTTAGGGGTATTTTTACTATAGCGAATGGTTTTCATCTCTCACCTCTCCATTATTATTAAATGATAATAATTATCATTATCCTTAATTATACTTTTTTTGAAGATTTTGTACACCAGCATTATCCAATTTCTATTTTACAATGAGTTTTTTCTCAAAAAGAAAGTAACAGTGGATAATAATCGATGAAAAAAAACCTTATATATTTGTGTGGTTTAGGTTTGTTATATAATGAGGAATTGCTAGCAGAACAAATATCTAAACAAAGCGATCGAGAAACTAACTTTGATACTATTATTGTAACTGCAAGTAAACAATCTAATAATGCAGCCTCTTCACTGAATGTATCTTCTAATACTATTTCTCAGGCGGAACTCGAAGCCGCGGGGGTAGATGATACTAAAAAACTCTCTCGGGTATTGCCCGGCTTGAATATACAAAACAGTGGTAATTTACTATTTCCTGCGATATCACTAAGAGGTATCTCTTCTGCTCAGGATCTATATACGCCTGCAATCACATTTTATGTTGATGGCGTACCACAATTGTCGACTAATTTAGTTCAGTCTTTGATAGACGTAGATCATGTCTCCATGATGAAAGGCCCACAAGCCACTCTTTATGGCCGCAGCGCACAGGGCGGTATAGTTAATATTAGCACTGCAAAGCCTAATAACCTATTTCGTGGTTACATTGATGGTGGTGTTGCTAGCCGAAAAGGTTATCATAGCCGTTTTAATCTCAGTGGCCCTTTGGTAGAGGATTTATTCTATGGAAGCGTCACATTGTTGCGTCAGTCACAACCAGGCGCATTCAATAACCCATCCACTGGTTCACAAAGATTGGGTGGATCAGATGAAAATACGGGTAATATTAAATTCAGGTTAGCTCCAATAGCCGCACCCTGGGAAATCAATTTTAGTGCAACAGAAGATAGAACTCACTCAACTCAGGATACATATTTAGACTTTAAAAATACACACAGTCGCAAACTATTAACGTCTGCGGGTAGTTTAGATCCGCGTATGCATCGTCGTACACATAGTCAGACTCTAAGTGGAAGTTATGATTTCGGCGATTGGTTACTGACGGCTAATAGTGCTTGGCAACAACTGAAATATGAACGTCGTTTTCCTTATGGTCCTTTCTCAGCGCAATCCTCGGAGCATTGGAATCAAAATACACAGGAAATTCGCGCAGCAACACAAGGTGATAACCGCTTATGGGATGGTGTATTGGGGTTATACCGACTGGATATTGATGAAACTCGCAAATCCAGTTCAACAGATTCTTCAGTCTCCTCGCAATCATTAGCCATTTATATGGATGGAACTTGGCATGTTTCCCTATTTGATTTGGGGGCCGGTTTACGCGCTTCTCATGATAAAGCGAAGACGCATTATGGTAAAAATAGCTTCTGGTCCGCCGGGAATAATAGTGATAATCAAGTATTAGGTCAGTTTTCTGCTGGTTATCTTTTAACGCCGAACTGGCGTATTTATACGCGCGTCGCACAAGGATATAAGTCTGCCGGCTTTACTATTACGCCACAAGCTGGTACTCACGCAGAGCCTTTTGTTGCTGAAAAATCGATTAACTATGAGATTGGCTCACGCTATGAAATAGATGATTTTCAGCTTCAAAGCGCCGTCTACTATACCCATACTCGGAATATGCAGCTTTACTCTGGTCCGATGGGTTCTCAAACATTGAAAAATGCAGGTAGTGCAAATGCCTTTGGTATTGAAGCTGATGCAAAATGGTTATTTACTACCGGATGGGTGGCAACACTAAATGGCAATTTAGCCCACTCTAAGTTTGCTAGTAATGTGACTGCTGATGATTATGCTAATAATCGAGTTCCTTTTATTCCTAGGTATGGTGCTGGGTTTAGTGTAGATGGCTTAGTTGCAACGTCAATAGGCGCTGTAATGCCTAGAATAGCTGTGAATGTGACTGGCCCTCTTTACTTTGATGGTAGTAATCAACTACGTCAAGGTAGTTATAGTACAACTGATATTAGTCTTGGCTGGCAAATCAATGAAAGAATTACTATGTCCGGTTATATCAACAATATTTTTGATAAACGCTACCGCACATACGGTTACGCACGAGGTAATAGAGCTTTTGCTCAATTCAACGAAGGCTTAACTGCGGGTGTTAACATAAAAGTTGAGTTATTTTAAGTTTGGTTCATATAAGTTCGGGGAAAGTTATGAACATTTCTGAACCACTGAGTTTTATCCTATTAGTAAAGTTAATGGGTAAGGCTTTTTGGATATCAATACTGACAGCAATCATCTCAACCATTATGACGCTGGTACCCATTTGGATACTTTACATTATGGTGAGAAAACTGACTATTGCCACAATGTCTGTTGAACTTATCTATTCATGCCTGGTTGCGGCATTCATTGCAATGTTGCTTCGCTGGGGATTAATTGTGATTAGCCATGTTAGTGCTCATCATGGCGCATTAAAACTAGCTTATAATTTAAAGTTGCATTTAACTCACAAGCTGGGATTAGTTCCCTTATCATTTTTTAGCACTCATACAGCAAGTGATTTACGTAAAGTAATTAATGATGATATCGCCGCATTAGAAAGTTTTCTAGCTCATTTTTTGCCTGATGTAGCTTCAGCGCTCACTCTGCCGATCGTTGGATTATCATTGTTAATTTACGTAGATGTGTCGATGGCGTTTGCTGCGATTCTATTATTGCCAGTGGCGGTTTGGTGCCAGTGGTTATCTATGCGAGATAGTAACGAACAAGCGCGTCAGTGGGGAGAATTACAGATCAATATAGCCCAAAAGGTGAGTGAATATATCCGTGGCATTGCCGTGATTAAAAGCTTTGGGCTGAGGGCTGATTCGTTTCGTCAACTCAGTCAGACAATTCGTGATGTCGCACCTTGGATAGAAAACTATTGTAAAAAGAATATGTTCGGCTGGAATTGTTTTAGTTGTTTACTTTCAAGCAATTTAGTCTTGGTGGCTCCTATTGGAGCTTGGCGCTGTTTTCAAGGGAATTTAGCACCAGTTGATTGGTTGCTGTGTTTATTGGTTACTCCTGTGATACTTCAGCCATTTTTACGGCTTGTATTTGCGTCATCGGAACAAGCCCAGCGGCAGGGTTCGTTAGATCGTCTTAACCAGATAGTAAATGCATCACAGATGACAGTATCTCAAAAGATTGATAAAGTGAGTTTACCAACGGGAAACCTTGTGCTGTCGTTCTCTCTCGTTTCTTACCGTTACGATCATCAAAAAACAGCCCTTCAAGAAGTAACCTTTAATACATTGCCATATGGATTAACCGCTATTGTTGGACCCAGTGGGTCAGGGAAAACAACGATTGCACGTTTAGCAACACGATTACTTGACTGTGATAACGGTGAAATCACTTTAGGTGGGCTCAATATCCAGCATTGGCCTGTGGAAGAGTTGTTTAAACAGATATCAATGGTATCTCAGAATGTATATCTTTTTAATGGTACAGTTATAGAAAATTTATTACTCGGCCGACCGGATGCTAATAATGAGCAGGTAATTGCAGCAACACAGGCAGCTTGTGCTCATGAATTTATTCTCTCTCTACCACAAGGATATGACACCCAAATTGGTGAAAATGGCGCCCGCTTATCGGGAGGCGAACGCCAACGCCTTTCTATTGCCAGAGCATTATTAAAGGATGCCCCTCTTTTAATTCTGGATGAAGCAACTGCTTATGCAGATAGTGAGAACGAATGGCTTATTCAACAGGCTATCTCTAATCTTTGCAATGGGCGAAGTGTTCTAATGATTGCCCATCGCCTCAAAACGATTATCCATGCAGATCAAATAATCGTTGTCGATCAAGGAAAATTGGTTGGTCAGGGACGCCATGACGAACTGCTTCTGAATTGTCCCTGTTATTACCAACTCTGGCAAGATATCGAGTTGGATGGAGAGAAAATAGATGATCATTAAATTTATTCGCGCCGGTTATCAGTTGGTTGGTTATCAAGATCGTCGGTTAACGAAAGGATTATTTCTGGCGGCACTTGATGGTTGTTTATTGACTGTAAGTTATTACATTGTTGCACAACTTATCTTATCCGTTTTCAATACAACCATTTCATTACAGATAATCCTGCTAAGCACGGTCGGTTTATTGTCCTGCCTGCTGGGGCGAATTTATTTAAGTAATTTGGCGTTAAGCCACGTTTTTGGTGGTACTTATGCCATGATGGCTGAAGCTAGAATTCGAATTATTAACCATCTACACGCTTTACCACTAGGTTGGTTTTCAGCCAAACGAACAGGTGATTTAAGTGTTCGTTTAACATCCGATCTTGAGCTAATCGAATGGCTTTGGACGCATTTTTTAGCTGTCTTTACCAGTACAATAGTCACGATGTTATTACTATTGGCATTTCTATGTTGGATTGATATCTTTTTAGCTTTGCTTGTCATTATAACGATTCCCTTTTCCTTTTGGGTTATGACATTAACGCAGCGAGTCATTAGTCGTTATGATGAAAAAATGTTGGATACTGCCAGTGATGCACAAGCAGAGTTATATGATTATATACAAGGTATTAACGTTATTCGCTGCTTTGGCCAGTTTGGTACAGCCTGGAAGCGTCTTTCTAATGCATTGTTTCAACAATATCAAGCGCAGCTTATGTTGGAAACTAAACCCTCAACATTAGTCGCACTGTTTGGTTTTGTCAGTGAGTTCAGTTTTCTATTATTGCTCGTATCAGGTGGATATTTGTTGTTTCAGGAACATTTAGATATTCAGCACTTTATCCTGATCAATTTTTTTTCACTGATTGTCTATCGGCAGTTACAAACACTTGGCGATGGATTAATAAAACTTCGATTTAGTTCACGAGCCATGGAACGTATCAAAAAACTACTGAGTGAAACACCAGTTGCACCATATAATGATGGGAATTCCTCTGTAATCCCTGAATCCAATGAAATTACTGTGCAACAGGTCAGTTTTACCTATCCTGAGCAATCCTGTCCGGCCTTACAAAATATTCACTGCCACATTCAGAGTAATGCGATAACGGCTATTGTTGGTCCAAGTGGTTCAGGGAAAAGCACTTTGTTGCAACTGATTGGTCAAATGTGGATACCAAGCTCCGGTCAGATTCTTTGGGGTGAACATGATACTAAGATAATTTCTAGTGAGATCTTACATCGCAATATTGCCATGGTATTTCAAGATGTTGTTTTGTTTTCTGCATCAGTATTTGACAACATTTTGATGGGTAATCATACCGCTACAGCTGAGCAAGTTATTCAGGCAGCTAAATTAGCTCAAGCGGATGAATTTATTCAGCAGTTGCCCGATGGTTATCAAACAATTCTTGGTGATAACGGTTACTCATTATCAGGCGGAGAACGTCAACGACTTTCAATTGCTAGGGCATTATTAAAAAAAGCCCCTATCATTTTATTGGATGAAGCGACAGCCAGTATTGATGCTTCCACTGAACTGGCAATACATCGAGCATTAGAAAACTTATCTCAGCATTGTACTGTGGTGATTGTTGCTCATCGTTTAAACACAATACAAAAGGCCCAGAAAATACTTGTTATGGACGCTGGATGTTTGGTGGAACAAGGGGATCATGACGCCCTGCTTCGCCAAAATGGTCTTTATGCTCAATTGTGGCAGCGTCAACAGCAATCGCTCTCATGGCAGCTTACCCCATCAAACGAGGAATGATAACGCGATGACTACTTCAACACAGACAAAATTAAACGATTTTACACAATGTGATGTGTTATATCAGGCGGTGATTGAGAAGCTGTCTGATATTCCTGAACACTTCTCTGTCGATAGCCCTTTACTTGATGCCGGATTAGATTCAATGCAAATCATGTTGTGGTTAAGCGAATTTCGGCAACAAGGGTATATTGTTGCATTAAGCCAACTTTATGAAAACCCAACAATCAGGGGCTGGAGCCAGTTATTATCTTCTGTACCCCAGAATCAGCAGCTTGATCAGACCAGATCGGATTATCCTGTTATGGTTGATCAACGGCCATTTCCGTTGACTCCTGTGCAACATGCCTACTTTATTGGTCGTCAGTCTCATCAAATTTTAGGCGGAGTAGGTTGCCATCTTTATCAGGAGTTCAACTGTTCTAACATAAATGTAGAACAACTGGAAAGTGCTTGGCGGCAGTTAACCTCCCGTCATCGTATGTTTCATGTTCATTTTACTGATAATGCACAACAGTGCTGGCACGAGGAAGATCGTTGGCGAGGGATTACTGTTCATGACTTACAAAATTTAGATACCTACTCGCAACAACATGAATTGTTTATGATAAGGCAACAACTTAGTCACCGACGACTTAATGTTGAGGAAGGGGAAACGTTTGATGTACAAGTCAGTTTATTATCTAATAAAATGTGCCGGATTCATATTAATTTAGATTTACTGATTGCTGACGCTGCTAGTTTTACTCTGATTTTTGATGAATTAAGTTTGATATTACAAGGTTCTTTACTACCAGAACTTGACCCTCATTACGATTTTTGTAGTTATTTAAGTCAGAAAGCGCAAGAGACTGCACAAAGTTATCAAACAGATAGAGAGTATTGGTTGTCTCTGCTTCATACGTTTCCTGCTGCACCTGCACTACCATTAGCCATTCTACCGGAACAAATAACTTCTGTTAGAATGCATCGGCGTAGCCATACTATTTCTGCCGTTCGTTGGGCTATTTTTCAGCAATATGCCAGTCAATTTGGTATTACGGCTACAATGGCACTTGTAACCTGTTTTGCTGCTGTTTGTGCTCGATGGAGTAATCAGCCTAATTTACTGATCAATTTGACACTGTTTGATCGGCAACCGCTTCATCCTGCTGTTGAATCTATGATTGCCGATTTTACGAATATTCTCTTACTCAATCTAAACGTTGATGAGTCAACATTTGCGCAACAGGCTCAACGTAACCAAATGCTATTTACAGACGCATTTGATCACCGAGGATTTTCTGGTGTAGAAATCCTGCGAGAGCTAAAAAAGCAGCATCAGCATCCTTATGGTGCTCCCTTGGTATTTACTAGCAACTTAGGTAGAAAACAGTATGGTAATAACAATATTTTAGGTGAACCCGGCTGGGGGATATCGCAAACACCGCAGGTTTGGATTGACTCAGTAGTTTTTGAGCAACAAGAGCAGGTTATTTTGCAGTGGGATTCTCATGATGCCCTATTTAATGAGGATGTTGTTGAAGAGATGTTTAGTGCATATTGCTCTTTGGTAGAAAACCTAATTGAAGAGGAAGTACAATGGCAAATATCACCAGTTATCAAATTATCTGAATCACAACGGCATCATCGGGAGTTGGTTAACAACACCAGTGCCCCTGTCACTGCTAGCCTATTACATCATGGGATCTTCATACAAGCGGCAACGAACCCGGACGCTATTGCGGTAATTGCTGACGATCGAACAATAACCTATGCAGAATTATGTTCATCGGCCGATAGTTTGGCGGGTGTACTTAGTAAACATATTCGCGAACCGGGGCAACGGATCGCAATTTGTATGCGAAAAGGATTAGGACAAATTGTTGCCGTATTGGCCATTTTACGTCTCGGTGGTGTTTATGTACCAATAGCGCCCGAACAACCTACTGAACGTATTCAAACAATATTACGTAATGCCGAGGTTGCCGCAGTGATTATTAATCACAGAGAAGAACTGAATGATTACGATATTCTATCTGGTGAAATACCCTTTATTTCATGGTACACGGCAAAAGAAACATCACTACCAATAATCATTGATGTCCATCCTGACCAGCCGGCTTATATCATTTATACATCTGGTTCGACTGGGGTTCCTAAAGGTGTTGTTGTTAGCCATCGTTCGGCGTTGAATACATGTCTGGATATCAATCAGCGTTATCAAGTAAAGCCTGCGGACAGAGTACTTGCATTGGCTGCTCTTTATTTTGACTTATCGGTATATGATATTTTCGGCTTACTCAATGCGGGTGGTAGTTTGGTTCTTTTGACAGAAAAACAGGCGCGAGATCCTGAAGCTTGGTGTCAGGCCATTGAGCGGTACAATGTGACCATTTGGAATAGTGTACCAGCCCTGCTCGATATGCTATTAACTTATAGTGAAGGATTTGAACTGACCGCTCCAGCACAATTAAGACTAGTGTTGTTATCTGGCGACTGGATTGGTTTGGATCTACCCGAGCGTTATCACACCAGGCGCCAAGATGGGCGTTTTATTGCCATGGGGGGAGCTACGGAAGCGGCAATTTGGTCTAATGCTTATGAAGTTAGCAAAATAGAGCCTCACTGGCACTCAATTCCTTATGGTTATCCACTCACTAATCAATGTTATCGTGTTGTCGATTCGCGAGGACTGGATTGCCCCGATTGGGTGGCTGGAGAACTCTGGATTGGTGGTGTCGGTGTCGCACAAGGATATTTTGCTGATTCAGAAAGAACTGCTAAACAATTTATCACTGATAATTTGGGGCAACGTTGGTACCGCACCGGCGATATGGGACGTTATTGGCCTGACGGACGTTTAGAATTTCTAGGACGACAGGACCGACAGGTTAAAATTAATGGTTTTAGGATTGAATTAGGTGAAGTGGAATCGATTATTAATCATCTTCCTTTCGTTAATCAATCTATTGCGATGACAATTGGTGATAAAGAAAAAACATTGATAGCCTTCATCAAACTTGAAGTTGAGGATAAAGCTAACGCTAGTTTGCAGAGCAACGATAGTTCTGACTTTATGATTGATATACTGGGTAAAATAGAAACTGGGTTCGAGGATGATGCCCTCACCTTGGTGTCTCAGTTTTTGAGAAAACATTTTGCTGATAGTGGCATCGAATTCGTCACACCACTTAGTCTGGAACAAATAATTAGTCAATATGGTGCAAAAAATGATTATCAGCAATTATTACAACAATGGTTAGATGTTTTAGTTGATAGGCAAGTGCTGGATTATCAGTGTGGTCAATATGTTCAGGGGCCTTTATATTCTGTTTCTCATACTTTTTCACCTAAGCTGCGGCCTCTTTCAACGGCATTAGTTAATCACTCTAGTCGGTTAAAACAGATTATTTCTGGACAAGATGATGCGATCACACTACTACTTGATCCTGAGTTAGCACCGGAAATGTTACTTGCATACTTACCTGAATCAGACGCAATGGTAGATCAAGTGGTTGAGATGGTGGAAAAGCTTGCGGCTAAATTTAATCGACCCGTTAATATGCTGGAGATCGGCGTTGGTATAGGGATTTTTGCCAATAAAATATTGGCAAAGCTAAGTAGCACAAAAGTTCACTATCTGGGGATTGATAATCTTAAAGATCGGGTTCTTCACGCTCAGCAATATTTAAAAAATTATTCTCATGCTACAGTTGATTGGCAACGGCTGGAGCATTTATCACAACAAGATTTTAATGCTGATTTAGTTCTCATCAATAATCAATTGCATCAGCAAACATCTATTAATAATAGTTTGAGCGCAATTTGTCAGGGTATTTCTAAACAGTCAATTATCATTGTTTATGAGTTAGCGCAAGCACCTTGCCTATCTTTATTGTCTGCTGCGGTGCTAGAAAAAATACCGTTATCACATCGATTAGCCTCGGAAGAGTTTTGGCTCTCTACATTTAAAAAACAGGGTTTACTTTGCCAAAGTCACGAACAATTTGGTGTAATGCAACGATTTATCCTCTCTCAATCTAATTATTTACAACAAAGCGTTGATACCAACCAGCTAAAAGAATTGCTTGGCAAGCAGTTACCATACTATATGGTGCCTTCCCGATTATTTTTGGTAAATTGCTTCCCGTTAAGTGCAAACGGAAAAATTGATCATAAAGCCTTGCTAGGCCTGATAACAGAAGAGAAAGTAAAACCGGAGTATTCTCCATTATCGACGGATGCTGAGCGTCTTGTCGCTCAATGTTGGCAAGAGTTATTACCGGAAAGAAACTTTCATCGTCAGAGTGATTTTTTCCAGTTAGGGGGTGATAGCTTACTGGCCACTCGACTTATCAGTTTATTAGCAAATCATGGTTATACCGCTAGTCTCAGTAACTTATTTATTTCACCTAAACTATCTGAATTTGCCGCTACACTGAGCGTTATAAATTCTGATGATATCGCAAGCAATATTATATTTCCTTCCCAAGACGCTCAGGAAGGACAACCTTTTGCGCTCACTCCCGTCCAACGAGCTTACCTTTTGGGACGAGAAAAAGCTTTGATCCTTGGTGGCGTTGGTTCTCATTTTTTTGCAGAGTTTACTGTATATGATTTAGATGTTTCTCGGTTTGAAAATGCGGTTGATCAACTGGTAGAGCATCATCCGATGCTACGTACTATCATCGAAGAGGAACAACAAAGAACCTTATCCTCGGTACCTAACTTTACATTAGAAACGCATTTAGTAACGTCATATGACACAGAACAGGTGCAGGTATTACGTGATTTAATATCTAATCGTGTTCCAATACCAACTCAATACCCTGTTTTTTCTATCATTGCCATTCAAGATGGTAGTCATAAAACGTTACTTTGGTTCAGTTTAGATAACCTATTTTTGGATGGGATGAGTATGCAGACGTTCTTTGTTGATCTGGAAAAACTTTATAAATATCCCGATAAACCATTATCATCGCTTAATATAACATTTCAACGTTATCTTAGCCAAACTGCACAAAATAGTTGTTTACCTGAGTCTGTAGAATATTGGCGAAAATCTTTGCCGTCACTGCCTCTAGCTCCGCAGCTTGAACTTGTTCAATCGCCACAAACAATTACTGAACCTCGGTTTACCCGCCGTCATGCAATGCTGACGGCTGAACGTTGGCAAAATCTTAAAACTTATGCCATGAATAATAACCTTACGCCGTCCATTGTTTTACTTAATTCTTATGCCTTAGTTCTATCAATGTGGAGTCGACAAGCTGAACTTACGATTAATTTGACATTGTTTGATCGCTTACCTATTCATGATGATATTGATCGGGTTATTGGCGATTTTACTACCCTATTATTACTGGCTTGGTATCCAGATAAAACCTGGTTAGAGAGTGCTAAAACCTTACAATATCGTATGGCAAATGATTTAGATCATCGTGATGTCTCTGCAATAACGTTGTTGCATCAACTTTCTGAAATGAAAGGATATCCTGTATCCATGCCTATCGTATTTACCAGTGCAATAGGTTCAGGGAAAGGTAATTTTCTGGCAAGTGAGGGCTGGTTACATTATGAAAGAGGGATATCACAAACACCACAAATATGGCTTGATAATCAAGTCTATGAGTCTGAAAATTGTTTACGCATTCATTGGGATGCCGTCGAAGCACTCTTTCAGCCTCAACAATTACAACTGATGTTTGATCAATACGTTGGTATATTAGAAAAATTGAGCGACGATCCAAATGCTTGGTCATTACCTTTAGAATCTTTGCTTGTTAGGCAAATTCCTTTGGTTACGCCTATTGCTGAGCGATTATTCTTACCCAACAAGACCACTAACGGTGATGGGGCACTAATTGAATTAATTATCCAGACATTTAAGCAAGTTGTAGGATCTTCTATCACTGCTAAACAAAACTTTTTTGATGCCGGTGCTTCATCATTACAACTGGTTAAATTACATATTGAACTGACTTCTCATCATGATATGGATCTGGTTGTTACGGATCTGTTTGTGTATCCGTCACCGCAAAAATTAGCTGAGAAGTTAGTATTTTCGCCACAAACCCAGAGTAATCAACAACAATCCCGCTTAACACTATCTAAACGACGTCAACAACGTCGCTTACAAAAAACACATACTGAGAATGGCAACTAAGGAGAAAATAATGTTTAATATTGAAGATATTTTTGGCAATAGTGATCCAATAGCTGTCATTGGGCTTGCTTGCCGTTTCCCGAATGCAAAAAATGCACACGAATTTTGGCAGAACTTATTAGCTGGGCAAGAGGGCTGTTCTGGTCCTTTTTCTCGTGATGAATTAATTGCTGCTGGTATTCCTATTGAGACCCTTGATGCTCCTAATTATGTTAACCGTTCTGCGGTGATAGAAGGGGCGACACAGTTTGATGCTGCGCTATTTGGTTATTCGCGTCAAGAAGCCGAGTTAATTGATCCGCAACAACGTTTATTCTTACAAACAGCTTGGCACGCTTTAGAAGATGCGGGTTATCCCCCACTAAGTAGCGATAATAAAACAGCAGTATTTGGCGCAGCAAGAATTAGTAGCTATCCTGGTCAGGAAGCTATCAAGATAACTGAACTAGCACAAGTTAACAAGATTCAATCCCTTCTCGGTAATGATAAAGATTACATTGCGACACGAACAGCTTATAAAATGGGTTTGACTGGACCAGCAATCACAGTACAAACCGCTTGTTCAAGTTCACTTGTGGCAGTACATTTAGCGTGTGAAAGCCTGCGTGCAGGAGAGTGTAATATTGCTTTAGCAGGGGGCGCTGCGATCTCGTTTCCTCAATTGGCAGGGTATCTCTATCAGCCCGGCATGATTTTTTCTCCCGATGGCCATTGTCGCCCATTTGATGATGATGCTCAGGGTACTTTTCCTGGCAATGGGGTTGGTATTGTCGTGTTACGTCGTTTGCAAGATGCATTAGATGATAATGACACTATTTTGGCAGTTATTCGAGGCAGTGCAATTAATAACGACGGTCGGCATAAAGTGGGCTATACGGCCCCATCGGTACAAGGACAGCGAAACGTTATTCAGGACGCATTAAATATGGCCGATATCACACCACAGGATATCGGTATGATTGAGGCCCATGGAACAGGAACCCCTCTTGGGGATCCGATTGAGTTTCAATCATTATGTGAAGCTTTTGGTCATAGTAGTAATAAACAATATTGCGCATTGGGCTCTGTCAAAGGGAATATAGGTCATACGGATACCGCAGCTGGAATTGCCAGTCTGATAAAAACAGTACTATCCGTTTATCATGGTTATATCCCTCCGAACCTGCATTTTAAAAAAGCCAATCAGGCGATTAAACTCGCTGATTCACCATTTTATATTCCGACTCAAATGACGATTTGGTCAGAGACAACGCGCAATGCCGGTATATCAGCCTTTGGTTTTGGTGGGACAAACTGCCATATGATTGTTTCATCAATGCCTGAATTGCCTCAACGTAGCTTGTCAGATACACCTTATGCTAACAATCGGGCGCTATTACTCAGTGCAAATTCGTTGTTTTCATTACGTCAACTTGCTAGAAATTATGCACAGGTTTGGACAAATAAAACTGCTTCTGATCTAGCCTATACAGCCTTACATGGTCGACAGGTGGACTTATCCCATCGTTTAGCAATTCCATTAGATCATCAAACAGTGACTTCCCTGACGGAATTTGCAGAAAATCAACCACTCCACAGTGGATATTATGGCAACAATACTGCTCGTCAAAAACAGGT
This sequence comes from Gilliamella sp. B14448G11, assembly GCF_016101765.1. Classification (NCBI taxonomy): domain Bacteria; kingdom Pseudomonadati; phylum Pseudomonadota; class Gammaproteobacteria; order Orbales; family Orbaceae; genus Gilliamella; species Gilliamella sp. B14448G11. The sequence goes on along the minus strand of NZ_JACFPX010000002.1, from coordinate 170,519 downwards.
CTGGTTATTTACGGGGCAAGGTAGTCAGTGGTCTGGGATGGGTAAATCTCTATTTGAACAGTCAACGGTCTTTGCTGATACCTTAAAACGTTGCCAGAAAATTTTATCCAAGCTACTGGAAGAACCGCTGTTAACGGTTATGTTTAGTGATGATCATCCGTTATTACAGCAAATGGAATATGTTCAGCCAGCTATTGTTAGTTATGAATTTGCCTTAGCCAGTCATTGGCTAGCTCAAGGATTACAACCCGAATGTGTGATTGGTCATTCCATCGGTGAATATACCGCGGCATTGGTTGCCGGATACTATACGCCAGAAGATTTATTACCCTTAATTTATTGGCGCGGAAAACTAATGCAGCAGCAAGCTTCTGGCGGAGCTATGCTTGCTGTGATGATTGATGCAGAACAAACTGAAATGTACGCTCATGAGTATCATTTAGATATTGCTGCCTATAACAATGAGCAACGTCATGTTCTTTCAGGTGCAGAAAGCAGTATTGCTCAGCTTATTACTTGTCTGGATGGCAAGAATATTCCTTACCGTCGATTAAATGTTTATGGTGCAGCTCACTCTATTATGATGGAGCCAATTCTCGCGTCTTTTGCTGAAAAGATGGCAAACCTGCCTTGTCATACCGGTTATTTTAAATTTATTTCAACCCTAACGGCGCAAACCATTACTTTCACGCAAGAACAACAGAGTGACTATTGGTGTCGGCATTTACGGCAACCAGTTAAGTATTATCAAGCAATACTAGAAGCATTAAATCAAGGCGGTACTTTGTTTATTGAAATGGGGGCCGATGCTCAGTTAACTTCATTAGGTAAACCTATCGCTGATAATTCAGCTACATGGATTGCTTGTGTTACAAGGCCGGAGCTAGAGCCCAATGCTTTGCTCACCACTATCCTACGACTTTATACAGCAGGTATTGATTTACCTTACCTTAAACAACTTAATCCACATGGTCGATGTATACCTGCTCCACTTTATCCTTTTGATGAGCAGCATTACTGGCGAGAACCGGTACACGAAGTACCGCTTTTATCAACGATACCATTAAAATTGATCGAAGGTGATAAAGTTGCCAGAGAAGAGGCTCAGAGATTAGAACTTGAGCGATTAGAGTCATTCTATGATTGCACAAATCAACTACATACTATTGCGGTTAATCGATTACTTAATCAATGTGTTGGTTCTAAGATTGATAAGGGATTAACAATCGCGCAAATCCTCCGTCAAGGGAAAATTTTACCTCGTTACCGGCAGTTGCTACAACGTTTGTTAAATACTGGAGTGAAACAGGGGTATTTAGTTAAAAAAGATGATCTTTATCAGCGAATAGACGAAGTTTCTAGTGATCGGGAGGTTGTTTTACTTGAAGAGTTAACCGAGTATTGCGAAGGACATGATGCTATAGCAGAAACAATCGGTAGAGCAAGTCAACACCTTACTGAAATGTTACAAGGTAGTATTGATCCCGTGGAGGTAATTTTCCCACAAGGAAGCTCAAGTGGGGTTGAAGTATTATACCAGGAGTTTAGTTTTGGTCGTTATTTTAACCTGATTGCAGCGGGCATTTTAAGAGATCTAATTAGGGTTTATCAGCAGCAGGGACGAACATTAAGAATTCTGGAAGTTGGAGGCGGAACTGGCGGAACAACTGCTTGGTTATTGCCTGTTCTGGTGCAAATGGGCACACCGGTTGAATATGTTTTTTCTGATATCACACCACTCTTCACGCGTCGAGCTATGCAAAAATTTGCCGCTTATCCGTTTGTGCGTTATCAGGAATTAGATTTACAACGCGATCTTCTATCCCAAAACATAGAGCCTGAAAGCTTTGATTTAGTGATTGCAGCGAATGTCATTCATGCAACTCAAAATATCGCGCAAACATTACAGAATATTCGTCGTGTATTGAAAGCAGATGGCCACTTATTACTACGAGAGATCACACAGCCTATGTCTTTGTTTGATTTTGTGTTTGGTCCACTGGTGCTACCATTTCATGATGAAGAACTGAGACAGGGGGAACTCTTTTTGACGGTCGAAGGCTGGGAAAGAGTCTGCCGAGATAATAATTTTAAACAGTTTCATTGGTTACCAGGACCAAATACTGAAACATCTACCATTAGCGAGCATATTCTTTTAGCCAGTTGCCATGATAAAGGCATTAGGCGAACAGTCTCTGTTGTTGAACCTAATCCAATTAGTCACCCAATTTTGGGCGTTTGTTCAGATACTCGAGGAGTATATCAGGCCAACTGGTCAATGTGTCAGAATGATAAAGCTCGGTTACAGGAATACATTAATCAGACTATTTCTAATCTTATTCAAAGACATGGGTGTGAAGGAGCATCGCCATACCTACATACCTTTAACGGAGATATACCTGCTGATTTAAGTCATATCAGGATATATTGGTCTGCGTACCGGATTGCTGAAGCCTATGTTTTAATAGAAGTACAACAACAAGAGCAATGGTTAACACTTTTTCATGGCTCACCTTATTTCTCTTCCGATCGGATAAAACAGTTTATTGAGCCATTGAGTGCTATAGATAGCCAATATTATTGGCAATGGCAACCCTGTTCTGTGGTTGAACAAGATAGCTCATTTGGTAAATATACGGATACGGATGAACCCGGCGTTATGAGGTTATCGACCCGATTAAATGAAATGAGCACTTCCTCTCTATTAGTTTGTATACCTAATTTAAGCCCTGTACAACAAGCGATCTGGCTCAAAAAAATCCTGCACTCACATCCAGATGAAGACATATTGTTTGTCACTTTGAATGCTTGGTCCATTAGTGGAAATGAAATGGTCACCCCGGAACAACGTGCTATTTGGGGAATGATTAAAGTGATTGCTGTTGAGCAGTCTCAACAACATATAGCTGTAATTGACCTTGTTCATTTGGACGATCTTACATCAGATATGCTCTCTCAGGTAATTTCAGGCTGCCAAATGGGAGAACGGTGGTTTGCATGGCGAGAAAATAAATTGTTGACCCAGCGACTTATTTTGTCAAATGGCGAAGCCTCGCCGCTACCACTCTCAACTTTTAATCGGTCAGGCTGGCATATTATTACCGGAGCCTTTGGTGGATTAGGCTGGTTTAGTGTGCAATGGCTGTTATCACAAGGGGTTCGTTATATAGCATTACTTGCTCCAAGATTAAGTGAGGAAAAATTTAATGAGCTAAAACAACTGGAAGAAATTTATTCTGCTGATTTACGATGGGTAGAACTGGATTGTAGTGATAATGAATTATTAACTGACTGTTTAATTCAATTACAAAAAGAACGACCTATTAGTGGAGCAATTCATGTTGCTGGCGTTTTGAAAGATGAACTAATCACGCAACTTTCCGAAAATACATTAATTGAAACATTCGCAGTAAAAGCAGAGGCTGCTGCGACATTACTCTCACAATTAAGAACATTTCATGCTGATTATCTGTTGTTATTTTCTTCTGCAGCTTCAGTGCTAGGTACATCAGGACAATCTGCCCACGCCTTTGCCTGTGGCTACATTGATGGGCTAGCGGCAAGCCAAAAACAATCATGTCCAGTTACTGTGTCTATCAATTGGGGAGCTTGGTCAGAGATTGGGCTTGCTGCATCAAAAACCGTACAACAACAACTTAAAGCAGGAGGCATGGCAACGATTAATCCTCGTGAAGGTCGTTGGCATTTAGAGCAAGCACTAATGCGGGGTAATACAAACTACGTGGCAATGAGAGTCGAGCCACAACTGTTAATTCAAAGACGATTACAAGAACAATTAATATCAACTAATCCTCTTTCTGTCACTGATAAAATTAGGCCATCGGAATTTATTCAAGCCCCTATATTAACTGGGGATATGCGACAAGATATAGAACATTTAATTCAATGGTTAAAAGCGCTAGTGATTACACAATTGCGTATAGAAAACCCCGAAATCGTTACATCAACGCAAGATTTATTACGTCTGGGTCTGGATTCACTTCTATTCCTTGAGTTAAGCAGCGAGATCAATAAACAATTTGCTATTCGCCTCGATGTACAAAAAGCTTATCAGGATTTAACTTTATCTGGATTGGCCTCGCAGATTTACGAACAGTACCAACAACAATCGGCCTTACCGTTTATAACACACGATGCTGTCCATCGTTATGATGCTTTTCCTTTAACCGCTATTCAACATGCTTATTGGCTTGGCCGTACTGATATGATTGATTATGGCGGGGTTGCCTGCCATGTACTATTTGAGTGGGATTTATTAACAGATAACTTTGATGTGCAGAAATTAGAACAAGCGTGGGATAAAGTAGTAAAAAATCATGATATGTTAAGAATGGTTGTTAATGATGAAGGGCTACAAATTGTATTACCCCAAACTCCTTTCTATCATTTTGTTGATCACGATTTACGTCATTATACAATGGATGAACAGGAGGTGGCATTAACTAAACTCCGAAAGGATTTATCTGAACGGGTGGCAAAAACGGATAAATGGCCATTATTTACCATAGAAGTTAGCCGACTTAGCGAACGGCAGTTCCGTTTACATATGGATCTTGATTTACTCATGTTTGATGTACAGAGTTTCAAGATCATGTTCGATGATTTTATGGCGGCCTATTATGGTAATAATATTATTAGTCCAAGCATTACATTTCGTGATTATGTAATAACTGAGCTAGGTGAAAGATCTGATAAAAATTGGCAAACAAGCTGGCTCTACTGGCAAAATATCTTACCAACACTTCCCCCAGCCCCCAATTTACCTTTAGCCACTGTACATGATAAATCGGCTCATCAAGTGGTGACTCGTCAAGGGCGATTAAATAAGGAGGAATGGCAAAATCTTAAAATCCAATGGCAATCATGGGGGGTGACTCCTTCCGCCGCATTATTAGCATTGTATGCAGTGAGTTTAGCGTCATTTTGTCGCCATCCAGCATTTACGTTAAATTTAACTTTTTTTGACCGCCGTTCTTACCATGATGACGTACAAAAAATTATTGGTGATTTTACCTCAGTACTTTTGATAGATGTTGATCTGAAAAAACCTGTTTTATTGCGTCAGTTTATTGAAAAAACACAAACGTTGCTTTGGCAACGGTTAGCACATAGTCAGGTTAATGGTGTCGAATTACTCCGTGATTGGGGACGATTATTGGGGCTCCCTCACACTCCATTAATGCCGGTTGTTTTTACCAGTATGTTAGGGATGTCACTGAATGGCTTAGAGATTGATCAAGCAATGTCACGCTTTTTTGGCGATCCCGCTTATGTTTTCACTCAAACGCCACAAGTTTGGTTGGATCATCAAGTCATGGAAATAGATGGTGAACTCATTTGGCACTGGTATTGTATGGATGATGTCTTAGGACCCAATATAGCTCAACGCTGTTTTGATGCTTATCAAACCCTATTACATACCGTGGCTAGTGAACCAGAAAAATTAGCAGTCTGGCCGACAAATAATATACCTATATTCAAAGATCTTAAGTTAACAGTCAATGATAATGATAGCCGTTTAATAGAAAGCGTTTTATATCAGCACCCAGCGGTACGTATGGTTGAAGCCAGTGACTCTATTGATGGTCGTTATGTTGTTCGTTGGGTTGCTGAAGATAACTTGCCCGTTGTACCCGATACGCCGACATTAACTTATAAGATATTGGATAACGAAACGCAGTTACTTGATGAAGTTGAACAGTGTTGGTCTTATTTAGATGATAAGGCGCTAATGGGAATTGTCAGTACATTATCTCAGTATCAACTTTTTCAACACGTTGGTGACTGCCTATCATTAACTGCGATACAGCAACAATTACAAGTGGTAGACAGTGCTAAAATAGCGCTTAAACAGTGGTTGAACTTACTGTGTGAAAGAGGTTGGTTAAAACTACAAGATCACGTTTATACCGCGCTAAATGCGTTTGTTCACAGCAAAACCCAATTAATCAAACCGCATTTTGAATGGTGTCACATTCTTGACTACTATTTAGATACTAGTGTTCAGCATCACACCGAGCTATTAACCGGCAGATGTAATGCGCTTTCGCTGCTCTTTACTGAAGATGAACGCATCACTCAGGCTCTTTATCGTGATAATCCAATGATGTTCAGCCTGCATCAACAAGCGCTACATCTGGCAAAACAGTTATCTCAAGGGCGTTCTGACTTTAGAATACTTGAAGTCGGTGCCGGTACTGGATCAACGACTGAATATTTATTACCAGAGTTATCTGACTCCCTAGCCGAATATCGTTTTACAGATGTATCGCCTCTATTTTTATCGCGGGCAAAAGAACAATTTTCCCATTACGCTTGTTTCAGTACTGGGTTATTAGATATTAATTTACCAGTTGATTTTCAGCAACATCATGCATCAGGTTATGATCTTATTGTCGCAACTAATGTATTACATGATGCCAATCATATTGTTCAGTCACTTATTCGTTTGCGCAGGCTTCTTTCACCTACGGGGAAATTGCTTTTGATCGAAGCCACTGAACGTCATAGCGCATTACAAGCTGCAACGATCAGTTTTATCGAGAGTCTGAATGGCTACCGCGATTTTCGTCTATTTGATGATAAACCGATGTTAGATACGAATAGATGGCATGAAGTGCTGAGTGAAGCCGGGTTTACCACCTTAATACAATGGCCTAATGATCAAACAACTTTACGGCAACATCTATTTATTGCAACACCAACATTAATGGTGAGAACCGATCCACAACTGTTGGCTAACCATCTTTTACAGATATCTCCTGAGTTGGCTCAAATATCTATAGATTGGCAACAAACCGAGCATTTACTGGAAAAGCCAAAATTACAAACATCTTTATTGAACCAAAGTCTCCCTACTACTGAAATATTAGCGGATCAATCAGTTATTGATGCTGTTTGGCAATGTTGGAAAACTTTTTTAGGTGATGGCATTACTCTTAATAGTCACTTTTTCCAGTCGGGAGGAGATAGTTTAATTGCAACACGAATGGTCTCTCGTCTACATAAAATGGGTTATCGAGGTGTTAGCCTACAAAAGCTTTTTGAAAACCCTGTATTACAAAATTTTTGCAAGGGAATAACCTCGCCAAAAGCTGAATTATCGCATTTAGTTCCATTGACAATAACTTCATCACAGCATACTCCTTTGTTTGTCTTTCCCGTATCTGATGGTGATTGCAGTGTTTATCTACCGCTATTGAAAATGCTAAATAATGTTCCTGCTTATGGACTCAATTATGATTTCATGGAAGAAGGCATCTGTTCTTTACCAGATTTAGTTGGGCATTATGTGAGGGTAATCAGGCAGTTTAGACCAGCAGGTCCTTATCATCTTATTGGCTGGTCTTATGGGACATTCTTAGCTGCACATGCCGCGACACTGTTAAGTCAGTCTGGAGAGGATGTTACGTTAATATTGATTGATCCAGTTTGTCGTATTGATTTCGCCGATCGTCCTATGGATGACTTGCTGGTCGAGCTTGCTGATAATATCGCTGAGACTAATCACACTCAAAAACTTAAAGCCGAACGACTACTTTCATTTTTATCTGATTACTCACTTATTCAACCGATAACAGAGATTAACTGTTTATTGTTCGAAGCAAAATATCGACCTGTACAATGGCACTCTCTCGATGAAGAGTGGCAAGGCTGGCTGAAAGAAGCTGATTGTTGTCAGTTTGATTCTGATCACTGGGAATGGATTAATGATGCTCCTGTTTGTTCACTGATCGCCAATAAAATAAACCAATATTTAACGAATAAGGAAAATATATGAAAGTTTTGATTGTAGGGAGTCGATTCGGTGAAGTCTATTTAAATGCTTTTTTTGAACATCAGGAAGGTTTGACTCTGGCCGGTATTCTATCAACCGGAAGTGTAAGTTCACAGCATTTAGCACATGATTTTGCTGTACCTCTGTATACCGATATTAAGCAAGTACCAGCGGATATTGATATTGTCTGTATTATTGTTCGTTCTACTGTGGTTGGCGGTGCAGGGACTCACTTAGCTAAACACTTTTTGCAGCGAGGATGTCATGTTATACAAGAGCATCCCGTTCATCCCGATGATATTTCTGCTCTACAGCATTTAGCATTACAACAAGGTGTTCATTATTGGGTTAATAGCTTTTATCCCTATACGGCTGCTGGGCAGTGTTGGATACAGAATGTGCGCCTCCTTCGTGAACAGTTATTGCAACGCTCCCCTGTTCTCTATCATATGTATACTAGTCGTCAATTACTTTACTCTTCTTTAGCGCTTTTTTTATTATCTAGTCGAGCAATAGATATTCATGTCAGTGTTTTACCCTCTACTGATCAAAACTTCAATATGGTATTACTCAAGTGGCAAAGTGAGACCGCCATTATTTTTCTGCAAAGTACTCTGGATCAACAGCAACCGGATCTCCATAGTTTTATCATGCATAAACAAATTATTGTTTGGCCGGACGGAACATTGTGTTTGGAATCCAGTTATGGAGCAATAACTTGGCAACCGACATTTTATTTTGAACACAATAATGAGAAAAGCCTATCACAGCGTCGTGACGAAATTGATATTAACGAACCCATTTCTCAGGTATTGATTACTGCACCGCAAAATTGGCGTGATACTTTTGAGCAAGAGGGAGTGCAAGGAATTATTTATGTGTTGCAATCACTACGCTCTGTTATCACCGGAGAAAAAATACCTGTTGATTTACAACCAGAACATCAATTGAAAGTGGCTGAACTATGGCAACGAATATTACAGGCAGTGGGACGAGAAAAAAGTATCACTGGCGTTGCACCAAAACGAGTCAGTAACCAGCTTCTACAACAGGAGGGCTTATGAAAAAGAATAATCTATATCCTCTACAGCCTATTTTTGAACACAATGATTATATCTTTATTTTTTGCCCTTTTGCTGGTGCTGTCAGCCATGTATTTCACTCATGGAACAACATCGAAAATAAATGGATGAATATGTATTGTTATCTTTATCCTGGACATGATTTGCGAATGAAAGAGGCGTATAAAACGGATATCGCATCATTAGCTAATGAATTAGCTGAGACGATTCAATCTACCGAATGGTCACAAAAAAAGATAATACTTGGTGGGCATAGTATGGGCTCTCAGGTCGCATTTGAAACATGCCGAGTACTGGAACAACAAGGTGTAACAGTTTCAGCACTCATTTTGTCGGGATGTCATGCCCCTCACTTAACTGGATTACGTCATTTAACCCATCTTAATGATGAGCAATTTGTTCAGCAATTAATGGAAATTGGTGGGGGGAGCCCAGAAGTTTTACAAGATAAAGACTTACTTGCTCTGTTTATGCCAATGTTAAGAGCGGATTTTATGGCCACGGAACTGTACCAACGACAGCAGGCAAATGCGTTTAAAATCATGACTCCTACATTACTTATTCATGCAGATCAAGATAAAGAAGTGTCCCTTGACGATATTCTGGCTTGGAAATCATGGTTAGGTGGTGTCAAAGAACATATTGTGGTCTCTGGAGATCATTTCCACGTCACTCTGAGACCGCAGCAATTTTTAGCCGTTATACAAAATTTTCTGTTTGCACAATTAACAATAAATTAATCAGTAATCTGATAAATCAAAATATTGCAACCTTTGGCAACAGGAGGAAATAGACGAAATACAGAGCGAAATCCCCATCTTTTGGGATGCTGTTTTAATAATGAGATTGTTTTAATGTGCTTTAAGCGAGGACTCCAACTCTCCAATAGTTTGGGATTATCGATGCCCCATTTAAAGTTAGCTCTCATCATGCGAACAGTGTCGTGTTGGTCACAATGTTTAACAATCCAGTTAGTACAACTGTCAAAACAGACCAACACATTGCTAAAGTGAGACATTAGATTATTAAAAAACTGTTTAACTTGTGTTTCTGGAAAATAGATAAGGACACCTTCAATAAAAAATGAAAATGCGTGATCGGGGTATTTTTCAAGGAGTTTATATATCCAATCTGTCTCTAGTATTGAGCCAGAAAATGAAATATTACGCTCATTTTGTGAAGAATATAGTTGATTCCGCCATTCGATAACTTCTGGCAAATCAATTTTAATGTGTATTCCATTACCTGTATCGGTTCTGTTAAATCGATTATCTAGGCCGCAACCAAGATGAACTAAGACCGGGTTTTCTGCCTGATTGAGACATTGACGGGCAATGTTGTCGAATAAACTGACCCGAATAGCCGTATCCGTTTGGCTAATTCTTTTATTTTTGAAAGGAGAAAAATCAAAAGGAAGCTGCTTAATAACATTTTTAGCATCTTTGTCTTCGAATAAACGGTCTGATCTTTGGCTTTCTTCAGCCCTCATAAACAATGGTATGAGTAATGTGTCGGCAATAGGATCGTTAAAAATGAGTTTTTTTGTTTCATGAGTCCCTCCTTATAGGGTAGATCGTTGCTATTGGTAATACTCGGAAGTCAAAACTGAATGAAATTATTAGAACAATTTTGATAAAACACTGACAGATAGTGATTATCATTTTTACTTAAATGTTATTTAAAACATGAAAAGAGGATCATTTATGAACAATCAAGAGGCAAGAGAACAAAAATATGAAGAATTAGGATATTGGCAACCCTATAATTTTGGCGACCGGTTAAGACAATGGGCCACTCGGTTTAGTCACAATAAAGCTATAATCGATAAACAAGGGGTGTTAACTTATCATGAGTTTAATCAGAATGTAGATAACTATGTAAGTCATTTATATCACTTAGGTCTTCGCAAAGGAGATCGTGTTTTAGTTCAACTACCTAATAACAGAACCTTTATTGTAATTTGCTTCGCCTTATTTCGCCTTGGCGTGATTCCTATTTTAACAACTATGGCACATCGACAACATGATTTAGAGTCAATATGTCAACAGGGACAACCTCAAGGCATTATTACAACCAAAACATTTATGGGATTTAATCATGCCAAAATGGCGCAGGATTTAGCGGAGAAACATCAATCTATTCAATTTCTCATTATTGATAGAGTATTGCCTTCTGGGAACAGTTTAGATTCGATCGCAGAGCCCATATCCGCTACGGCTTATTCAGCACCTAACTATCGCGATATCGCATTTTTATTATTATCAGGTGGCACGACGGGAGCGCCAAAATTAATTCCCCGAACACATACTGATTATGCTTATTTTTCGATGACCGCTGCAACAGTATGCCGGTTAAATGAAGACAGTGTGTATCTTGCCGTATTACCGGCTTCACATAATTTTACATTAGGTTGTCCGGGGATATTAGGGACGCTTTCTGTTGGTGGTTGTGTCGTATTGGCAGAAACGCCGGATAGCGTGCTCTGTTTTGATCAGATTGAAAAACATCGAGTAACTATCACATCCTTAGTTCCTGCCATTGTTAGTTTTTGGTTAACTGAGCTTAATTACCACCCCCATCATTTTACTTCACTTTCAGTCCTTCAGATTGGTGGAGCAAGGCTAAATCCCTTAGTTGCAGAGCAAATTCCACGAGCATTTAATTGTAAATTACAGCAGGTGTTTGGTATGGCGGAAGGCTTAGTTTGCCTCACATCGCTTGATGATACTGATGAGGTGATTTATCAATCACAAGGTTATCCCTTATCTATACATGATGAAATTAAGATCGTTGATCCTCAAGGACAAAATGTAGCAATGGGAGAAATTGGAGAATTGTTAGTCAGAGGTCCTTATACCATTAGACAGTATTATCAGGCGCCAGAGCATACACTGCATAGTTTTACCGATGATGGTTATTACTGTTCCGGTGATTTAGTCCGATTAACACCACAGGGCTATCTGGTGGTAGAGGGACGAATAAAAGAGCAAATCAATCGTGCTGGTGAAAAAATTGCTACAGCGGAAATTGAAGATATCTTATGCAAGGTTCCTCATGTTCATGATGCCGCATTACTGGCTCTTCCTGATGACATATTGGGAGAGCAAAGCTGCGCGATGTTAATCGCTGATCAAAGATTAACTTTGGCAGAGCTGCATCAACATTTTAAATTGCAAGGTATTGCACGATACAAATGGCCAGATCGGGTTGAATATATTGCACAATTTCCACTTACGAAAATTGGTAAAGTGGATAAGCAACAACTGGTTCGTATGGTTCTGTGTAATAGAGACACTAATGATAAAGTGTGATTTTAACTTATAATGGCATAACTGTATATTCAACTTATGTTATGAAGGCTGAAAAGCATGGCTATTACTGTGCTTTTTTTATTCTAGGTGAGATATTTGTAAAAGTAAAACGTATTCTGAGTTTTTGGCCGGACGATATTGTGCTTAAAGAGCCCTAAATATGGCAGGGTATTCTCACCCTCTCAAAATGCAGATAATAAAAAAGCCCACTAATTGAGTAGGCTATTTTATTTAAAATTGGTCGGCGAGAGAGGATTACTCGCATTTCATGCTCGCCCTACGGGTCGTTGCTAAAGCAACGTTGTCTCGCTACGCTCGGCTCGAACCTCCAGTCGGTTCTCATCCTCTCAAAATGCAGATAATAAAAAAGCCCACTCAATGAGTAAGCTCTTTTTCTTTTATTTAAAATTGGTCGGCGAGAGAGGATTCGAACCTCCGACCCACTGGTCCCAAACCAGTTGCGCTACCAAGCTGCGCTACTCGCCGTTAGATTTCTGCTCTATAAAATGGGGTGGCTAATGGGATTCGAACCCACGACAACTGGAATCACAATCCAGGGCTCTACCAACTGAGCTATAGCCACCATAGAAGTAGGACGAAATATTACGCATAAAAAATAACATTGTCCAGCATATTTTTTCAAAAATGTGCTGATTGCTTATATTAAAAGCGTTAAAAGCTCAATATTTTACCATTAGATGATATTTTTAAGCTTTATGTGACATAATATCAATAATTTGCGTGTCAGTTGCTTTCATACTATTGCTAACAATGGCTCCAAGATTATTAATTGAAATTTCAACGCTATCACCAACTATACCTTCTTTACCAGTCACTCGAATACGATTTAATGCCATTAAAACAGCTTTAAAACTCGAAGAGACCGAAGTTGATACTTTCATAGCGCAGCTGTTTGAAGCCCCATCACAAATAATGCCCGATAAATCACCAATCATACTACAAATAGCCATATCAACAGGTTCATATTGGCCTTCACCAAGTAACCATGCCATACCCGCCGCAGATCCCATTGCGGCTGTGGATGCAGCACAAAGTGCTGATAATGGCGGAAATTTACTATGTATATAAATTGCAATAGTATGAGATAAAATGAGTGCTCTAGCTAGTTGCTCTGTTGTTGATTTTAAGTGATCGGCAACTACGACCACAGGCATCGTTGCGGTAATACCTTGATTGCCCGAACCTGAATTACTCATCGCAGGTAAAGTTGCACCACCCATTCTGGCATCTGATGCTGCTGTTGTGCGAATAATTATTTTAGATAATAGATCATCAGCTAACAAACCAGTTTTTGTTTGTTCATGTAGGGTAGCCGCAATACTTAAGCCATATTCTCGCCTTAATCCTTCTTGAGATAATGCATCGTTTAATTCAGCAGAATGTAAAATAAATTTGATATCATCAAAATTAGATTGTGTTGCAAACTCATATATCTGTTTAACTGACATACGAGTTATGACTGATTCTTTTTTAGACTCCTTTTGTGTTTTATTATCTGCTTTGAAAATTACTTCACCATTTTTTTCTATTAATATTATGTTGGTGTGTGAGCTTTCAATACATACTCTAACATGATCGTCTTTAGCATAAATATTGGCTTCAGAATAAATTGCCGTATTATTATTAGCAATTTGTACATTCACTTTTTGTTCTTTAAGTAGATCTTTAGCTTGGTTAATTTGTTTCGGTGTAATTTTTTTTAGTACTTCAAGACCTGCTTCGGCATCACCGCCTATTGCGCCAATCGCTGCTGCAATTGGTAATCCCACCATCCCGGTCCCTGGAACAGTAACTGCCATACCATTTTTCATTAAGTTTGGTGAGACATAAGCATCAATGTGGCTGATACTATTTTTATCAATATATTTAGTCGCAACAGCTGACGCTAAAGCAAGAGATATAGGCTCTGTACAGCCTAATGCAGGTAAAACTTCATGTTTCACCAATTGAATTAACTCTTGCCACACTACTTGTTGTTCCATTTTTTATCTCCATATTAGTGCCTATAATAAATAGTGCTAGATGGTGAAACATTTAATAAAAGATAACCATAATATTTAGTTTAAATTTTAATGTTAAGATTGCAAAGTAAATAATTAAATATGTTGCAATTTAATGTTAATCTAAACTTTTTATTTGGTTAAACCGTGAATTAAATAATCAGGAATTGTTCAAAATATGTAATATTTTAGTAAAATTACCTGACTTTTTTTTATTATTGTAATAATGTAATTACTATAAAATTAAATAATAATGGCTATGTATGATAAATATTTTGTTAATTGATGATGATGTCGAATTATCACAAATGCTTAGTGAATATCTAACCAATGAAGGTTTTAATATTAAAAGTGTTTATTTGGGTAAAGATGCTATTGATGAAGCATTATCGGGAAAATATCGTGCTGCAATTCTAGATGTAATGTTACCAGATATTAATGGTATTGACGTTCTTAAAAGTATACGTCAACACTGTAATATGCCCGTTATTATGTTAACCGCTAAAGGTGACAATATCGATCGTGTGTTAGGTTTAGAATTAGGTGCTGATGATTACATCCCTAAACCATGTTATCCTCGTGAATTATTAGCCCGATTACGTGCAGTTCTACGCCGTTTTGATGAACGACCAGTTGAATTGGTGGATGATAAAAAATACCATTTTAATGGTTTAACATTAGATTTACCACAACGGTTATGTACATGGAATGGGCAGGTTATTGACTTAACATCGACCGAATTCAATTTATTAGTCTTATTGGTAAAAAATAGCGAACGTGTTGTGACTAAAGAAGAATTATCTGAAGTTGGACTTGGCCGCGCTCGAGAACTTTATGATCGTAGTGTTGATGTACATATTAGTAATATTCGTCAGAAATTATTTCAAGTTGCCCAAAATGACGTGACAATTGAAACCATTAGAGCTGTAGGTTACCGCATTCGTTAATAACAATAGGTTTGCTATGAATCGTCGATTATTTTGGAAAATACTTGTTGTATTTTGTGTGATGTTTTTTCTTACCTTTCAATTGACATGGATTGCATTTTCTGTCTATGTAGAAGGAAAAAATAAAAAAATTCTCAATCATATGCCGACTAAAGTCGATATGATTGCGCAATTATTGCATGTAGCAGGTGAAGAAGATACGCTTAATTTTATTGCACATTTACCCGAACGTGAGCGTATATTGTTGTCAATAAAATTGGTCTCTCCTCAAAATGATCAAGTTAATATTCTAAACGATGAATTAGAATCTCCGAATTATATGTACCAACGTTCAGCCGTTGCCCCTGATGGAACACTGTATTCTGTTTCGTTTAAAAAAGAAGAAATAAATACTCAGTTCCAAAATATACTGTTTAATATGCCGATGCCTATTACACTAGCGGGAATTTTTGTTGGGCTTACGTTAAGTCTTACTTTAGCTTGGAATTTAACTAAACCAATGCGATTATTAAGGCAGGCCTTTTTTCAAGTATCACAAGGTAATCTTTCGGTTCGATTGTTTGATAAGCTAGAATATCGGCATGATGAAATAAGTGAAGTGGGTAAAGATTTTGATATGATGGTTGAACAACTCAATATCTTGATCTCAGATCGTCAATCATTGCTGCATGACGTATCACACGAACTTAGAACACCATTGGCACGTTTACAGTTAGCTATTGGGCTTGCCCAGCAAAATAAACAAAATATCGATACTTGTTTAGCAAGAATAGAACTGGAATCTGAACGATTAGATCAGCTAATTGGCGAAATATTAAAATATTCTCGTTCTGAAATGAACAATCGTAATGATGAAGAATATTTTGACTTGAAAGATTTATTAAGTGTGGTGATCAGTGATGCTAATTATGAAGCAAATCACCAACAGATTGATGTACATTTTATCCCTTCAACAATTAATCATTCGATTGTCAAAGGCAATTCGGAACAGATACGTCGTGCAATTGAAAACATTATTCGTAATGCGATTCGTTTTTCTGAAGCAGGGCAGGCTATTGAGGTCTCATTAAAAGAAACCAACAAATACTTACAAATAGAAGTTAAAGATCGCGGACCGGGTGTTGAATGGAATAAATTATCCAGCATTTTTGAACCATTTGTCCGTATTCAGTCACCACAACTTGGCAAAGGTTATGGACTGGGATTAGCGATTGCTCGAAAGACCGTTGTTATGCACAACGGTACTATTAAGGCAGCAAATCGAGAAGGTGGTGGACTTGTTGTTACTATATATTTACCTTATTGGCGTAAATATCAAACACTTGCACCTAGTAACAATCACTATTAACAGATAATACATACTCTTTAACTAATTCTGTTAATTTAATTTTATCATGCCCTGTAAAGTTCAGGGTTTGTATAACTTTATTAGGATCACTGTCTAATATCGCTTTATACTTCGCAATATATTGACTGGCAATAGGTTTGTATGACCAATGCCACTCTTCAGGAAGATATCCACCTTTACGACCTTCGTTAAAAGCCTGACAAAAACCATACTTAGGCATATTTTCTTGTAACCATTTATAAAGAATAATGCCTTTTTTATCTTGCTTAAAAAATTCAGATGACAAGCTAGTAATATCAATGTCTGTTCCCCAATGATGCCTTGACGTGCCAGGCATGGATGAAAATTTTAAAATTTCCGCAGCAATGTTTTGTGGATCATCCATTTTTTGCAACAATGCATCCCATTTGCGTTGCCAAATGCCATTTTGATAAGTGTAATTACGAGTTGCACTGACTACAATAAAAGGAATATCTGGATGTATCTTTTTAAAATCATTATAAGCTTTGATCAGTTGTTCTGTTGGCTCTTTTTGTAGATACATTCCTTTTTTATTAACAGGTAACACTGTCAAATCTAATGCTATAAAATCACTGTCTTTTTTTTCGTCAAATTGACCTGTAAGTTTACTTAATGGAATTGAATGTGCCATAGTAATTGTCGAGTATAAAAATAGAGTTGATATCAATGCAAAATTGAGAATTACTTTTAATTTTACTGTTTTTATTATCATTTTGAGTTTCTATAATATTCTATTAGCCAGATAATGTGAAAACCAGTATAATCCTTTCCCTAAAAATTGAAATAGCCATAATGTGTAAAAACGAGGCCTTATGTTAAAACCAGCTACATCCAGCACGTCTGTAACTAATTCAGATGCTGCAAATACAATCAATGTTAATTCAACACAAGAAAAAATAAATCTACTTAATTTTACGCGTCAGCAATTGCGTGATTTTTTTATATCGCTTGGGGAAAAACCCTTTAGAGCCGATCAAGTTATGAAATGGATCTACCATTTTGGTATCGATGACTTCGATCAAATGACTGATATTAATAAAAAACTACGTGAACAGTTAAAAACCTTGGCTGAAATTAAAGCGCCTAAAATTGCTATTGAACAGCGTTCATCTGATGGTACCATTAAATGGGCGTTAGATGTGGGAAATAATCAGATGATTGAATCTGTGTATATTCCTGAGCGAGACCGTGCTACATTATGTGTTTCATCACAGGTGGGCTGTGCGCTGGAATGTAAATTCTGTTCAACCGCTCAACAAGGTTTTAATCGCAATTTAACCGTTTCTGAAATTATTGGCCAAGTTTGGCGAGCATCCAATGCTATTGGTGTCACAGGTAAATTAGCTGACAGACCTATCACTAATGTTGTTATGATGGGGATGGGCGAACCTTTATTAAATTTATCTAACGTAGCGCCTGCAATGGAAATTATGTTAGATGATTTTGGCTATGGTTTATCAAAAAGACGAGTAACACTTTCAACCTCTGGTGTAGTACCCGCTTTAGATAAATTGGCAGGAATGATTGATGTTGCATTAGCGATTTCACTTCATGCTCCCAATGATGAGATCCGCAGTGAAATTATGCCAATCAACCAAAAATATAATATGGCAATGCTACGTGATTCAATTTTACGTTACCTTTCAACATCAAATGCCAATCACGGTAAAGTAACTATTGAATATGTTTTACTGAATCAAATTAATGATAGTGTTGAGCATGCCCATGAACTGGCGAAGTTCTTGAAAAATGTGCCAAGTAAAATCAATTTAATTCCATGGAATCCATTCCCTGGAGCACCTTATTCTCGTTGTTCAAATACAAGAATTGATAGATTTATGAAAACATTAATGGGTTATGGTTTCACAGTAATTGTTCGTAAAACACGCGGAGATGATATTGATGCAGCTTGCGGGCAACTTGCTGGTGAAGTAGTTGATCGCACGAAACGAACCCTTTATAAAAAGCAAAATCTTGTTCAGAAAACAGCATAATCTTCTAATATAAAAAGGAAGGATAAATGAAAAAATCGCTAATAGTATTAAGCTGTTTTGCCATGCTAATGTTAGCAGGTTGTCAAACTAGTAACAGAGAAGAGTTTGACCCAGAGACCGCGGCATTAGCAAGAATGCGATTAGGACTAGGCTATTTAGCTAAAGCGAACGAATCGGAAGAAAATGTTAAAGCTGCACATTATAATCTAAAATTAGCGTCTCAATATTCGCCTAACAATCCACAAGTGATGTTAGCAATGGCAATGTTTGATCAACATGTTGGCGAATATGATGAAGCTGAAATGATTTACAAACGTATCACACTAATGCAGCCAGGTAACGGTTTATATCGTGTTCATTACGGCTCTTTTCTGTGTGGTAGAGATCGTTATCAAGAAGCTCAAAAACAATTTGAACAAAGCCTTGAGCTAGACAGACACCGTTGGAAAGCTGATGCCTATGAACAATATGGTTATTGCGCTATCCAAAATGGAGATAAAAAAATAGCAGATCTTATGTTCAAACAACTTTTTGAATATGATTCTAGTCGTCGAAGTAGTGTAATAAAAACAGCTGAAATTTATGAAAATAAAGGTGATCAAAATATCGCAAAC
Source organism: Gilliamella sp. B14448G11 (assembly GCF_016101765.1). Taxonomy (NCBI): domain Bacteria; kingdom Pseudomonadati; phylum Pseudomonadota; class Gammaproteobacteria; order Orbales; family Orbaceae; genus Gilliamella; species Gilliamella sp. B14448G11. The sequence continues at coordinate 151,383 of NZ_JACFPX010000002.1, read as the reverse complement.
TATCTATTTTTAGTATCAAAAAAATAAATCATAAAAATTAAAATAAATATTTTAGAAGCAAGAGTAAGTGTCATGAGTTTATTGACTATTATGTTATTAGCGCTGGCAATGTCGAGCGATGCCTTTGCTGTCGCTTTGTGTCGTGGTATATCTCTAAAATCCACCCCATTTTTAGGTGCGTTAAAAATTGGTGTCTTATTTGGCATTATTGAGGCGATGACTCCACTACTTGGTTGGTTAATTGGTTATATTGCCTTGCAATATATCGAAAAATGGGATCATTGGGTAGTGTTTGCTATCATGTTGTTTTTAGGTATTAACATGATTTATAGCAGCCTAAAATCATCAGATGAAGACGGTCAAGAAGAACCTATATCATCAAATAGAAAATCCTTTTTCATGTTAATCTTTACCGCTATATCAACGAGCATTGATGCATTTGCCGTTGGGGTAGGTTTAGCAATGGCAAATGTTAATATCTATTTTACTGCGTCAATGATTGGGCTGGCAACTTGTGTGATGGTGACAACAGGTCTGTTATTAGGTAAGAAAATAGGGTGTGTTGTAGGAAAAAAAGCTGAGATATTAGGAGGATTAGTGCTGATCGCAATCGGTGTAATCACGCTTTATCAGCATTTAACAACCTAATTCCAATATTTTATAAAAACTGCTTTAGATATAAAAAAACCACTCACATATTGGAGTGGTTTTTTATTGGATAAATAATAGGGGGAAATTACATCATTCCGCCCATTCCTCCCATGCCGCCCATACCACCAGCAGCACCTAAATCAGCTTTATCATCTTTAGGTAAATCAGTAACCATACATTCAGTTGTGATCATAAGACCTGCTACTGATGCAGCATATTGTAATGCGCTACGAGTTACTTTAGTTGGATCTAAAATACCCATGGCAATCATATCACCATACTCTTCAGTTGATGCATTGTAGCCATAGTTACCTTTACCACCTTTAACAGCATTAACAACAACAGAAGCTTCTTCACCACAGTTAGTAACGATTTGACGTAATGGTGCTTCCATCGCGCGAAGAGCTACTTTAATACCAACGTTTTGATCTTCGTTTGCACCTTTAAGATCTAAAATCGCAGAAGCAGCTCTAACTAATGCAACACCACCACCCGCAACAACACCTTCTTCAACGGCTGCACGAGTCGCATGTAATGCATCTTCTACACGTGCTTTTTTCTCTTTCATTTCAACTTCAGTTGCTGCACCAACTTTAATTACTGCAACACCACCAGCTAATTTAGCAACACGTTCTTGAAGTTTTTCTTTATCGTAGTCAGAAGTTGATTCTTCAATTTGTTTACGAATTTGTTCAACACGTGCATTAATTAACGATTCTTCACCAACGCCATCGATAATAGTTGTATTATCTTTGTTGATTACAACGCGTTTTGCTTGACCTAAATCTTCAAGCGTTGCTTTTTCAAGTTCTAAACCGATTTCTTCTGAAATAACTGTACCTGAAGTTAAGATAGCAATATCTTGTAACATTGCTTTACGACGATCACCAAAACCAGGCGCTTTAACCGCGGCAACTTTAACAATACCACGCATAGTATTCACAACTAAAGTCGCTAATGCTTCGCCTTCAACATCTTCAGCGATAATTAATAGTGATTTACCTGCTTTAGCAACCGCTTCTAATACTGGTAATAATTCACGGATGTTAGAGATTTTTTTATCAGCTAATAAAATATATGGGCTGTCTAATTCAACAGTAGCTGTTTCTGGTTTATTGATGAAATATGGTGATAAATAACCACGATCAAACTGCATACCTTCAACAACATCAAGCTCGTCTTGTAAACCAGTACCATCTTCAACAGTGATAACACCTTCTTTACCTACTCTTTCCATTGCTTGAGCAATTAAAGTACCAACCGTTTCATCAGAGTTTGCTGAAATAGTTCCAACTTGCGCAATCGCTTTAGAATCAGCACATGGTGAAGATAATTTTTTAAGCTCTTCAACTGCAGCAACCACAGCTTTATCAATACCACGTTTTAAATCCATTGGATTCATGCCCGCAGCAACAGCTTTCAAACCTTCATTAACGATAGCTTGAGCAAGTACTGTTGCTGTTGTTGTACCGTCACCCGCTGCATCATTTGCTTTTGAAGCGACTTCTTTAACCATTTGTGCACCCATGTTTTCGAATTTATCTTCTAATTCGATTTCACGAGCAACTGAAACACCATCTTTAGTAATAGTTGGGGCACCAAATGATTTATCTAATACAACATTACGTCCTTTTGGACCTAAAGTTACTTTAACTGCATCAGCTAATACATTCACACCTTTGAGCATTTTAGCACGAGCGTCATTTCCAAATTTTACATCTTTAGCTGCCATCTTCGTATTTCTCCTAAATTCTGTATATAAGTTAAATTATTTGCCAGTTATGCTTCAACAATGGCTAAAATATCGGTTTCTGATAGGATAAGCACTTCTTCGTTATCGATTTTTTCTGTTTTAACGCCATATCCTTCATTGAAAATTACGATATCACCAACTTTAACATCTAATGGCTGAACTTGACCATTTTCCAAAATGCGACCATTACCAACAGCTAAAACTTCACCACGTGTTGATTTACCAGCAGCTGAACCAGTTAAAACAATACCGCCAGCTGATTTTGATTCTACTTCTTTGCGTTTAATGATCACACGATCATGCAATGGACGAATTTTCATTAGTTATCTCCTAGCACTAATTTTTACTTAAATAATTATTAACAATAAATCATAAAAATATGATATGTATTATATAGTGCACAATACATGGGGATTATTTTAAATTCTTCAAGAGAATAAAATAAAAAAAAATCCAATTGATTATTTATTCATCATTTTTACGTTCAAATTTCCCTTCAATAACATCATTCATTTGTGTATTGCTGTTAGAATAAAATGAATAAAATTTAGAGGGTAATTTCCCAATAATAAAGCGAACAATATATTCTTGAACCCGCGGAATTAACATAATAGCGCCAAGAATGTCAGTTAAAAAACCTGGAATAAGTAATAAAAACCCGGCAAATAATAAAGATACGCTCTTAATAATTTCATCTTTAGGACTTTGTTGATTAGCAATTTTTTGTTGCATAATACTTAGATTTCTTAAACCTTGTTTTTTTATTAATGAAAGCCCAATAATTGAAGTGGCAATAATCCCAATCAAAGCAAGAAAAACACCAATTGAATCAGCAACTGTTATAAAAAAACTTACTTCAAAATAAGCATAAATAAAAAAAATAATAAAACCAAAAACTCGCATATAAAAATTCCTCTAAATATAGAGTGATATTATTCTAACTAAACTATTAATATAGTGGCAATTAGTTAAATTTCAACCAATCAGTATGTATTTTTAAAAATATCTTATAAAAGGGATTGACGGATAATCGAGAATCGTGTTTAATACAGCTCCATTGTTGCCCGGATAGCTCAGTCGGTAGAGCAGGGGATTGAAAATCCCCGTGTCCGTGGTTCGATTCCGCGTCCGGGCACCAATTCCAAAAAAGACACCAGCTTAAAGCTGGTTTTTTTATGTCTAAAGCCTTTTCAAATAAACCTATCATGTTATTTTTTTACTTAACTAAATTATTGCAAATTAACTAAAAAATAGATTTAACCACATGGATTTTTGGACAATATTTTTAACTCGTACTATAAATTAATATTCAAAGTCCATGTATTATCAGCCTGATAATAAAGTAAACCATAATTTATTTTGGTTTTTATTTCCTTTAAAGAATAAAATTATTAGACATAAAAGCTTGAAGAATTGAGTAATGCTGAAACAGAAATCTATGAAGCAGTTATTGATGTTGGAGACTATGTTAATTTTATTACTGACTTAATTAGTTTATCTGATAACTTAGATTGCTTTCAATCCTTGTCCAATATTTCTGATGAATATGATTTAGGTTTTTATTGGATTGCAGAAAGTGGCTGTTATAGTTAAGAATTAGGAAATTTAAGTAACTACTTTGATTATGAACGATATGGCCATGATATTGCATTTGAACAAAGTGGCACATTTTATTCTGGTAATTACATCTATTATACAGGTGAAACTTTTAGTTCCGATTACGATGGTAAAAGTATTCCTGAAGAGTATTGTGTTTTAACAAATTTATTCTGAGTAATTAGTTATATTCCAATAAGATAAAACAAGCTATATTGGGATGTTATATGTATATGTATTTTTATTTTTAAAATCAAATGAATAAAATTTAAATTTTGTGTTAATACTGAACACAATAAAATTATGTTACAGTTTTTATTATAAAAAACGTAATCTGTTAGAATCACTCACTTTTTATATGGTCTTAGTTATGTCGCGGCAACCAACATCTCATGATCTAAAAAGTATTTCTACAAGGGTGAATATATTGGCCAATTTTGCTCTTACTCAAAAATTGGTAAATCGATAACTAATTTACTTTGGTAATAGAGCAAAACAATACTTTTAAGTGGAAAGTAATAAAATTACAAGAGATAACAATGACTAAACACAAAGAATTAGTGAAGAAACTTGAAGAAATTTTTCAGATAGATCAGAGCTGAATTTCAGTATTTTTCCCCATGAACCCACCAAATATAGCTTTGATAAATGAGTTACATACTTAGGTATCTTGTACTGTTTTCAGGCTATCCTTTATGTAACTTATTCAGATAAAAAGCAACAAGTGTAGAAGGGAATTCAAGTATTCATGAATTGATAGAGTAAGATAATTAAATATTAGTTAATCCTGTTTGTTACTATTTGCTTAATTAGTGGGTTTGAAAGATAAAAAATATCTCAATACAGGTTCTAATATATATTCAACCAAACATCCATTATAATACATTGATAAAGAATAAAGTTTTAGAAGCTACAATTATATTTCACAAAATTGTCCCAATATTTTATTTTTTGTCCTATTTTTTTGGTATACTAAACACAGCCAAATTAAAAATCTTGGGGATGGTCGCAGTGAAAAAGAAAAATGTATTAAATTTGATCAAATATCATGTGGAAAAAAATGAGAATTCCTTTAGAAACGAAGCGATAGAGATTGCGCGTTACTTTGATAATATCAATGATCATCAACTTGCTGAATATATTATGGGGCTAATTGCTGCCACCAATCTTTATGTACCACAAGCAAATGATTTTGAAAGTAAACTGTTAAAATTAATTAATCTCAAAACGGTTGAACCATTACATTTACCGATAGAAGTTACAAATGATATTAAAGGTATTATTAATGCTATTAACCATCGAGTTGGCATTAATAAATTTTTATTTGAAGGTCTCCCTGGTACTGGTAAAACTGAAGCAACAAAACAAATAGCCAGACTATTAAATAGAACTCTTTATTATGTCGATTTTGATAATTTAATTGATAGTAAATTGGGACAAACGAATAAAAATATTACTAATTTATTTATTGAAATTAATAATATTCCTTATCCAGAAAAAACTATTATTTTATTTGATGAAATTGATGTTATTGCTCTAGATCGCATAAATAGCAATGATGTTCGTGAAATGGGTCGAGTAACTTCGGCTATTTTAAGAGAATTGGATCGATTAACAGATTTAAATAAAGAAATTGTCATTATAGCAACTACTAACTTATATAAGAACTTCGATAAAGCACTGTCTCGACGCTTTGATGCTATCATTAACTTTAATCGATATAGCAAAGATGATTTAATTGAAGTTGCAGAATACTACTTATCTGACTTTGCCAAAAATTTTAAACATATTGGAAGAGATGCACGTTTATTTAAAAAAATACTGAATATTACAAATAAGCTTCCTTCTGCAGGTGAACTAAAAAATATCATCAAAACAGCTATAGCATTTAGTGATGAAAATAACAGCTATGAATATTTAAGGCGACTATATAATAGTATCAATGGAAATATTGAACAAACATCACTTGAACAATTGTATGAACAAGGATTTACTGTAAGAGAAATTGAAAAGCTTACAGGTGAAGCTAAAAGTTCTGTGGCAAGAAAGCTCAATGAGGAAAATAAGTAATGGTGAATAATGTTTTGGAATTACATGGAAATCAATTTGGGCAATCTCCAAAATTAAAAAGCTTTCAAGGAATAAGCATGAATGGTCACATTCAGGTTACTTACAGCCATATATGTAGATTAAAAAATAAAATTGAACAAATCAGAGATTTTTGGGTACATGAAACAACACCATTTGATGGTATTCTGATTAGTGTGCACTATAATAAAATCGTAGCTAAAAGTAATCGAATTGCAGGATTATTTCAAGGGAAAAAATCCAATTTTGCTATTGTTGGAGCTAAATTTAATAAAAATAAAACCAAACATATTATTACCTATTTTTTAACTATTCAAGATTTAGAAAAAAGTATTAAATTACTAAGCAAAACAGGAGAAGTTCTAAACGAAGAACTACAAGGAGTAATTAATAAAGCTATTTTTGAACATAAAAAAACAATAGACAGTATCACATACGAAAAATATAAAATCAGTAAATCTCTTTTCAAACAAGTGATTGCAGATATATCTTATATTGATGATTTTGACATAGAAGAGGCATCAGAACAGATAACGCAAAGCCTTGTTACACTCTACGATACAAAAACAGACACAAAGGAACTTCTCAACAAATTAGGGATCTCTATTTTATCCAGTCGGATTTTAGATAATCACACGGTATTTCTAGATGAAAATCAATTAGACATTTTACTCAAAAAAGCACCTTATCTTGTTTCAATGGCAACAGCAGATTTATCACAGCTATCGCCTGAAGAATTTATTCAACTACATCAAAAAAATATAACTAGACTTCCAGAACCAACGATAGAACCGACTATTGGCGTTATAGATACATTATTTGCTAGTTCCGTTTACTTTCAAAATTGGGTTGAATATTACGATATGGTAGATCCTAATATTCATAGGAATAATGAGGATTATAAGCATGGAACAGCGGTATCCTCAATTATTGTTGATGGGCCAGCTCTCAATCCATGGTTAGATGACGGATGTGGTCGATTTAAAGTGAGACATTTTGGAGTTGCCACCAAATCACAATTTTCTTCATTTACTATTATTAAGCAAATTAAAGAAATCGTTGCTAAAAACAAAGATATTAAAGTATGGAATCTTTCATTAGGTAGTAATCAAGAGATCAATGATAACTTTATTTCAGCAGAAGCGGCAATATTAGACCAAATTCAATATGAAAATGATGTGATTTTTGTTATAGCAGGCACCAATAAACCTAACAACAATATTAATAAAATCGGATCTCCTGCTGATTCGATTAATAGCATAGTGGTTAATTCTGTTACTCGGGAAAGAATATCAGCGAGCTATACCCGAAAAGGAATTGCGCTCTCCTTTTTCGCTAAACCCGATGTTAGTTATTATGGCGGGAGCCGTGAACAATTTATTCATGTTTGTGAGCCACTAGGTGGGGCCGAAGTCGCAGGAACATCTTATGCTGCTCCTTGGATTGCTCGTAAACTCGCCTACCTTATTAATATTTTACAACTCAAGAGAGAGATAGCCAAAGCGCTCATTATTGATGCAGCAAAAGGTTGGAATCGTAACCCGACACCACATGAAATCTCCTTATATGGACACGGTATTGTTCCTATCAAAATTGATGACATTATCAAAACAAATGAAGATGAAATTAAATTTTTAATTTCTGACGTAAGTGAAAAATGGAATACTTACAATTATCGTTTTCCAGTACCAATAGTAAATGACAAATATCCCTATATTGCACGAGCAACAATGTGCTATTTCCCTAAGTGCAATCGAACACAAGGTGTTGATTATACCAATACAGAATTAAACCTCCATTTTGGCAGAATGAATGATAAAGGTAAAATTTACGAGATCAATGGCGATACACAAAACCGAGATACAGACGATAAAAGCTACCTGTTCGAATCAGAGGCCAGAAATAATTTTAGAAAATGGGATAATGTAAAATATATTGCTGAAGTGCCCAAAGAAAATAATAAACCTAAAATATCATACAAAAACAATAAAAATTGGGGAATGGAAATTAAAACAAATAACCGTTTAGATCCTAAAGATGGTGAGTACATTCGCTTTGGTGTAGTTGTTACACTAAAAGAGATTAATGGCATAAACCGAATTGAAGAATTTATTAGAAATTGTGAATTAAATGGCTGGTTTGTCAATAAACTTAATATTGATGTTAAAATGGATATTCATCAAATATTGAATGAAGATATAGAATTTGAATAATTACAATGTTTTCCTCGTTGCTAATTGTTTAATAATAAATCGTAATAATAAATAATCCCAGTTTTTAGCTGGGTAATTATATATTAGCTTATTTAAACCAATATTTGATTTGATAAAAACCCAGCCTTCAACAGAATAATAATTCTTACCAAGGAAGTAGGCAAATTATACTTAGCTAAATAGATCATACTAGCTCAACAAATATATTAAAAAGCGATATTGATTGCATAAAGCTCGTTTAGGTGCTTTAGGTGCTCCTAAGCTTAGTGCACGATGTCTGTATCAAGTTTCAAAAAGAATAGTAATCCAAGTATTTCGGAAGTAACTAAATAAAGCAGCACATAACCTCATCAAGTATAAAACTGTTATAAAGACTCAACATAATTCGGTTAACCAGACAATGCAAGCCAAACAGAACTAATATTGCTTGCGTAACCGATATCACTTATATTTAAACCAGTGAAGGTTGGTTATATCTGTGTATGATTATTGATATGTATGAACAACATGTGATTGGTGGGCAAACCAGTTATAATTATCCCATTGTTAGTACATAAACCAAGTAGAAAAGCATGCCATTTGTTTCGTGTTTCTAAATTCAATTATTATTATATTATTTAATGCTTAATGCGGTTTTTATATGTTATATATTCTAACTGTTCTTCCATTATTTTTTTACTTGTCATAAATTTTGAAATAAATAATAATCTAATTTATCTAAAATATAGAAAACTAAAAAAATTAATGAGATTATAATTACTGCATCAATATTAGGAATATTTTTTATAATCAAGATAGCTGTTATGTAATCGACAATATATCGTTTGTTAATTTTATTAAAAGATAGCCTTTTATTGTATATTCTGATAATTTTATCGTAGTTTTTATTTAAACGAATATGAAAATTATGAAAGGATTTTGACTGTCGAAAAATTGAATCGGTTCTAAAAAAACACCTTCAATTCATTATGTCAGTACTCACATCAACAAGAAAACTCTTTCTCTGTTTATAAACAAAATTCATATTAGAATAACATATTACAATCCTATGTTCATAGAATGAAGAAATTTTTTATAATTACATAAAATAAATTTTCCTAGATAATCTAAGTATTAATTTTAAGTTCAATTAACAAACTCAATAAAAAATAAAACTTAAATATTCCCTATCCCCACTACGGATACAAACACGGATACATTCCCCAACCTCAATTCCTCCAACCCAATAATACCAATGTTTTAAGCAGTATCTTCGATTCCGCGTCCGGGCACCAATTCCAAAAAAAGACACCAGCTTAAAGCTGTTTTTTTATGTCTAAAGCTTTTTCAAAGAGTTTTCTTTGTTAACCGATGTCAGCTGAGATTACTCTATATCAAGTGCAAAATCGGATACAAACCCAGATACAAATATCTTATTGAGTCATGATAAATTATTTTATAACAATAGGTTAAAATTTATTATCTATACCGTATACGGGAATAGATAAAATAAAGTATCTCTTAATATAGAAAACTTCTTTTAAAAATCAGGGATCTTTTCAGCTTGTTTTGCAAGACCATTAAAAATTGCATCACTGATATGTAAAGGGTTATGGTTTGGTAATTGAGATTTGATCTGAGAAATAACACTAGGCATGAGCGATTTAAACTCAATAAACATTTCTCTGACCAGATTTTCATCTAGTCCAACGTGTTTACCCATCGTAATAAAATGTTGATGGTTACAATAAAGTCCATTTACAATGAATTATAATTAACCTATAAAATACTTAGTAAATTTTTAAATTCATGGAATGTATAAGCTTTTAATAATTGTTTTGTCATGGCTTTATCATCAATTAAATTTAATATTAGATCATATAAATTATCTGTAATTTCATTATCAGTTTTCGATATTGCAAGTAAAAATATAAAATTACATTTTTTATCTTTCTCCCATTGTATCCCATTCGGAAATATAGCTACTGATACTCTTGATCTGTTTGCAATCATTGTCATAGAATGAGGTATAGCAATGACATCATTAATCAATGTTGTCTGTAAGCTCTCTCTTTCTAACACACTAGACACAAAATCCGCTGAGACAATATTTTGTTTTTCTAGATCAACTGCCATTTTTACTAATAAGTCTTTTTTAGATAATTTATCAGTGTCAAAGTAATAAAAATTTTCAGGATTAAAAAGTTGCATAACGTTATTATTAATTTGATCATCGGTTAGATAATATTTTAAATCATCAATTGCTTTATCTATATTTGACATATCAATGTAAATAGTGGGAGTATTTTCTTGAGTAAATGGAAGTGTGGTAATTGTTAGATCTATGTCACTTATCTTTGATAATTGAAATTCAGCATAGGAGTATGTTTTTTTTATATTAAATTTATTTGGGAATTTTTTATTTATTTTTGATTCTATAATTTTACTCATCGCAAAGCCACCACCACAGACGATAATCACATTAAGCTGTTGAGTTTTTGCTTTATGTCTTTCAATAGCGCCAGCTATGTGTAGTGCTATATATCCGACTTCATCTTCAGAAAAAAAGATATTGTATTTTTTACCAATTACGCCTAGATGGGTTAAACTTAAACTATAGGCAAATGGGAAAGAATTTATTATTGTACTGAGTATTGGATTTTTTCTTTCTTTATCTATTGAACTAATTTTAATAAAATTCTCAATATGGTTAACTAAATCTTCAAATAAGATCTTATCTTTAGTCCAATTAAGATTAGATGTCTCATATATTGATGTTAATAATTCATCAACGATGATCGACGATTCAGATGGGTGATTTTTAGGGTTTTTGATTAATCTAGGTACATTAATGGATAAAGTTAGAATAAAATAGTTGATTTCATTAATGGGTAATGTGATTGAGAATGAGTTTTCTATTTCCTTAAGAAATAAATATATTGCATCTAATGCATGATCCATTAACTTTGGAACTTCAATGGATATTTCATTAATTGTTAATCCTTCTTTTACTCTAGCTATCGCCAATGCAATAGTCGATATTATATTTTTATGATAAAAATCAGAGTCTAATAATTGTAGAGAATATAAGTGTTTTGATTCTAATGTTTTTAATAAATCTAAATCAATATTTGTCAAAAACAACTTTTCTAAGTCCGTGAATCCAACCAAATAAGATTGTAAATCGTTAATCAAAAATAAATCTAATATAGCTTTTCGTTTATCGTATTCTGTGCCAATAACTTTAAATCCAGTATTTGTATTATTAATTAGTTTTAAATTATAGTTTGATAATGTTTTACGTATATTTTTCAAGTACATATATAATGTATTTTTGCTTATACATAAATGTTCCATTAATTCATAAACGGAATAATATTTTTGCTCATTCAATAATAAAGCGAATAAATAATTCTGACGTTCTTTTAAAGAGCCTAATAAACTATAGCCTTCAGTTTTATTAAAATTACCCCACCAGTCGATGATTTTTTTTTCATCTTCACAATCTAAGATATAACCTTTTTGCCTTATTAATTTTATTTTGGCATTTTTATCAATTAAATAATCATTTAGGTTGGAAATGTCCGTGCGAATAGTTCGTTCAGACACATTAATTGTGGACGCAATATCTTTAATTAATATGGGCTCTTTTTTAAGTAAAAAAAAATCAAATAAATCATCTAACCGTTGGTACGAAAATTTACTCATAGTAATAAGAGGCCTCATTTAAAAAATCACTACCAATATGATATTACTTCTAGAAAAAAAGATAGTACATTAATTTTCCAAAATAAAATGAAAATGTATGGATATGCTTTTTTATAACATCTCTTATTATATTAATTAATCCATTTTATTTAATTAAAGGTACTAAAGTAATGAATCTTTCAGAAAATAATATTTTTTTAAATTTAAACGTAGAAAGTAGAGATGAGTTATTTGATTTTTTATCAAGTAATGCTTTTAAGCATAATTACGTCAATGATATTAAAAAAACTATGGAAGCATTTATCGATAGAGAAAAAGAATCATCGACAGGATTGATTGATGGGTTTGCAATTCCTCATGCAAAAGATGACTCTGTCATTACTCCAACTGTATTTTTTGCAAAATTAGCTAAACCAATAGAATGGGAAACATTTGATGAGAGTAATGTTCAATATGTTTTTGCTTTATTCGTACCTAAAAATGAGGCTGGCACTACCCATATTATGATGATAAGTAAACTAGCTACTGCTTTAATGGAAGATGATTTTAAAAATGAAATAAAAGCTTCAACAGATATAAATAAAATTATATCACTAATCAGTAAGGAAATGACAAGAGGGGTATTAGTATGAAAATTGTTGGTATTTCAGCCTGCCCAGCAGGACTTGCGCACACACCTATGGCTGCTAAAGCATTAGAGAATGCAGGTAAAAAATTAGGTTATGATGTAAAAATTGAGCAACAAGGATCTTTAGGGCAAGTTAATAAAATTTCACAAGCTGAAGTTGATGAAGCTGATTTTGTTTTATTAGCAACAGATCAAAAAGTAATAGATATGGATAGATTTAAAGATAAGCCTCAATTAAAAGTTAGTATTGCCACTTGTATTAAGGCTCCTGAAGCAGTTTTAAAAAAATGTGTGAATATCATAGAAAGTAGAAAATAACTAAATAAGAGAAAATTAATATGAAAAAAATAATGTTTGAGTTGAAAGGACATTTGATGAGTGGCATTAGTTTTGTTCTACCATTAATTATCGGATCTTCTTTAGTAATTGCTATTCCCAAAATGATAGCATTATCTATGGGTATTACTAGTCTAGATATTTTTAAAGATAGTTCTGGTTTTGAGCACTCTCTTTATTTGATAGAACAAGTGGGTTGGGTAGGTATAGCATTAATAAATACAGTATTAGCTGGTTTTATTGCATATTCTATTGGTGATAAGGCTGCAATTGGCGCTGGATTTATTGGTGGAGCTGTTGCTAGTTCAACTAATGCTGGATTTTTAGGTGCGGTGATTGCTGGATTTTTAGCTGGCTATTTAGTTAAATGGGCAAAAAATAAAATTCATCTACCAGCATCATTTTCAGGCGTAATGCCACTGGTTATTCTACCTTTAATTGCTACTTTATCTGTAGCTATCATTATGGGAGCTGTTTTATCTGAACCACTAGCTTTAATTAACACAGGATTAGTTAATTGGATCAGAAGTATGATAGCGAATGATGTCAGCCAATTATTATTAGCTATTATTCTTGGGGGAATGATCGCTTCTGATTTAGGTGGCCCAATTAATAAAGCTGCATGGATGGCAGGAAATGTGTTATTAATTGAACAGATTTATATGCCAGCAATCATGGTTAATATTGCTATTTGTGCTGTTCCTATGGGATATGCTTTTGCAACGTTATTCCATAAGAAAAAATTTAATGATGAATTATTAGATGCAGGCCGGAATAATTTTGTGATGGGATTTATTGGTATTACCGAAGGTGCAATACCATTTACTTTAGTACAGCCATTAAAGTTAGTACCAATTAATATTATTGGTGGATCTATAGCATCTGGTTTAGGTGTTTTATTAGGGATGTTTGATAAGATGCCACCTGTTGGCGGTGTTTATGGTTTCTTTACTGTCGGAAATGGCTGGGCATATTTAGTAGGTCTATTTGTTGGTGCTGCTTTCATCGGTTTTTTTGCGCCATTGTTTGTTAACTTTAAAAGAGATGATGAGCAAGAATTAATAGATATTGATGATATTGAGATCAGCATTGAAAATTAAACTTAATTTAAATTAAATAGGCCAAGATAATGAAAAAAGTACATGTAGTTCCGCATACTCATTGGGATAGAGAGTGGTATTTCACAACTAGTCGCTCTAAAGTATATTTGATGCATGATTTTAAAAGAGTCATTGAATTATTAGAAGATGAAAATGGATATGATTCATTTTTATTAGATGGTCAAGCATCTCTTTTAGATGATTATCTCAAATGGAGACCGCAAGATAAACATAGAATAGAATCACTAGTAAAAAAAGGTAAGTTAATTATAGGTCCTTGGTATACTCAAACAGATCAGTTAGTGATATCTGGTGAAAGTATTATCAGAAATATGCAATATGGTATAAGAATTTGTAGTGAATTTGGTGGATATATGCCAGTTGGTTATGTTCCAGATTCATTTGGTCAATCATCAAGCATGCCTCAAATTTACTTAGAATTCGGCATTAAAGATACAATGTTTTGGCGCGGAGTTAGTGATGATGAAGTCAAAAAAACAGAATATAGATGGAAAGGAGAAGATGGTTCAATTGTAAATGTATTCCAAATTCCTAGTGGTTATTACATTGGCGGAGCTATTCCTGAGGATTCGCAAGAACTAGCAACTTATTTGAAACAAGATCCTTTTAGAAAAACATGGGCAAGAAGTTCAACTAATCATGTTTTTTTCCCTAATGGATTTGATCAAGCTCCACCAAGAGAAAATCTATTAGAATTAATAGCTAGAATGAATGAATTATATAAAGATGAGTTTGAATTAGAAATATCTACTATAGAAAACTATATAAATGCTATAAAAAAAGAAAACCCGGACTTAGAAGAAATTAGTGGTGAGTTAATTAATGGAAAATTAATGAGAATTCATAAAACTATTTTTTCTTCGAGATCAGATTTAAAACAGTTAAATACACAAACTCAAAACTATCTTGTTAATATAATGGAACCTATTTTAAGTATTTCTATGTCATTAGGTTTCGAATATCCAGTAGAAACAGTTCGTGAAATATGGAAATTGATGTTTGAAAATGCTGCGCATGATTCGATAGGTTCGTGTGTATCTGATTCTGCTAATGAAGATATTTATATGCGCTACAAACAAATTAGGGATATTTCGGAGAATTTGATAGAGCTTACAATGAGAAATATATCGATGAGAATTGATAATTTTTCTGGTAAAGAAATCACTCTAACTGTATTTAATACTTTTAATAAATCTAGAAGTGGAATTATTGAAGCAGATGTTTATTTACCACAAGAAGATTTTAGAATATTAGATCAGCAAGGTATGGAGATTCCCTATACAATTTTAGAATTAGTAGATCAGACACAATATGTTCTTAATCAAGGAAATATTCTTAACCCAAGTAAAAAAATATATATTCCTGAGAAAGTATATAAAGCAAAAATTGCGTTAGAATCATCTAATCTACCTGGCTTAGGTTATAACCAACTAACGCTAGATTTGAATGGCAGTACACATAAAAAAATCAAACAAAAATCTACTAATGTAATTGAAAATACTTACTATACAATTACTGTTAATAAGAATGGTTCTTTAGACATATTAGATAAAAAATCAAATGTAACCTATAAAAATCAAGCTATTATAGAAGATAATGGTGATGATGGGGATTCTTTTAATTATTCACCTCCGGTTAACGATTTAGTTGTTTATTCTACAGATTTTTCACCTACGATAACGATAAAAGAATCAGATATCGTTAGTATGGTTTGTATAGATTTTGAAATGTTAGTACCTAAAAATCTACAAGAAAGATCACAAAGAAAATGTACAACTTTATTACCAATCACATTAAATTTAACCATTAAAAAAGATTCTCCTGTAATTGATTTTTCATTACAAGTAGATAATACATTAGTTGATAGCCATCGAGTATGTGTATCTTTTGATACAAGTATTGCATCTAAATTTTCAACGGCAGATCATCAATTTGGCGTAATAAAAAGACCGGTTCTATTTGAAAAAGAAATGAGCTTATGGGAGCAAAATAAAAACTCTTGGAGTGAGCAACCTATAGCAATCGAAACTTGTCAAACTTTTGTAACTTTATCTGATGAAAATAAAGGGGTTGCAGTCGTACCCAAAGGTGTTCGAGAATATGAAATCATTGGCGATAATTACAGTATTATCCGATTAACTATATTTAGAACATATGGTTTTATGGGAAAAGAGAATTTAATGTACAGACCAGGACGAGCTTCTGGTGAAACAACTATTAAAACTCCTAATGCCCAATGCCATAAATATATGACATATTCGTTTTCGGTTTTTTATTATTCTGAATCATTTAACTCTTCAAATGTTGCGGAATTAGCAAAACAGATATTATCACCAGTTCAAGTTTACCAAATAGCAGATTTTTTAAACTCAAGATTAATATTTACATTATCAGATGTAGATAAAACACTTCCTGTTACTTTTAGTATGCTGGAAACCAGCGGAGATTTAATTTTAAGTGTTATAAAGAAAGCTGAAGAGAGACCGGGTTATATTTTAAGGTTTTATAATGGTAAATATAAACAGATTAGTCATTCAACAATTAAGTTTAAGCATAAAATTAAACTAGCTGAAAAAGTTAATCTTCAAGAACATTGCTTAGATAATATAGATATATTTAATAATAGTATTGATATTAAAGGTATTGAGCACGCTAAGTTTGTTACGATTTATATCGAATTTGAAAATGAATTAACTAATTAATAAAGCGAATAAAATTTAGCCAACACGGATGATGTTGGCTAAATTATTTATAGATATATTATCTAAAATAATATGAATCATAATAAGTTTATTTATGATATTGAATTTATTTTGAAGAGGTTCAAAAATGAATTTATTTGGTAGTATTGAGGCTGGTGGAACGAAATTCCTCTGCGCAGTAGGAAATGAGAAAAATGAGATAATTACGAGTGAAGTTATCCCAACCACAACATATGAACAAACAATTAAACAAGTTAATCACTTTTTCAGTGTGAGTAGAGTTTCATCAATTGCAATCGGCAGTTTCGGTCCTATTGATAATAATAAGAATAGTGATAAATACGGATATATTTTAAATACACCTAAACAAGGATGGTCTAATGTTGATTTAGTTTCTCCTATTCAAAAAGAATTAGATATTCCTGTATTTTTTACAACAGATGTTAATTCAAGTGCTTACGGAGAAATGTATTTAAATTCATGTGATAATTTGATTTATTACACAATAGGGACGGGAGTTGGGGGTAGTGTTATTCAAAATGGCCAATTTATAGGTGGCGTAGGGCACCTAGAAATGGGACATCAAATGGTAAAAAAACATCTGTTAGATCAGGATTTTAATGGAGTTTGCCCATTTCACCATGATTGCTTAGAGGGATTGGCATCAGGACCAAGTATTGAAGCTAGAACAGGTATTAAGGGTGAAAATATAACCAGTGATTCATATGTATGGGATGTGCAAGCTTTTTATATAGCTCAAGCAATTTTCAATGCAACATTAATAATACGACCTAAAATGATTATTCTTGGTGGTGGTGTAATGTATCAAGATCATATGCTAGGTAGAGTTAAAGCACACTTTAAACTGCTCATGAATAATTATATTACAATTGAAAATTTGGATGAATATATAAAAACACCATCTATAGAAAATAATGGTAGTGCAACAATTGGTAATTTTTTACTGGCCAAAAAATTACTTTCTTAAATCAACATTATTTTTTAAATGTACACACATTATATTTAATCGTAATTTAAAAAAATTGTAGTTTATTTATGTGATTACATAATACTTTAATCGGAGATCGAGTAATGGAATATTATAAACTATTTGTCGCTTTATGCTGTTTATCCAGTTTTCCTACGTTTGCACAAATTGAGTAGCAAACTAGCCAAGGTGATTTGAAATTATATGGTGATGTCGAATTCAATATCGATGCAGCAAGTAAAAAACATAGTTTAACTTCATTAAAAACAACGGCAGATAGTAATGCTAATCGTGATAAACGTTGGGACATTAATGGTCGCGTACTCATCGGTTTAGATGGGGCTATGGAGCAACAATGAGTTTTAATACCGCGGGCAATTGGAATCAATCACCAGATAATCTAGTAATTAACGTGAGCACAGCTTACCTTGATGCTAATCAAGAAAAAGATTTTTCAGCAGGCGTTAATGCAGTATGGCAACGAATTGGTTTAGGTTATATTTTTGCAGCGAATGATATTAAACAATACAAACCAACGACTTCAACCGATAATTTAGACAGTGCAGATAGTTTAGGTAAAGATAAATATAAATATAAATATAAATATAAGATTCATACTGTTAATGTATCATATTTGATTCCCAATGTAATGGATATGGATAACTTTAATATCTATCTAGGAGGTACATACTGGTCGCATTTATCTCGTGATGAGAATCAAGGTGGTGGCTCTGATAATCGTTATGGTGCGCACGTAAGATTTAAATATTTCTTCTAACTATCTAATCTAATTAATTTAATATTTTTATCCTAGCTCGCTAGAGCAGGATAGAAATATTAAATCATTTCAAAATTAGAGTTTTTTACTTATTATATTATTTTAGACATTAATTGATTTAATACTTTTATTTATATAATAACACTTTGAAAAGATAGTGATTCATTTGTATGTTTAGCCGTTAAAAATATTTAAACTCAAGCAAGTTGACTTATGGATATAAAAGTGGATACAAATAGTTTTTATTTGAATTAAAGTTATTTAATATCAATAAATTAGAATTTTATTTCGATTTCGGGTACGGGTACCAATTCCGAAAAAAGACACCAGCTTAAAGCTGGTTTTTTTATGTCTAAGGTTTTTTAGATAATTCTTTAAACTTATTTCACTACTTTCCCTAGTTCAACTAAAATCACCCTAAATCAAGAGAAAAAAGAATACATTCAGTTCAATAATGACGTGTATTCATAAAATGACTTTAGAGTTTTTATTTACAATAATTTATAGAGAATTGCTCATTTTTTATTTCAACTATTAAAAAATATTAAATAATTACAAGATAAATCAAGCGTATGGTTGAATATAACAATCTGTAAAGTGACAAACTAAATTAATCCAGATGCGTATTTTTGTATCATATATTTAATGTGAGCTCTGAATATTAATTTATAAATAGATATCAACAATACACAAAAAGAAAGCGCCGTCTGCATCAAGTATTATTTCGGCAAAAATAGGACTAGTCAGACAAGTCATAACAAAAAGGCTTAATTGCAAGCTATAATCTGAAGCTCGATGCTTATATCGAGCAAAATACATTATTAAGCTAAACATAAGAGAAGACATTTCCCCTTTGATTGCTATAGCAACTAAGAAAATATTAGCAATAATCCATATTATATTTAGCTTAACTAACCTCATTAATGTTAAAGTAATAAGTATCAATAATGTATAAAATAAATAAGCAGGAATAGAGTTATCTATACCTAAATATTAAGCAAGCTTTTCCACTTAAAAAACCGAAAAAGACCTAATTATTCTACTCTGTCACTAACAATCCAAGCTACGTTTTGTGCCTCTACGCCTAAATCGATGAGTATGAGTTTAAGATATAACCAGATAGCACCAATTAAATGAAAACTACTCATCTGCAAACAAATCCAAAATTTTGATTTTGGTTGTCGAAAATAACTGACCAAATCCGTTATTACCGAGCATTTATAAGACTAATGCAACAATTCATTATTATATTTATCTTCTTTTAGTAAAAATATAAGTTATAAACCAAATAATAGGCTAATGACCATTATCGCTCCTCAATGCTCTTGAATGATTAATATCCAACTATTGCTACTAATCACACCGATAAACGTAACCTTGGAATGGATACTTCCGATACACATTTGTTCTGCTCAAGGAAACTATTTCACCGCCAACGCATAGAAAGGTATATCACCTAATCTAGTAATTATTTGAATCATATAGATGAAAGATTTAGTAACAATTATGATGGAAATTCGTCCCAAAAAAGTATTTTGTTTTGACAAAGAAAAATGACTTAGATGTTTTAGTTTATATCCAAATAAAGCTCGCTTAGAGTTTTATTTGAATAATTTATAAATGATTTTTTATTTTATCATCGATAATAGTAAAGATTATTATTAATATTATTTTAATAATATTATGTATTCAAACTGTATTTTTTTTGTTAACCGATATAATATAAAAATAGAGGATCAAATAAAACACTAATTTGATGCTATTTATATTTGTGGGCAAATGAAAAGTGGTAATGGAAGAGGTTAATAGATGAATAGTTTAGAAACTATGTTTAGTGGAAGAGTATACAAAATTCCCAAAAACCAGAGAGGCTATAGCTGGACGAAAAAGGAAATACAAGATCTTTTTAGTGATCTGGAATTAATGGGAAATAAAGCTCATTATTTAGGTACGGTAATATATACAAAAATAAATTCCAAAGATGGTGCCTTTTCTGACGAAATAACTCACATGCCCACATTTCGTTATATATTAGAAGATGGTCAGCAAAGATTAACTACTTTTCTATTAATAATTAATGAATTAAGGAGAAGATTCCTTGAATTAGATCAACGAGAAACCGTTGAATCAGAAAAATTAAAAAGTTTAATTATTTATAGCGACGGCTCGGAAAAGCTAAGAATTGAAAATGAAAATAGAATTTTAAATGAATGTTTTAGCCACTATTTATTAGGTTATCCCTCACTTCCTGCAGAAAAAATTTCTCCGATGCGTTGTTTAGAAAATGCAAAAAATCAAATAGCTGAAATAGTAGATTCAATTCAAACAAGAGAAGAATTAATAAAATTAAGAAATAAAGTATGCCATCAAATTCAAATCATTAGTGTCGATCTTGCTGACGCCAGTATTGATAGATACTTAACATTTGATGCTATAAATTCAAGAGGATTACCTTTATCTGAATTTGATAAAATAAAAAACTTTTGCATCTTAATTTGCGAAAAACGGAATATCCATTTATCTCCTGATGAGAATTGGTTTCGTGCTATATCTAACTTGGAAAAGTTTGGCGTTAGTTCAAGAAATAATGAAAACTCTTTCATTTCAGAGTTATTCTCTATTTATCATGGTTATAGCATTCCAACAAATGAAGCTCATAACAATTTTGTGAATGAATATCGGATCCTTTTAGAAGGAGAGAACACACAAAAGGAAATCAGTTTCAAAGGTTTTATAGAACATTGGGTTAATTATTCGGAGGCTTTTGGTTTTATTAATTCTAAATATAAAGAGAAATTTTACGGACAATTATGTTCAAAGGAAGCTGGTGTTTGGTTAGATCGCTTAGATAATATAGGCTTACAAGGTATTACAAGAAAGATTATTACAACTGCTTATCTATTATATGCTAATACATTAAGCAAAAATGATTTTGAAAATATTTGTCGTGCTTGTGAAATATATACGTTTAGAATGCACGGTTTGCTCCGATATAGAGTAGATAAAAATTCAAAAGCGATTTTAGAGTTAGCTAATCAAATTCTGAAAAACAACAAAAGCACTACTTATATTATTTCTCAAATCGGTTATTTACTAAATGAAAGTGCAAATCTTCCTGATTCAGTTTCTAAATTACTATCGGGTGAATTAAATTATAAATCTGGTATCAATTTAGTATATTACTTTTTATATGAATTAGAAATTGGCCTGTCCTCTCGATCTGTTACGCCGATTCCTTGGGCAAGGGCAGATGAAGATAAAAAGGAATCAATAGAGCATATTTTACCACAATCACATAGAGATGCTGGTTGGTGGGAAAGTCATTGGCCTGATGGATTAAAGGCTGAGCAATATGTTCATCGTTTGGGTAATTTAGTTATAACCAAAGGTAATCAAGAATTGGGCAGAAAACCCATAAAATTAAAATTAGATGATCCTAATGGTTCTTATTCGTTCAACTACAAAAATGCTACAAATTCAGAGAAAGAAATCAAAAATTATACCGATGGTTCGACATGGAAGGAAAGTAATATTTTAAAAAGAGAATTAGATATGATTCACTTTGCGATAGAACGTTGGTCTATACCGTTTGAAAATGATAATGGAATAATTAATATTCCAGAGTCATATAAAGAATTTGTGCCTAACTGTAAAGATTTTAATGTTAATTTTCAAGATGTTTTAAGTTTAGAATCAGAATGTCATTATGATGATAATTCTTATGAAGAAAAGTATTAATAACTAAGAAATGCCAATTGGAGTAATAAATGTCCACAAAAAAAACCATTGATTCTAATTACACTGAAGTCGGTAGCTTGTTTGGATCACCTATACTTTTTGAAGTTCCTATATACCAACGAGGTTATTCATGGGAAAGAGAGCAAGTAATTGAATTTTGTGATGATATTTTCACATGTCTCGATGATATATCTCAACAAAAGAGTGCTGAACATTTTTTTGGTAGTATTGTCTGTATAGAGAAAGCATTCGAAGAAGTGGGTATAACTAAAAAAATTAATATATTGGTTGATGGTCAGCAACGAATTTCAACCTTCGTATTATTCATGTCGATAGTGATTAAATTGTTAAAAGACTATTGTGAAGAATTAAATGAACAAGAAACGCAAGAATCAATACGAAGATCTATTTCATCACTTGAAAATAAATATATTTATTATGCTGAGTATAAAAGTTTAAAAGAAATTAAGCATGACAAGTTATCTTTAAGTAATAAAGATAATAACTATTTTAAAAAATTGATTATATTCGAAGAATCATCAGGGACTGATATTGAATCAAATCGATTACTTTTGAACGCAAGAGATACTATCTTGCGTAAGATTAAAAATAATCTTAGAAAAAAAGACCTAGTAGAAAAAATTAGTTATTTACAAAATTTAGAAGGTATTTTTAATAGTTGCTGTTTTATATTAAAAATCACTACTAACAATAACGCCCAAGCTTATAAACTTTTTCAAATACTTAATGATAGAGGAAGGGCATTATCTGCAATTGATCTATTAAGAGCTAATTCATTAGGACTATTTAATGGGGCTGATAGTAGGGAGTTTGAATTGCAAGAAAAAACAGCAAAGATTTGGGATCTAATAACTAAAGATTCCACAAAGGATCTTGAAAGCTACTTCTTATATTATTATTCTGCACATGAATATAAAAAAGTAAGAAGAATAAATTTATATGAAAAATTTAACATTGCTTTTTTTGAAAATATCTCTAGTAGTGAATTATATAATCGAATAAAACATTTACATGAAAGTATTATTACTCTTAAAAATTTAGAGTTAGGTCTTTGGCCTTATCCAAGAAGTCAGGCTAGCCAATGGGATAAAAATAAATTAAAAAATTTAATCATTAGGTTATTACATACTGATTGCTTACCATTATTATTAGTCGCTCATCAATTATTAGATGAAGGAAAGTTTATTGAAATTCTTGATTGTTTAGAGAAATTCTTTTTTAGATACAAAACTATTTGTCGTTGTAGATTTGAACCTGCAGTAAAAATATACCATGAACAAATTGCTAAAATTAATAGTAATCCTAAAACTTATCAAGTCAAATTTTTGAGAAAGGAACTAAATAAATTACTGGAGGGAACAAAAGATAGTGATTTTATTAATAACATTATGGAATTGGAATATAAAGAATATGAAGAAAAAGAAATAGAAAATGGTAATAAAATTATTAAGTATTTATTAATTAAATTAGAAGAAAATTGGAATTGGATTGAAAAACGAGAAGAAAAAGGAGAAAAAGTAAAGCATAAGTGTATAGATAAATCTAAGACTTTTGATTTTTCACAAATAAGTATCGAACATATTTACCCCCAAAAGCCACTGGATAAAGATAAAGATGATTTATTGGAAAAAGAAAAAAATAAATTAGGAAATTTGACCTTATTATCTCGAGATAATAATTCATATCTAGGCAACAAATCTTTTCCAAACAAGAGAAATATTTATGAGAATTCAAGTTATAAAATGAATATTTATTTAAGTAATCATTTTACCAAGTGGGAAATAAATAGTTACAATTTAAGGACTAAACTTATCGAAAAGTATATCTTGGATATCTTCAGTTTTTGATATTACTTAAACTTTATTCAAACAAAAGCTATATCTTGTTTAAATTAGGTATATAGTATCGGGTTTATATAACCCGTTATCAATTGATAATTAGATTATGAAACGAAAAATTCAACAAAAACTAACAAAGATAAAATTTTATGAAAAAATAAATGATTTTAGTTTGGTGAGTTGTTGCTGTGACATTAAATATTAACTCTTTGTAAATGGTTGCAAAATTATCAAAAAAATTGCGTGGAAGGTTTGAATAGCTAAATTAAACGACCATATAATTCATCTAATGCCAAAACAGGGATATTGAAAACATCATTTTAGACATATGTAAGAGTCGAAATTTAGGTAATAGACGATTTAAAAATAAATTATAATATATCTTTATCAATATACATCAATTAATAATTGTATTTGTGATATTATAAGCTGCTTACAGTTGGTGATACATTAAATTTATTGATTGTGTAATTGAAGAAATACCATTTTCAATTCAACGTATTCAAACAGATATAGACCATGAATTTTTTGCTAAAAAGTAAAAAGAAACAGATACA
The DNA here is from genome assembly GCF_016101765.1 of Gilliamella sp. B14448G11. NCBI lineage: Bacteria > Pseudomonadati > Pseudomonadota > Gammaproteobacteria > Orbales > Orbaceae > Gilliamella > Gilliamella sp. B14448G11. Next base: position 126,688 of record NZ_JACFPX010000002.1, on the reverse strand, counting down.
ATTCTGAATTAAATTTACCCCAAATAATTCCGCATTACCTTATTTAAATGGAAATTTTAGTATTCATAACAAATAGTAAAACTGAATTTTATGCTATGATTGATATAAATCATTGGATAGTCAACTAGCCGAATACAAAACTTTTATAATTGATTCAGACCATACTGTGCTCATAATGGGAACCCCTAAAGGAAAAATAGTTTGAATTATATAAAACCTTTTTATTGATAAAGTGTTAAAAGACTATGATTTAGGTAAATAGCGAATTAAAAATGCTAATTATTAACATGATTTAAAGATCACCTGATTGAAAGTACCTATATTAAGTTTTTTCTATCTTTTCCATATTTGGTAAATGTGAAAATTAAAGTAAAAGAAAGAAACGGTGCTGCCAAAAATTGAAGCTAAATACGCCATATCATTAGCATTTAATTTCCAAAAAAGTATATTATTTTTTTGCTAGATCAATGACTAAATCTAGTTCTACACAACACCCTAATTTATATTAATAATAATTAAAGAGATGTTGAAAAACTTATTAAATTCTTATGATTTCTCAAAGCAGCTACACCATCCTCAACATGAGCAGCCCATGCTTTCATCATTTCTTTACTATTTAGTTCTGGATAAGTGAATTTGAGTAGTAATTCAGTAATACCTTCTAATTCTCCAAGCCAAACAGATTTTTCAAGTACTAACAAACCATCTAGTTTTCGTTCATCAATTTGATAACGAAATCCAGATTCAATAGAACGGTAAAAAGCTAAACGAGCAGAAATATTTGGTGTAATCCCCGTCATTGTTTTTAAACGTTTTAATTGCTCTTCCGTTTGACGTGTAAGTTGCATTCTATTTGGTAACATTAGTATACCTCTTTATTTTTATTTAATTCTTTCCAAAAATAACCCTTGGTTATTTCTGAAGAATAAGATTCATTATTGAAGTGTATCTGATAACTATGAGAAATATCATTCTTCAAGTAATCAAAGAAATAATTTTCATCAATCTCAGTATCTGTTGATAAAATAATGACTTGTTCGCTTGCTAATGGGAAATAGTATTTAACTAGCTTATCGCGATGTTTAGAATCTAATCGTCCAAGAGGAGTGTCAATAATAACAGGTAGTTGACGACCTGATGTTTTACCTAGTGCTTCAAGAATAGCAATAGCATAAATCTGTTTTTCACCTGCCGATAAAGATTTACGATTTATAAATTGACCTTTATTGTCAATAAGTTCAATATCAAAAGTGTTTGGATTCACCTTAACTGTTAAGTGATCATGTTCTTTACGATTTAAACGTTTATATGCCGTTAAGAATTTTGATTCCAATACTTTAATTCTAGACTGCGTAAGTAAGACTGTATATTCATCTAAAAGATCAAGACTATTTTTTGCATACTGTATTGAATTATTGGAATTATATTGCAAACGTACTTGATCATGAAGTTTCTGGATTTGTTTCGCTTTATCCAATGCTAAAGCTAACATTTTTTTTGCTTCTTCAATAAGATAATTGTGTTCATTAATTTTATTAATTCTCTCATGATCTAACTGCCTGATTTGAGAGAAAAGCTCCAGCCATTGCTCATCTTCTGGTGCTCGTTGAATATTTAATGAAGCTTGTTCTAAATCATTTTCAACCATGTTCAATTTAGTCAGTAATTCTTGAAAGCTCTTTTTTGATTTTTCAGCATCAATTTGAATCATTTTTTGGTAATGACCCAATTCACGCTCGGAAATATCAAGTAATATTTCACCAGAAGGTTTATCGGCTAAATAATTTTCTAATTGATCTTTAATTGCTTCACTAGCTATTTTAGCCGTCGTTGTTGAGCGAAAAGACATATCCGCCTGTAATTTGCTTAAAAATTGGTTTAGTTCAGTAATGAAACTCCGAGTTCGCTTCAATTCTACTTCTTGTTGTAATTGTTTAAATAAACTAGTTAATGCTTTAGGGGCTAATGATAAAGGGAAAGAATTATCAAATTCTTGGCGAATTACTCTTTCTAGAGTCTCTTTTTCTTTGACAAGTGTATTTACCTTTTCTTTTTCTTGTGATTTAGTTAGGGCAAAAGCTCCTCCTTCAGCTGAAAATAACCGTTCTTTTTTTTGAATATTTTCTGTAATCCCCAATATTTGCACATAAATTGCATGGGCAGATGTTCTCAAATGCTCAGCTTCTTTTAGGTAGGTATTTTTTTCCTGTTCTAATTGATTTAATATTTCTTGATATTTTATATCTAGTGTATTGGTTGTATGCCGTTTTAAATAAATAATTAAATCATTTCGTAATTTTTCTATTAGATCCAATCCAAATAATCGTCGAACAGCTGTTTGTAAAATTTTTCCAGACTCATCTTCGGCTAAGGAAGCAATTTTCTCACCATCAAAAAAGAAAAGATCCGCCACTCCATTAGGGATTAACTCATTGAGAAATCCCTGACATTGTTCATAATTCAATTCTTTTAATAGTTTACCATTTTGTGATAGGAATAATTCATCTTGATGCCCCAATGACCAGCTACGCGTAACAGTAAAATCCGATGTGTACCCAGCTTGATTATAAGTAAAGGTTAGTTCAATAGAGGCAAATTTTTCTGATTCATTGGTTTCTGAGTTTTTATAAATAAGGCTTGAAAGTTGGTCAATATAATTCTGTCTAGTTAAAACACTATCAAAAGCCATTTTTCCATAAAGTGCTAATTGTATTGCTGTAAGAATAGATGTTTTCCCAGAGCCATTTAAACCTCCAAATAAAATTATTGGTTTATTATTATTAGGGTATAATTCAATTTCATGTATACCTTGAAAAACTCGAAAGTTTCGTAAAACTAATTTTTTAATAATCATACTAATGACCTTTCCCCAATAATGAAATTGAACTATCTATTTTTATAAATTCGCTATGTAAATTCTTTAGCTCATTTTCAATGCTGGCTATCTCTTCTTGATGTATGTCTTTTTCGTGGCGTTTTTGTAATTCAGCTTGTTTTTTTTCAATTTCTGCTAGGTTTTTACCCCAATCTTGTTTCAGGATATTTTCAATTTTATTAAAAATACCTTGTCGACGACTAATACCTTCTAAACTTACTTCAAGTTCTATCAATTTCATGACCATTTCAGCTTCAATATCATATTTTGGGGCAAGCTGTTGTAAAAGTTGCGCATCCGATTGATCAAAATGAGATTGATCATCAATAATCCAATTTAAATCTTTTCCATACACTTCTTTATAAATTTTAGGTAAAGAATCACTCCAATCTGGTTCATTAGGATCTCTTAACCACTCTTGCCGAATTGCATGTAATTCAGGTTCTGTAATTAACTGAATTTTGTGACCTTCTTGGTTGAATTTCAACTCTATTTCTAAAAGCTGTTTTAACCACTTTTTTCTATAATCTAACCAATAAGGACCAGGCACAATTTTTCTAGCGATAGCAATATCTTCGCCTTCTTTTGCATATTGATAGCTCACTTTACCTGTTCGTCGTTTATAATTTCGATAAATATCTTTCTTTTCTGGCTCTGTAGTTTCTGATAAAAGATCACGAAATTCTAGTAACGGAGACATCCATTCTTCACCATTTTTGATTAAACTCTCCATGGCTCTATCTTTTTTCACAACTGTACATGTCCAACAACCAAAACGAGAATTACCACAAGATGGTGTGCTTTCATCAATGACTAAAGGACATTCCCCCTGATCTGACGAGTCCATATACAGAGTCCAAAGAGGACGATTATTACCCCCCCATGGAGTTTCCCATTCATCAATATCATCAGGAGTATATTTAAACGCACCTCTTAATAGTTTCCAAACATCTTCTACATCCCACGTATCAATAGGTGTATAAATAAAAGCATTTGCTAAGGTCGTATGTCTTGCTAAACGAGAACCATCGATCTTATGTTTGGCTATAACCTGTGCTCGAGAAGCACTTTCACTACTACGAGAACCAAGAACAACAATAACCTCATCAAATTGACTAATTTTATCTTTAATAAAATCACTTACAGGATTAATTTTCATTCTTTCTGTGCACCAACGGAAGCTTCTTGTTGGTGCAGGATAACCTTTTCCTAAAAGATTTACCCAGAATGTTTCGTGCGTTTTAGGCACTACTGCATGAGACGTTAAAGGTAAATTATCTCTTTTGGCTCCTTTCTCAATCTGTCCCAATGTTCGGCTAATTAAATCAACAACAACAGGTGTTTCTACTAACGTATCAGATGAAACAACAAAAACTGATTTAGTTCTGTATTTAGGCTCTAAACCTAATAAAGCTAAATAGACAAGCGTAACGACTGCTGAAGAATCTTTTCCCCCACTATAACCTATAACCCAAGGTCGTTTATCTGAGCAATAAATTCTCTGAACTTCTGCTACATATTCAGCTAAAACTCGACCAGAGAATATTTCTTGATTAATAAAATCTTTATAATCATCTAAATCATAACATTGCTTTAAATTTGTCATTGCTAATTCACTTGTTGCTCTAGTTTTTTTTCCTCTTCAGTAAGAGGTAATTTAAACGTTATTTTTAAAAAGTTTGTGGTTAATTGAATTGAAGATGTCGATTTACTCAATTTTCCATGTGACATCGTTCTACGAATCCATTCTGGATTTGTTTTACGCCAATTAATTAATTTTAATTTTGTCAATTCTTCCTTCCAATTTAAAGTGTTATTCTGTAATAAACATTGCCCAAGCATTCCTAAAGCTTGAAGTCCAACACCATGAGAATGAATAAATTCTTGACGGAGCTGTGAAGCAGACACTTCTTTTTCTATTGCCATTTTCCAATCAGGCATATTAAGATATACCTGATACCAATATTCAATCGCTAATTTTTTTTCTTTATCAGAATAACTATCTTTTGGGCCTTTGGCTAAAAGAGCTCGTGTAGCTTGTTTAATACTACTTAGTGTAAATAATTTATTAGATAGTGTTGAAATACTGGATCTTTCCATTTCAGTTAAACCAATGAATGGTTTTGTTTCGGAGGCTAAGCTCCGAGCAAGGTCTGATGCTTGATCACGGTGATCATAAAGCGTTGCTAATGATGGACTTGGTTTTACTGCGTATTTATTTAAATCGGCAAACATCTGCTGGCTTTTTTCTAATCCTTCATCTACAAAAAATAAAACAGGAATATTATCTTGTCCAAGTTCTGGTTTTTCCCTTATAGCCTCTTCGATTGCTTTTCGTCGGTGCTGACCATCATTAATTAAAATTTGAGCATCCATTGGCACTCGCAACACTCCCAAATTTGGTGAACCAGAATATTCTGTAAATTCTATATCAACAGCAATTGATGCAGTTAATGCAGAGAATACATAATCTTTAGGGTTATCCAATAAATATCTAACCATTTCAGGAATACGGGATTTATTTAACTTTCTTTGTGCTCTTAGTTCAGGAGGAACTTCATCTTCATCGAAACTAAATATTTTTGGAATAATTCGTAGAGGACATGTGGCAATATAGTAAAACCTACCAGCTTGTATTCCGCGCACAGCAGGGAATGAATAGCAATAATTAGAGTCAAGAGGATTATTCATAGTCATTTTACTTAATTTAAAAAAGTTTGATTTCTATAATACGTTATTTTAATACGTAAATATATTTTTACGTAAAAATTTTACGTATATTATTAAGCTAAAGTAAATATATCACATTACATGTATAAACATACAGTTATTTTTTAAATATTTGAATTAAAATATCTTAAGCTTATTTCAAGTGAAAATTTTTAATAGTCATTTTTATAAATAAAATAGCAAATATAATAACTATGATTACTTTAATAATGATACTTAATCCTATTATAGATCTAATTAAAGATAAATTACTCAACTTAACTATCTAATCCTAATAATTACAATATTTAGAACTATCTTTTCAATTCTGCATTCCCACACCAATTCCAAAAAATACACCAGCCCAAAGCTGGTTTTTTATGTCCAAAGCAATTATTAGAATTACTTTTCCTATTTTTTATCAACTGGCTTCAACTGAAATCAATCCAGATTAGGATAAAAGTGTCTAAACTATGACGCAATGATTAATAATATAATTCTGGTTATATATGAGTTTATTATTTATTCATTTACAATGCGTATGTCAGGTGCTTCATACTTAAATTAGAAAGACAACAACACGTTTTTGAAGACATCTTTATTATCAGTAAAGTTGATAATGTTCTTTGCATTATAATAGTCAAACAGATAAACTAAACCACATAAATAATTGTTATTGATTTGTTTGTTGAGGTTTTAGTTTTGTTAGTACATCAATTATCAAATGCTTTAAACGAAGATCAAGCTAACTGTTACCGTTATTTACTTGTAGACCCATTAAAACCAGTTAAAATTGTTGAGCCACTCGCGCTGGAAAATATTAAAGATGTCTTTTCTAGCGATGAGCTTAAAGTTATCTTACGCCCTGATTTATCCTATGAACCTACTATTTGTCCCCATCTTATATTGCTGGCGAAACCGGGCGAAGTATTAGAGCCTGAATTATTGGATTTAACGATAACTCGAATCGAAAAAGAGCGCTCCCATTACAAACATTACATTTGTGCGTGGATAAGTAGTGAACTTGATATACAGAATTTAGCCGAAAAGATGATTGATTTAGGTCTACAGCTAGGTCGTTTACTCTCGCCTAAACAGCCTACTTTCTTACCTTTCTATGAACATATTCGATTGCAATTATTAAAAGAAAGCCTCTCGGTTGAAAGTTTATTATCAGGATTATTTAATTTTATTCATCGCTATACTTATATGAATTATTATGGCCAATTAATTCAAATTAAAGCAGCCGATAATTTACTGACGAAAGACTTTCTCTTATCCAGTCAGATATTTTTACAAAATGCATTACAGTATCAAAATGAACCCAAAGCCACTTTTGGGTTGGTCAAAATGTGGCAAGATAATATTCAAACATTGCCACCTAATGCGTTATTTTTATCCGCTAAAAAACTGCTTGATGCAAAAAATATTGGATTTACCAACCTTGAAGATAGATTAGTTTATGCACTGTATTGCCTGATTTATCAGGTTGATTTAATTACTATCGAAACGATTTCACCGCATATTTTATCAGCGATTTTAGCACCAGGTTCATTAAAGAAACGTTTAGAACAATTGGAAAATGATATTAAAGCAAGTATAAATCAAAATAATAATTAATATTACTCGATAGATAGATTTGGATAGGAAAAACTATGGTTAGTGAAAATACACAACACGTTGATACTTCTAGCTTATCGGCAATTGTATCATTAACAGACAATGGGCATGCATGTGTAAGGGAAGGATATCCGATTTTACTCTTAAGAAAGTCTGCGGTAAATAAGGTTTGGTCTTCACCATATTCGCAGCTCTTTTCATTCTTCGATTCATCACAATACTCTCTTGATGACCGAGAGCCACAAGAACCGTTACAAGATCATAATGAAGTATTAAGAGTGTTACGAGAAGGCTATATTTATGTCCTTGCAGGAACCGATAATAAAAAAGACTATATTCGGTATTATGAAGTTTTAGAGGGCGGTATATTAAGGGAAAAAGCACCAGAAGATCTTGAAATCGATAACAAGGATCCCTTTCCAACACGATGTCTAGCTGACAATCATTATGTCCCAGCTTCATTTATCTCGGTTGATATTAGCAATGACGAATTAAGCGACAAACCTTTTTTATGGATTGCCTATAGCCGTTACCCTTGGAATAAACAAACTCTTGATTATTATAAAAATAGCCAAAATTTAGCTCGGTTTACTAAAATTGATTTAACTTCATTTATTCAAGCGCCAGATAACCACCCAAGAGGCATAGATTTAGCTGGCCAACATATTTTTGGTAAAATTTTAGAATTTATACCCTATATGACTGATAAATTGAGTTATTTACCGAATTATCAAGATAAGAGTCAACAACGTGATCCTTTTATTAATTTTATCAATGCCCGAAAGTCTCAATATAAAAAACCAGTTGGGGCGGTTATTTTAGAAGATCCCCTAGGTATGGTTGAGGACTTAAATTTTCAACGCTTAGCCGAAGTCAATTATACAGGGGATGCTAAATTACATAATAAAATTGATGATAAAAGCGATATTCCTTATGAGTATCATGAACTTCACACCCCAGAGGGTCAATATAAAAAATTAAATTATGACTTAATTGAGCAATATAAAATTGCTATGAGAAAATATTTTGATGAAAATAGTACAGCTGGTACCGTTTTTGTCTCTAGTTTAGAAAATCTTTTTAGTAGTGATAAATGGCAATATGGTGGCTCGCCGGAAATCGTCGATGAAACAGGTAATTTGCGCTACGACTTATCCCAAGCAGAAAAAGCACATTATGATTTCGACCAATATTGGGCAAAGTTTAATAATCAATTAAAACTTGAAGAGTACAATCGCTTTGCTGATAAAGTAAAACAGTATGAGAAAATTAAAAAGAATAATGGTCGAGATTACACCCTTTATTGTCGCTGGTTATTTTGCGATAAGTTGTCTGCCTCTGATTTTTTTTCGGGTAGAAAACATCAATTTGAAAATAAGGAAGAGATAACCTTTCCTGAGCAAAAAATATCCAGTTTTAATACTGTTAAATTTTGGGAGCAGGAGTTCAATTATGATAACCAAGATATCCATAATGATATATTAAATGATTCAATTCAGATATTTAGAACGCAAGGTAACAGTTATTATGATATGGGATTATGGGATGAACTCCTATCCAGTGATGAGACTTATTTTCATAAAGTCATTGCAGGAAAAAATCCTTCTTTTTGGAAAGAGGGTGATATCAAATCACTAGCGGATAAAGGCAACGAGCTCAACAATTTTTTAATTGAACATTGCCTTATTAATCCGATTATGGCTTTAGCACAATCACAGGCAATTCAACCTGAGAGTTCTGGTAAACAATTAGAAAAAATCACTAATGCACAAGGTGTAAAAAAAGCGTTATCAGAAGCAGGGCACACGAATGCTAAAAGTAGAACTATTACATTTAATATCAACACTGGCAAAATAAGTGCTTTGGAGAGTAATAAAAATGTTTCAATTACTTCGCAAACCACCATTGAAGACACCAAAAAAACCACTATCACCTTAACAATATTTTGTGATGATGATGGTTTTAAAAATATTGAAGATTATGTGAAACGGACTAATAGAGGCAATCGTGCTGTCAATGATGTGAATAAGCTGGCAACGGTAATTGATAATAATGTTGTCATAAATAATACTGACTCAAAAACAGTAAATCCTGATTTAATTACCGATGAGTTTCGTCTAACCTTACCGGAAGATCGATATAATCAACTTGAGGCTCAGCTCAAAACCAAACATGGTTCTAATTTTAGTGGTTTTGAGATTATTGACAGTAAAGATGGACTGATAACCGCAACATTTAAAGGTCGAGGAACACAAGAGGGTATTAATGAATTAAAAGCCTACCTGCAAAGATATGCCTCAGATACCACAAAAAATCAATTTGCATCCGTAAAAACACTAATAAATAAAATCACCAATAACCATATTGATATTTCAATTCATGCTAATACTATGACCGAAGGCGCCCAAGAGATGGGAAATGTGATTAAAGAAAGCGTACCCTCTATTACCGCTAACGAACCTTCACCCCATCTAAGTAATACGCCGGTTAATCATCCTTCCAATCCTAAATTACGGGTGGCTTATGCAGCAAGTAGCACCTCAATTCTATTTGAATTCCTTTTATTAGCATGGCAAGCAAAATTATTGCTAGATAATAATAAAACTCTGCAAAAAACTAATTTAACAGAAGAACAGCGGAGTGAAGCAATGGCAGGACTTATATTTGCTAGCGTATCTATCTCGATTAATACCATAACTTTTATTACTAACTCGGTCGATAAGCTTGCAAAGATGTCAGGTAACTTTAAAAGTAAAATAATGATAAGCGTTACTAATAAAGCTGTGGCACTATCCGAAAAAACCGTAATGAAAGTATTAATTGGTATCACCCGACAACTGACAGTAATAGCAAGATTATGGGGGGCTGCTGAAGGAATAAAAGAAATGTATTTTGGTTTGAACAAAATAAATGCAGGTTTTAAAGTTTCTGGAACATGGCAAGCTGCATCTGGAGCTTTTTTAGCTATATCAATGTTTTTTGGTAGCTCTGGTATTGGTATCGCATTATCGGTTGTCTGTATTGTATTATCGATATTTTGTGCGTTTATGAGCGAACTGACCTCATTAACGTCTATGGAGCGTTGGTTTGACCGCTGCTATTTTGGTTTAAATCAGCTAACGGGCAATTTATCTCCTTATCCTTTAACCGAAGACGGTGTTAAAAAGCTGATTCATGGCTTTTATGGTGCTTCTCGTGGTTACGAACTTTTTCTAACCAAAAAATCGCAAAAAAGTTTTATTCTGGATTATGGTGATAAACAGGATATTTATCTGAATGTAATTTTACCTAATTATAAACCGGACAGTATTCGCTATTATGGATCATTGGTTGTTGAAAAAAAAGAGAGCAGTCAAAACGAGCTAATTGGTCATAACTTGACAGGAACGACTTTTAAATCAACGACCTCTCGTGATAGCTCTGCTGGCTCGCTCTCAACGTTAGAGATGAAAGTTGATTTTACAAACCAAGCAAATCAATTATCAGCAGAAAATCAGCTGGTGACCTATAAGCTTGATGAACAAGGCTCATTAATCATCTGTCCAGTGGTCTATGTGGCTGATGATAATATCGATACAAAAATAAGTGTGCTAGGTTTTATTGAAGAGCAAAATGGCAGCGAAGAACCATTCACCATTGAATTAGAAGATTACATTACATTTGAGTAGGAACAAATAATGGCAGAATTTAAATTGGGGTATAAACATTATCCTAAAGACTTAGCAAAATTTAAACCAGTAGATAAAGACGATGACTTAACCAATCTTCGTTTTGGTAATGATACCCTTATTGAAATAGGACGCACTCTTGGTCAAATTAATCGTACTTTAGAGATGATTGTAAAACTAACTGGATGTGGGGCATTTCTTTTCGCCATTTATGTTGGAATACAGCTTTTTCTCGATATTAATCCTTATTATATATATAGTGGATTAGCATTTTCATTAGGATTTATTCTATTTTCCTTGCTTGCATTATTTTTATGTCTAATGCAATTAGCAAAAGTCATTATTTGGCCTGCCGACTACCCGGTACGTTTTAACCGTAAAACCGGCAAAGTTTATGTGTACGAGCCAATGTTAAGTAAACGCCTTTATTATTTTCCTTTAAGGGAAATAAGAAAGCTTTATAAACCGGTTATAAAAGTCTATGACTGGCAATCAATTGAAGGAATGGTAACGCGTAACGGCTTTTTTTTGCAGCAGGAGATTTTTGCGGCAGTGATCGACCGACAAACCGATACCCTGATGGATTACTTTAGCTTATGGGATAATGCCAATTACGTTCATAAAAGCGAATGGCGCTGGTTATTGTGTTATATGAATGGTATGGAAGGTATGAATTACAAAGGCAAAATCAGGGGGCGTTTTTGGCTGGGGCGATTATTTAACTGCTTTGCGCCTGAATTTAACTGGCCAGAGGGTATTGATAAAGCCTCACGGGCAGAATCACTTGAAGAGCTTGCCAAAATAGAGCAGGAGTATGATTTAGTCGGCAAACCTTACCCTTACGAACAACCCTAGGAAAAAATTATATTGATATCAAAGTGGACAAATAATGGCAGAATTTAAATTAGGGTATAAACATTATCCTAAAGACTTAGCAAAATTTAAACCAGTAGATAAAGACGATGACTTAACCAATCTTCGTTTTGGCAATAATACTTTTATTGAAATAGGACGCACTGATGACCAATTTGGTCGTACTTTAGAGATGATTGAAAAGCTAAGTGGATGTGGGGCATTTCTTTTCGCCCTTTATATTGGAATACAGCTTTTTCTCGATATTAGACTTTATTCTATATATGGTTATGGAGCCTTTCCTTTAGGATTGATTATTGTTTCTTTGTTTGCATTATTTTTATTTCTAATGCAATTAGCAAAAGTTATTATTTGGCCAGCCGACTACCCGGTACGTTTTAACCGTAAAACCGGCAAAGTCTATGTGTTTGAGCCAATGTTAAGTAAACGACTTTATTATTTTCCCTTAAGGGAGATAAGAAAGCTTTATAAACCCGTTATAAAAGTTTATGACTGGCAATCAATTGACGGAATGGTAACGCGTAATGGCTTCTTTTTGCGGCAGGAGATTTTTGCGGCAGTGATCGACCGACAAACCGATACCCTGATAGATTACTTTAGTTTATGGGATAATGCCAATTACGTCCATAAAAGCGAATGGCGCTGGTTATTGTGTTATATGAATGGTATGGAGGGGATGAATTATAAAGGCAAAATCAGGGGACGCTTTTGGCTGGGTCGATTATTTAACTGCTTTGCGCCTGAATTTAACTGGCCAGAGGGTATTGATAAAGCCTCACGAGCTGAATCCCTTGAAGAGCTTGCCAAAATAGAGCAGGAGTATGATTTAGTCGGCAAATCTTATCCTTACGAACAACCCTAGGAAAAAATAATATTGATATCAAAGTGGACAAATAATGGCAGAATTTAAATTGGGGTATAAACATTATCCTAAAGACTTAGCAAAATTTAAACCAGTAGATAAAGACGATGACTTAACCAATCTTCGTTTTGGCAATAATACGCTTATCGAAATAGGACGCACTGATGACCAATTTGGTCGTACCTTAGAGATGATTGTAAAACTAAGTGGATGTGGAGTGTTTATTTTAGCCCTTTATATTGGAATACAGCTTTTTCTCGATATTAATCCTTATCATATATATAGTGGATTAGCATTTTCATTAGGATTTATTCTATTTTCTTTGCTTGCATTATTTCTATGTTTAATGCAATTGGCAAAAGTCATTATTTGGCCTACCGAATATCCGGTACGTTTTAACCGTAAAACCGGCAAAGTCTATGTGTACGAGCCAATGTTAAGTAAACGACTTTATTATTTTCCTTTAAGGGAAATAAGAAAGCTTTATAAACCCGTTATAAAAGTTTATGACTGGCAATCAATTGACTGAATGGTTTCACGTCACGGCTTCTTTCAGCAGGAGATTTTTGCGGCAGTGATCGACCGACAAACCGATACCCTGATAGATTACTTTAGTTTATGGTTTAATGCCAATTACGTCCATAAAAGCGAATGGCGCTGGTTACTGTGTTATATGAATGGTATGGAGGGGATGAATTATAAAGGCAAAATCAGGGGGCGCTTTTGGCTGGGTCGATTATTTAACTGCTTTACGCCTGAATTTAACTGGCCAGAGGGTATTGATAAAGCTTCACGAGCTGAATCACTTGAAGAGCTTGCCAAAATAGAGCAGGAGTATGATTTAGTCGGCAAACATTACCCTTACGAACAACCCTAGGAAAAAATAATATTGATATCAAAGTGGACAGATAATGGCAGAATTTAAATTAGGGTATAAATATTATCCGAAAGACTTAGCAAAATTTAAACCAATAGATAAAGACGATGACTTAACCAATCTTCGTTTTGGCAATGATACGCTTATCGAAATAGGACGCACTGATGACCAATTTGATCGTACTTTAGATATGGTAGTAAAGTTAGTTGGATGTGTGGGAGGGGGATTAATTTTTTATTCTGGACTATCGTTATTTCAAAATATTAATCCTTATCGTATATATAGTGGTATTTCATGTTCTTTAGGATTGATTATTCTTTCTCTACTCACATTCTGGTTATTCTTATCACAACTAACAAAAGTCATTATTTGGCCAGCCGACTACCCGGTACGTTTTAACCGTAAAACCGGCAAAGTTTATGTGTACGAGCCAATGTTAAGTAAACGACTTTATTATTTTCCTTTAAGGGAAATAAGAAAGCTTTATAAACCTGTTATAAAAATCTATGACTGGCAATCAATTGACGGAATGGTTTCGCGTCACGGCTTCTTTTTTCAGCAGGAGATTTTTGCGGCAGTGATCGACCGACAAACCGATACCCTGATAGATTACTTTAGCTTATGGGATAATGCCAATTACGTTCATAAAAGCGAATGGCGCTGGTTACTGTGTTATATGAATGGTATGGAGGGGATGAATTACAAAGGCAAAATCAGGCGGCGCTTTTGGCTGGGTCGATTATTTAACTGCTTTGCGCCTGAGTTTAACTGGCCAGAGGGTATTGATAAAGCCTCACGAGCTGAATCACTTGAAGAGCTTGCCAAAATAGAGCAGGAGTATGACTTAGTCGGCAAATCTTTCCCTTACGAACAACCCTAGGAAAAAATAATATTGATATCAAAGTGGACAGATAATGGCAGAATTTAAATTGGGGTATAAACATTACTTTAAATGGAGAAAATAGTAATCAAATAATTGACTGACTGTATTGCGATTTAGATGGTAATAATACTTTCTTACCAAAAACAAAATATGGTGGTATTGAGCCTGATCTTAAGCGATATCGATCACATTTTAATATAATTTTTTAAAATAAAATTAATAGTTATGACATTATTTTGTATAGTTCAAAAAAAGAAACATATAAATAAAGCTATTAAAATAACTGAGGATAAAAGAGGTTATGCCATCGTTGGGGGGATTACATTTTAATGGGCTTTCTGTATTAAAACTACCATTCTTACTTAAAATGTTAAAAAAACAAACACAACTAATTTTTAGCCATCAGTAAATTCCATCCGTGGTTTCTTTTATTAAAATAAATTATTGATGTAATGCAAAGATAAAACCACTCATCCATAAAATCCACATATTATATAATCTTGAATAAGACCCAACCCTAAATTTAAATCTTCTTACTTAGTATATCTATTTTTGTTATAACCTAATGCAAAATAATCGTTTTCGCATCTTTCGATAATTTGGTCTAATCTTAGTATTCCTATTAAAAAAGCTAATGTCTTTAATAGTATGAGGTATCAAGTGAAAAAATCACCTATCGTTCGCAAACAATATTGGTTAAGTATTAGCTTAATTTTATTCGCAATATGTACTTTTATGAGGCAAGCCTATAGTGTTGAATTGCTTAATGTCTCTTATGATCCAACTCGTGAGTTTTATAAAACCTATAATCAGACCTTTATTGAGTACTGGCAACAGCAGACAGGTGAAACGCTGACTATAAAAAATTCGCACGGAGGCTCTGGTAAGCAAGCGCGTTCAGTGATTGATGGTTTGCAAGCGGATGTTGTGACTCTTGCTTTAGCGAGTGATATTGATGCGTTAAATCGTTATCAGACTAATATATCACCTGAATGGCAAAGTCGATTGCCAAATAATAGTGCGCCTTATAATTCAACGATTGTATTTCTAGTCCGCAAAGGTAACCCAAAACAGATTCATGATTGGAGTGATTTAATTAAAGATGATATTGAAGTAATAACACCCAATCCCAAAACATCAGGCGGGGCGCGTTGGAATTTTTTAGCTGCTTGGGCTTATGCTCGAAGTACTTACGGTAATGATGAACAAGCACGAACATTTGTAACTAAATTATATCAACATGTACCGGTATTAGACACTGGCGCTAGAGGGGCAACCATTAGTTTTGTGCAGCGAGGTTTAGGTGATGTATTGATTGCTTGGGAAAATGAAGCTTATTTAGCGTTAAAAGAGCAAGGTGGTGATCAGTTAGAAATCATCATGCCGTCATTATCGATTTTAGCTGAGCCAACCGTCGCCTTAGTGGATAAAGTAGTAGACAGCAAAGGTACACGTAAGCAAGCGCAAGCCTATTTAGAGTACTTATATAGTGAACCTGCACAACATATTATTGCTCAGCATTTCTATCGACCGGTAAATCCTGAAATCCTTAAACAATATGCTAAGCAGTTTCCTGAAATTAAATTAGTAACCGTTAATGATTTTTTTGGTGGTTGGCAGAAAGTACAAAAAGCCTTTTTTAGTGATGGTGCAATCTTTGATGCAATTTATGCTGAGATAAACTAGGCATTGCTTATTATGGTTATGTGTTGCTATCACTTAACCCTACCTTATAAAGGTGCAAATTCTAAAAGTATAAGTTCTAAAGGTATAAGTTATGAAAGTGGCAAGCTTTAAACAACAACGGAATATACCCGGATTTAACTTAACGTTGGGTTATACTTTAACCTTTCTTAGTTTGATTGTTCTTATTCCGCTATTAGGCTTGTTCATCTATTCAACTAAATTATCTTTTCATGAATGGGAAAAGTTATTAATCAGTAAACAATTTTTATTAGCGCTAATGCTTTCATTAAGTACCGCATTGATAAGTGCGGGTTTAAACAGTTTTATTGGTTTATTGTTAGCTTGGGTGCTGGTACGTTATCGTTTTTCAGGACGCAAAATAATGGATATCTGTATCGATATCCCATTTGCTTTGCCAACTGCGGTAGCGGGTATTGCTTTAACCGCAATTTATGCTCAAAACGGCCCTATTGGCTATTGGTTTAGTTTTAAGATCGCTTATACGCCAATTGGTATTACCTTAGCACTCTTATTTGTCACGCTGCCGTTTGTTGTCCGCACTTTACAACCTGTAATGGCTGACTTGCCACGCGAACAGGAAGAGGCTGCCAGTCTGCTTGGCGCATCACCAAGGCAAATTTTTATGCATATTATTTTACCCGCTATTTTACCTGCTTGGCTAACTGGATTTACGCTCGCTTTTGCTCGTGCTATTGGTGAGTATGGTTCGGTAGTCTTTATTGCTGGAAATATTCCATTTAAAACAGAAATCTTGCCGTTATTGATTGTCTCGAAGCTTGATCAATATGCTTATGATGCTGCTGCCGCCATAGGCATAACCATGTTATTGATCGCTTTTATACTATTATTTTTAATGAACACATTACAGCGAAGACTTAACCGTAATATTAATAAAAATAACTGACTATAGGTAAATTTATGCCAATATTGCCAACAAACCCAATAACCGATAAAAAACAAGCACTGACCAGTGTGCAGTTATTCTTAATACTACTAGCGATATTATTGTTTTTAATTTTGTTATTTTTACCGCTCTTGATAGTGTTGGCACAGGGGCTTGCCAATGGGATAACGGCTTTTTGGCAGGTGATCACTGAATCAGATACCTTAGCGGCTTTTAAATTGACACTTATTGCTGTTGGAGTGGCGGTGCCTTTAAATGTCATATTTGGTGTGTGTGCTGTTTGGGTCATCACTAAATATCAGTTTAAAGGTAAACAGATATTAATGACCTTAATTGATTTACCGTTCTCTATCTCTCCCATTGTTGCGGGTTTAATCTATGTATTGCTATTTGGTGCACAAAGTGCATTTTATCCCTTTTTACAGGCATGGAATATCCAAATAATTTATGCCATTCCCGGTATTATCTTAGCAACCATTTTTGTTTCTGTTCCTTTTGTCGCAAGGGAATTGATTCCAATAATGATGGCGCAAGGAGCCCATGAAGAAGAGGCCGCCAGTGTTCTTGGCGCAAATGGTTGGCAAATTTTTTTCCATATCACATTACCAAATATCAAATGGGCATTGATGCATGGTGTTGTTCTTTGCACTGCTCGCTCACTCGGTGAGTTTGGCGCGGTATCTGTTGTTTCTGGACATATTCGTGGTTACACCAATACGTTACCCTTACATGTAGAGATTTTATACAATGAATACAATATTGTTGCCGCATTTAGTGTTGCGATTTTGCTATTAATTATGTCGCTTACTTTACTATTGATTCGTCAATGGATTGAACGACGCTTAGTTAATGAACTTTATATAGGTCACTAAGGGGTAGCTATGGGTATTACACTACAGAATATTAATAAAAGTTTTAAAAACTTCGATGCCTTAAAAAATATTAACTTTAGTATAAAACAAGGCCAATTAGTTGCACTCTTAGGTCCTTCAGGTTGTGGCAAAACCACATTACTACGCATTATAGCGGGTTTAGAAACAGCTAGCTCAGGTAAAATCTATTTTGCCGATACTGATGTAACACCGCTGAGCGCTAAACAACGAGATATTGGATTTGTGTTCCAAAATTACGCACTTTTTCGCCATATGAATGTGGCAGAAAATGTGGCATTTGGATTGAAAATGAAACCAAGATCAATACGACTGAGCAAAACCGCGATTAATGAGCGGGTTAATCAGTTACTTGGATTAGTTCAGCTAGAAAATTTTGCTAAACGTTATCCTGACCAGCTATCTGGAGGACAACGACAGCGAGTTGCTTTAGCACGAGCGTTGGCATCAAAACCTAATGTTTTGTTGCTTGATGAACCTTTTAGTGCCTTAGATGCCAAAGTTCGTAAAGATTTAAGACGCTGGTTGCGTGATTTTCATCATGAACTGAATGTCACTAGTCTCTTTGTTACGCATGATCAAGAAGAGGCGTTAGAAGTTGCCGATAAAATAATTTTAATGAACCAAGGTCAAATAGAGCAAATAGGCACACCAGCAGAAGTCTATAAACAACCAAAAACAGCATTTGTTGCGCATTTTTTAGGGGACGTCAATCTATTACATGGTTACATTGAAAATAATACCTTAATTATTGGTGATTTCCGAAAAGATATGAAAGAGCAAGGGAACTGGGCTGATCAGTCAGCTATCGCTTATGTTCGACCTCATGAAATCAGTATTGCTAAAACGGCCAGAAAGAATGATATCCAAGGACAAGTCGTGCGCATCCACACCGCTGGGCCAACGGTTTTTTTAGAAATTGCGGTAGCAGGACAACCAAAGCATATTGATGTTTCGGTAAGTTATCGTCAATATGAACAACAGCAAGTTGAATTGGGCGACAATATCTATTGGCAACCGATACTTGTAAATATCTTTGTACAAGATGAATTGTTTGAGTTTATGATTTAATGCGTATCGTTTTATTCATATAAATTAAATTTGATAATCAGGCATTTTGGAATGAGTCTGATCAAACAGAGCATGATTTTTAATATCTTCCAATGAAAGCTCCTGATTGCATAATTGAATAAAACGCCAAATATAATTACGTTGTAATTTATGACGCTTTAAGCCAAGCCAAGTAACATGTGATTCAAACAGATGTTTTGCATCAAGTTGAACCAAGTTTACATCATATTCAGGGTTATACATTTTATTGCCTAAAATACCAATTCCTAAACCTAATTCAACGTAGGTTTTTATAACATCAGGCTCTTGAACGTTCAATGATATATTAGGTGCCAATCCTATCGCTGAAAATGCTTTATCGATGCTTTTGCGAGGAAAGATCCCTTGTCGATAAGTAATTATGGGTAAGGGTTGCAACATATCTAATGTTACTTTGTCGGCTTTGGTTAAAGGATGATCTTTCGGTGTTACAATCGAATAATGCCAACGATAAAAAGGGTAGGTAGCAAGAGAGCTGTTATCAACTCTTTCATTATCAATACCAATATCAGCCTCGCCAGAAAGAAGCTGGGCAATAATCTCACTTGATGAGCCTTGATTGATAATAATATGGACTTTCGGGAAAAGTACTCTAAATGATTTTATAATGTTAGGGAGGATATAACGAGCTTGTGAGTGGGTTGTTGCGATTACTAAAGATCCTTCATCCGCATTTGAAAAAATGGTCGATAAACGGTGTATATTATTAATTTCATTTAAAATTCGTTCTGCAATCACAACCAGTTCTAATCCTGGTTCAGTCATGTTAATTAGGCGTTTTCCTTGGCGGATAAAAAGATCAATATTGAGTTCTTCTTCTAACTCTTTAATATGTCGACTTACTCCAGATTGGGAGGTGTATAAAGTATTTGCTACTTCGGTTAGATTATAATTACAACGCGCTGCTTCTCGAATAATTCTTAATTGTTGTATGTTCATGATAGCGATCTTCCAAGAAAAAATTACTTTATTCCCATCGATATAATTGTATTGCATTAATTTAAAATAATTTGCTGTATATAATTAATAACATGTACTAAAAAGTGAATTATTTAAAACAACGGATCGCCACCCAGCATAAACACTGTTATCAAACTGGTTATAGGCAGGTTATCTAATTTATTAATTATGTTTGTTATTAATTTTATTGATAAAATTAGATAGTTTAATAACTCACTTAAGTATAAAAGAACATATAAAAAAGACAAATATGATTAAGTAATAACCATATGCCTTATTGCTATATATGTTTTTTATCAGCAAATAAGCACGTCATAAGGTTCTACAAACCTGTAGATGATCTTTAATTAACGACCTGATAAAAATCAATTGCTGAATTTATTACTGGTTTGACAATTTCATGACGGATAACAAAATCGCCAAAACCTTCGTCTTTATTGCGATGAATTGACCAAGCTTCAATTAATGGTTCAAGCGCTAATAAAATTTCATCAACACTTACGTTTTCTTTATATAAACGTGGAATTCGTGTCCCTTCTCGATTACCACCAAGATATAAATTATAGCGACCGGGCGCCTTACCCACCATGCCTACTTCGGCCAACATCGCTCTTGCACACCCATTAGGACAACCTGTCACTCGTAAAATAATATAATCATCGGATAAGTGATGCTGAGTTAACATCTGCTCGATTTGAGTGACAAACGTCGGCAAAAAACGTTCGGCTTCGGCCATAGCAAGAGGACAAGTTGGGTAAGAAACACATGCCATGGAATACTTACGTTGTAATGTGACTGTATCGTCAAGCAGTCCATACTCTCTGGCAATTTTTTCAATGGCTTCTTTTTGTTGTTCCGGCACATTAGCAATAATCAGATTTTGATTAGCGGTAATGCGTAAATCACCTTGATGAATTTTAGCAATCTCAGCAACACCCGTTTTTAATGGTTTGTTTGGATAATCAAGCAATCGTCCATTTTCAATAAACAGTGTTAAATGCCAGTTATCATCAATACCTTTATACCAACCAAATTGATCACCTCTTTGAGTGAATTTATAAGGTTTACTGGTCAAAAAGGTACTGCCTGCGCGTAGTTCCACCTCTTTTTTAAAGTTTTCCACACCGACTCGCTCAAGTGTATATTTGGTTTTGGCATTTTTGCGATTATGACGATTGCCCCAATCGCGCTGTGTGGTAACAACGGCTTCTGCAAAAGTCAGCACTTTTTCTACTGGAATAAAACCAAAATCATCTGCTTTGCGAGGATAGGTTGTTTTATCTCCATGAGTCATTGCCAAACCACCGCCAACTAACACATTAAAACCTATCAATTCACCTTTTTCGGCGATAGCGACAAAACTAAGATCATTGGCATGAACATCAACATCATTAATCGGCGGAATAACCACCGTAGTTTTAAATTTACGCGGTAAATAAGTTGAACTTAAAATAGGTTCACTGTCGGGTGTAGGTAGTTTTTCACCATCTAGCCAGATTTCAATATAAGCATGGGTTTTTGGTAAAAGATGTTCTGAAATTTTGCTTGCCCAGTAGTAAGCTTGTTGATGAACTTTTGATTCTACTGGATTTGAAGTACATAAGACATTACGATTAACATCGCCAGCGGTGGCAATCGAATCAAGTCCTATATTATGTAATAGTTGATGAGCTGATTTAAGGCTGCGTTTAAACAGTCCATGAAACTGAAATGTTTGTCGGGTAGTCAGCCGAATACTGCCATACTTTGTTGCCTCGGTGGCAAATTTATCAATCGTTAACCACTGTTTGGGGGTGATAATGCCACCTGGTAGGCGGCAGCGTAGCATCATGTTGATCAATGGCTCAAGTTTTTGTTCTTGGCGTTCCTTACGAATATCTCTATCATCTTGCTGATACATGCCATGTAAGCGGATGAGCTGAGAATTATCACTATTAAAGCCACCCGTTAAACCATTATTCAAATCGTCAACGATGGTGCCGCGCAAATAATTACTCTCTCGTTTAAATCGTTCAGAATCTGATAATGGTAGATCTGAGACATCATTTTGCGGAGGTGTTAAATTTACCACTTGAGTTAGGGTAACTGTTTTAGGTTTATCATTGCTCATATTACATCACTCAATAAATTAAAATTAGTTGTTAGGTATTAATAAACATCTCGTTGATAGCGTTTTTGACTTCTTAACTCATCCAGATAGTTGATGGCCAGCTCTTGACTGTATTGTGCTTGAGTCATCAGAATTTGTT
Source organism: Gilliamella sp. B14448G11 (assembly GCF_016101765.1). Taxonomy (NCBI): domain Bacteria; kingdom Pseudomonadati; phylum Pseudomonadota; class Gammaproteobacteria; order Orbales; family Orbaceae; genus Gilliamella; species Gilliamella sp. B14448G11. Next base: position 104,501 of record NZ_JACFPX010000002.1, on the reverse strand, counting down.
GTAATGCTAAATCAACTGCTTTTGCCATGCGCTTCGCATCCCCACAAACATAGATATAGGCACCTTGTTGTAACCATTGCCAAATCTCACTGCCTTGAGCAATTAATTTATCTTGTACATATATTTTCTCGGCTTGATCTCGTGACCACGCAAGATCGATATTCGTTAACAAACCTTCTTTAACATAATTTTGCCACTCCACTTGATACAGAAAATCAGAAATAAAATGCGGGTTGCCAAAAAATAACCAATTTTTACCCGTAGCGCATTGAGCACTACGTTGTTGTAAAAAAGCTCTAAATGGTGCAATGCCAGTACCGGCAGCAATCATGATGATTGGCGTATTGGTATCATTAGGTAATCTAAAGTTATCATTATATTCAACAAAAATTTTGACCTGATCTTGGTCAGCAATTTGATTGGCTAAAAAGTTTGATGCACCGCCAGTACGGGTTTTACCTTCGATCTGATAACGCACCACATTTACGGTAAGATGAACTTCGTCTCCAACTTCATCTTGCGCTGATGCAATGGAGTAAAAACGAGGTGTAAGAGGTCGAAGCAATCCAACTAATGTTTGTGCGGTAAGGTTGCCTCGATAACGATTAAGCATATTAACCAGTGGTAATGTTTGACTCATTTCAATCAAAGTTTCTCTGTCTTTGCTTAAGGTAAGCAGTTCAGGATTTTGAATTGCTTGAGCATATTTCTCAATAATGACAGGTGTATTTTGAGTCAATTCAACATGCTCAATCAGAGCTGTTTTTAAAGTAATTTGTTGACCATTGTGTTCGACCAGCTCATCACCGGTAAGCTGGGTAATATTAAGAATTTCATCGACAAGCTCATCGCTATTTTGATACCAGACCCCTAACGCATCGCCCGGTTGATAGCTAATATCAGAACCAGTAAGGTCGAATTCAATATGACGGATATCGCGATCCGAATCGCGAGAAGTAATTTTTTGATTGACATTAACAGGTGCAATAAAGGGATTATCGCGGTGATAAAGGCTACTGTTAACAACGACACTGCTTGAAGTATTATTTTCTGTTAGTGATTTTGAAGTCGATTGTTGTAGACTGCTAAGTTTATCAATTACAGCTTGTCGCCAATTGGTACTTACAGTTTGAAAATCCGTATCAGCATCAACGCGTAATAACATACGCTGAGCATCTAATTCAGCTAATCGTTGATCAAAATCTTTAGCAGCTTGACAGAATTTTGGATAAGAAGAGTCACCTAAACCCATTACCGCAAATTGTAGATTTGCCAATTTAGGGGCTTTGGCAGCAAAAAGATATTTATAGAGTGGTAGTGCTTCTTCTGGTGGTTCGCCCTCGCCTTGTGTTGAAGTAATTAAGATTAAAATTTCTTCCTGACTCAGTTTTTTGGCTTTGTATTCGCCAGCAGGCAGATGAGTCACTTCAATACCTAAACGCTCAATATCTTGAGTTAACTCATTTGCAACTCGACGAGCATTACCTGTTTGTGATGCTGATAAAATCGTAACTTTTTTCGCTTGCTCAGCTTGCGTTACGTTGGTGGTAGTTGTGATATTCGGTAACGCTTGTTCGTTTGAACTTTTTTCCGCAATTCCCCATAAATATCCAGACAACCAAGCAAGCTGTTTATCGCTGGATTTTTCAATAATTTTCTTTAATTCATCACAATTAAAAGGAAAATGTTGTGTGCTCATGTGATTCCCTTATCTGATAGCTTTTGAGCTATCGGTAAATTGCTAGTGCCTAGCAACCTTAAAATGTTCTGTTAAATCCTAATAATATTGTTTTACTCAACGATTATCAGCAAAGTCCAATGTGTATCTATTTCTAAAATCAGAAAGTTATTTTATGTAAGCCACACTCTCTGCCTTGTGGTCCTTTAGTCGGATCGACATAATCCATCTCATTAGGTAAATTAAGTTTTTCGATGTAGTTCTGCATATCTTGACTTGTCCAGTCGAGGAGTGGGGCAATCTTAAATAAATTATCTCCCGCTTTTGTCACAATATTTAACTCCTGTCTTAAGGCAGATTGTTCACGACGTAGCGCAGTAAACCACAGCGTTGGTTTGAGTGTGGCTAAAGCACGATTAAACGGCTCAATTTTGACAATTTGGGTAAACTCGGTATGCTCTGGCGTATCTAATTCAGGTAAACCACCGTATCGCACATTTAAATAAGCTGTCGTTCGTTGCGGTACAAAAATATGTAGATTAAGATTAAGTTGCTTTGTAATTTTATTGGCAACACGATAGGTCGCATTTGTTGCATAACCATTATCAACCCAAACAACCTGAATATTTGGGTCAACTTGGGTAACAAGATGAAGTAACACAGCTTCATATGGTCCAAAATGGGTACTAATAATACTTTTGACTGGAATATCTTGTTGCTTCTTTAATGCCCACTCAATAATGGTTAACGGTGACTGATTTTGTAATTTCTGGTTCACTTTGGATAAATCTAGCATGGTTTTCCCCCTTATCAACTTATCGATGAGTAATTATTTATTTTGCATATTACTGGTTTGCCCATTGATATAATTCAGCAACAACTTCAGGTCGACTAAATGTTTCAGGTATGGGCTCTTTTGTTTGCAAACGCCGTCTTACCTCGGTACCTGAAATAAGAACACGCTCATCACTGTCATGTGGGCAAGTTTTGCTTGATGCCATACCTGCACATTTATGGCAATAAAATGTCCAGTCAATTTTGATTGGTTTAATGAGTAAATCTTCATCTCGTAATTGGGTAAAAATATCTTGTGCAGCAAACGGCGAATAATAATTACCGACACCGGCATGATCGCGACCGACAATAAGATGGCTACAACCATAGTTTTGTCTAAAAAGAGCATGCAGTAACGCTTCTTTGGGACCAGCGTAACGCATATCTAAAGGATACCCAGAATGAACAACAGAATCAGGAACAAAGTAATTATAAATTAGCGTATTAATAGCTTTAAGACGAATATTTGCCGGTACATCACCTGCTTTCAAATTACCAAATAGAGAGTGGATAAGTACCCCATCAAAAAGCTCTAATACTGTTTTGACTAAATATTCATGTGAACGATGCATCGGGTTACGAGTTTGAAAAGCCGCGATTTTATGCCAACCTAATTGATTAAAACGTTCTCGTGTCTCTTGTGGTGTTAATGCATATTGACCAAATTGTTTTTTAAAACCATTATCATGGAAAACACGCACTTTACCACCTAAATTAACAGGTGGCTGAGCCATAAGCATCGCAACGCCAGGATGATTTTGATCGGTTGTTGTAAACACCTGCATCGCTTCAAATTGCTTATCTGGTCGATAAATACTATCAACATTTAAAATACCAATTATCTGCCCATCGGGTGTTTTAAGGGCAATATCATCACCCAATTTTAAAGTATCAGCTTGAGCATCGGTCACGGATACTGTGATAGGAATTGGCCAAAAAACACCATTTGCTAAATGCATATTATCGCAAACACTGCGCCAATCTTCTTCCCGCATAAAACCATACAGCGGTGTAAAACCACCAATTCCTAACATCACTAAATCCCCAGCTTCACGACTTGATAGCGTAATTGCGGGAAGATTTTTTGCATAATGCTGTAATGCCAATCGATCATCGTCTTTAACAAGAAGCGGTTGTAACTGGTCACTGGCGTGAGGAGGGATCAAAGCCATAATGTTTCCTTACCTATCTAATTTTTATTAATCTTAATTAAAAACGATTATCGACAAATAAGGAAATATCAATTTTACATACCATTATGCGATTTACGCATATTCATAAATTGGTTTAGGTTTGTAATGGATAAAAATAATTTTTAGATCTAACTATCAAATATTGATTCATTTTTACATACTAACTCAGAATTTTGTGAGGCAGATCACAAAAACAATACAATATTTGTAATATTTTTCTACTTATTACGTTTATTTTGAGTATTAATGGATATTAAACAATTACAACAAAAAATTACCGATATCACCATCTGGAAAAAAGGCGATCAGCGAGCTCCACATAAACCTTTATTATTACTTTATGTATTAGCACAATATAAGCAAGGCCATGCTCGCTTGTTTGATTATGAAAAAGAAATTAAAGAACCTTTACATGATTTACTCGCTCAGTTTGGTCCTCAACGTAAACACTATTATCCCAATATGCCTTTTTGGCGTTTGAAAAATGACGGTTTTTGGCAACTGATTAATTTTGAAAATTGCACTAATCCAATTTTGCCAAGTAAAGAACCAACAAGTAAAACCCTTGCTTCACACCAAGTACTCGGTGGTTTTGATGAACAAACGTATAAACTGATAAAAACAAACCCTACCATTATTGATCAATTAGCAGGACAAATTTTAAGTCAGCATTTTACTGAAAGTGTGCAAGAAAACTTAATTAATCGATTTGGGTTTAATTTAATGGAATCCAATAAATACCGAGATCCTAAATTCAGACAAATCGTATTACGTGCATACAACTATCAATGTGCCATCTGCGGTTACGATTTAAGGCATGACTCAGTATCAATCGGCCTTGAAGCTGCTCACGTAAAATGGAAACAACACGGCGGACCATGCATTGTAAATAATGGTTTAGCACTTTGTTCATTACATCATTCCGCTTTCGATATGGGCGCTATCGGGCTTGATTGTAATCTAAAAATCAAAGTATCAAGTGGGGTAAATGGAAACCACATAGTTGAAAAACTCTTTTGGGATTTCGACGGCAAAAACATCTTACTACCTCGAATGAAAAGCGATTATTTACATGACAGATTTATTGAATGGCATGTTAGAGAAGTGTTTAGGGACTAAGGGAAAGAACACTAATGGACAAAATAAAAAATCTAACGCCTGGCGTTATCCTAAATAATAAACAATTATGTGAAATATTTAAATGTAGTCCTCAAGGAGGAATGAGAAAATCTAATAAAACAAACACATTAGTTCTTATTACTAATCATATTGAATCGGTATACTCTGATAGTTGGAATGGAGACATACTCCACTATACTGGAATGGGACAAAAAGGAGATCAAAGCTTAGACTTTATGCAAAATAAAACACTAAATGAAATTGAATCAAATGATGTTAGTGTACATTATTTTGAAGTATTTAAAGATAAAGAATATACCTATTTAGGTCGTCTAACGAAAGCTGCTGAGCCTTATCAAACACAGCAATTAGATGTAAATCAAACTTTACGTAATGTATGGATATTTCCACTCAAGCTTGTCGAAAACAAATTACCTATAACAGTATTATCTAATTATACGAAAGCTAAAGAACATCAGGTTCATAAATATAAGATTGATAAATTGTTAAATAAAGTTATTAATCAAAATAAAAGGCCTGGAAAGCGAGAAGTTCTTACCCCTCAATATATAAGAAGTCCTGAACTAGCAGAATTTATTAAACGTAAAGCTAACGGTAAATGTGATCTTTGTGAAAATCCGGCACCATTTACAACAAAAGACAAAATTCCTTACTTAGAATGCCATCATATTATTTGGTTGTCTGAAGGTGGTGAGGATGCAATTGATAATACAGTAGCACTATGTCCTAATTGCCATCGAAAAATGCATATTGTTAAAGATATAGATGATATAAATAAATTGAAAAAAATTGCAAATTTAAGAGGGCGAGAAATCGCTTTAAAGAATGAATAAAATTATTAATGTTGTTGCTGCAGTAATTATTAAAAACAATAAAATTCTTTGTACTCAACGAGGTCACACTAAATATTTAGCGTATAAATGGGAATTTCCTGGTGGAAAAGTTGAATCTGGCGAACAATTAGAAGATGCTCTCATTCGTGAAATAAAAGAAGAATTAGGTTGTAATATCTCGATCAAAAAATATTTATTAACAACAGAACATAATTATGATTTTGGCACAGTTAAAATCAACGCTTTTCTTTGTCAGTTAATTGATAATGATCCAATATGTTTAGAACATAATAAGATTTGTTGGTTAGATAGTAATGAATTAAACGATCTAGATTGGGCGCAGGCTGATTTACCGATTGTTTCATATTTGCAGAAAATGGAAAAAGATTTAAATGAACTATGAATGATTAATATATCATTGTTATTGCCGATAAAGCATACTTTTAGCAATATGGTTTTACTTCTAAAGAAATCAATGTCAAAGATGATAAAAAATATAATCGGTAAGTGGACTGTTTATGGTTTTGCCAAATATATGCGAAATGAGTTACCTAATGCAATCTATTTAGGTTTTACTGGAACATCTATTGAAAAGGTCGATGTTAACACGCCAGCAGTTTTTGCAAATTATGTTGATATCTACGATATTTCACAAGCTGTAGAAGATTGCGCCACAGTAAGAATATTCTATGAAAGTCGTTTAGCACAAATTGCCGTAAGTGAAGATAGTCGACAATTAATTAAAGAATTTGATGATGAATTTAGCGACGAGCAATTACTGGAAACACAAAAAGAACGTTCTAAATGGGTAAGGATAGAAGGTCTTATTGGTAGTAAAGAGCGAATCAAAGCTATTGCTGCTGACATTGTTCAACACTTTGAATTAACGCCTAAAAGCCGATGCAAATAGCGGCAAAGGGATGATAGTCACCATGTCCAGACGTATTGCCGCTGAATTGTATTGTGAAATAACTATACTGAAGCCAGAATGACATAGTGATAGTTTGAATGTTGGTGTTATATTATAATATTTGAATAGGGATATGATAGGATCGAAGTTATGGCTTACTATACCAATATATTTTCACCAGAAACGTACCAAGCTTTTACCAATTCAGATAAAACTATAGCAGGTTTTCGAATTCGGCAAGAAGGTTTAGCAAAGAAACTCAAACCTGGAGATATTTTAATTTGTTATATTACTCGTTTATCTCGATGGTGTGGGTTACTTGAAATTGCTGATGGTCCATATCAAGATAGCTCACCTGTCTTTTTAGATAAAGATGATCCTTATATAGTACGTTTTCATGTTCGAATTAAAATTTGGTTACCATTATCAACTACAATCCCTATTCATATTGATGATATTTGGCAAAATCTCTCTTTTACAAAATCACACGATAAAAATAGTAGTGCTTGGACAGGTTTGCTGCGTAATAGTTTAAATAAATTTAATGAAAAAGATGGTAAATTACTAAAAACTATTTTGTTAAAGCAATTTAATAATTCCACCTCTTACCCTTTAAATGAAACCGAGCAAAAGAAATTAAAAATTCATACGGTTAATCGTACTGACAAAATTATAGAAGTTTCTGTTCCTGAAAATGATGATAGTTTAGAGGACAATCAACCAAATCAAGATGTTCGTGAATCTATAAAAATGCAAGCTTTACTTGCCGAAATGGGTGCTCGTATGGGACTTAAAGTTTGGTTACCGAAAGCTGATCGTAGTAGAGTTCTCAAAAAATGGGAAACGGGAACAGATGCTATGTTAGATAGATTGCCTCTTAATTACGATGAAACAACATTAAGTACGATTGAGCAAATTGATGTTATTTGGTTAAAAGGACGCTCAATTGTTCGTGCATTTGAAGTTGAACATACAACATCCGTTTATTCAGGTTTATTACGAATGGCCGATTTGCTTGCTCTTCAACCGAATATGAATATTAATTTGCATATTGTTGCGCCGGATAATCGACAAGAAAAAGTATTTCAAGAAATTCAAAGGCCAGTATTTTCTCTTTTAGAAAAAGGTCCTTTATCTGAAAGTTGTAGCTATATTTCTTATAGTAATTTGAAAGAACTCAGTAAACAAAAACATTTAGATCGAATGACGGATGCGGTGCTTGATGATTATGCAGAATTGCTTCAAAGTAATATTTTATAGAAAAGATAATACGTTTTAACAGTTTATTAACCGGATAAAATTTAGGAACACCACCAATGAAAAACATCTAAAATTAACTACAACTAATCCCCTCTAACACTCCCATAATAAAAAAATAGAGTAAAAAAACAAATCACTCGGTTGCCTGCAAAACATAATCAATATAATCAAATAGTTATCAGCTTCAATGTTCTCTATTCAATATTCTAAAAACATCAAATTATAAATAACTTATTAGACCATAATTAACATATCATACTTGATTTCGCATAAAGTAAAGGCATAATTGTTTAGTATATAAAATAATATTACAGATGTACGATAAGGAATAAGAAAATGAAAAAGAATATCGCATGTATCATCGCTTCCATTTGTTTAAGTATGATTAGCACTGCCAGTGCATATGAAATTGTTTGCCCGTCTGAAATTGAAGTTAAATACAATCAACCAGAAATTAAAGATATACCAGATGGATGGGAAATGTCTTACAAAAAAAACCTCATTCATTTTCTTGATAGTATGGGCGTTTATTATGATAAACCTATTTATTTAGGTATTTTAAAGCCAGAGCCAGGAATCATTAACGGCAATAGATATGAATCCAAATGGACGCTTGGTTCGATCTATGATAAGAAAGATAGTTATGTTAGTTGCTCTTATTCTGGAATCTACTTAATAAAAAAAATCGACCCTTCCATGGAAAGCTGTTGGAGTATCGAATCTAAAAATGAATTTGGATATCCACAATTTAAACTTATTTGCAGCACAGAAGAATTAGAAATGATTGAATAGTTTTCTTGATTACACAACGGAAAACTTCATATTTTTCAACTAAAGATGTTATGGATGATCTTATTTTATAAGAGAACCGATGTAAGTACCAAAATAAGGTTAAGTATGATTTATGCAGAATAAATCTTTATTATAAATTCTAAAATTATTAAAAAACATAAATTACTTTTTATAACACTAAAATTGAAAAACCTTTCATTAAGTAACTGATTATTAACAATGCTTTATAACTTAACATAGCTAAAAATATAACATAACGTTATGGCAACAATTATTTATTAATTTTTAATGCCAAAAATCGATTGAAGAGGTAGTAAGCAGTGATAACGTCGGAAGAGATAAAAAATAGATTATGGGATGGTGCCAATGAACTTCGTGGATCAATGGATGCTAGTCGATATAAAGATTATATGTTAGGTTTGATGTTTTATAAGTTTTTAAGTGATAAAACATTAGCCACATTCAAAGGCATGTATACCAAAGATGAAATAAGTGAATCAGATTTAATTACTGCTTTTGAAGATGCAATGAGAAGTAACGGCGATCTACTTGAAGCATCTTTCCAAAAACTACTTGGTTATTATGTATTACCACAATATCTTTACCAAAAATGGATAAAAGATATTAATAATGGTGATTTTGAAGTCCAAAAAGTAATCGACAGTTTAAACTATTTCGAACGTTCAATTTCCACATCACCAGATGCAGATGATTTTAAAAACCTATTTTCTGGCTCCACATTAGATCTTACTGATACAGCACTGGGTAGCAATTTAAATGAACGAAGCAAAAATATTAAAGCCCTGATTTTATTATTTGCTGATCTAGATATGATCGCATTACAGAAAGGTGACGTACTCGGGGATGCATACGAATATCTAATTGGTCAGTTTGCTATGGAGTCAGGCAAAAAAGCTGGCGAGTTCTATACGCCTCGCCAAGTTAGCGAAATTATGGCACAAATAGCAGCTAAAACATCTAATATTCGCTCTATTTATGATCCAACCGTTGGTTCTGGTTCTCTACTACTAACAGTAAAAAAACATTTAACTAGAGAAGTACAAGAAGCACTCACCTATTATGGTCAAGAAAAAAATACAGCTACCTATAATCTTGCTCGTATGAATTTATTACTGCATGAAGTTAAACCAAATAAAATGACCATCAAAAATGGTGATACATTATCCCATGACTGGCCAGAAGATCCATCTCGCCCAAATGAAGGCGTACTATTTGATGCCGTGGTAATGAACCCTCCCTACTCTGCCAAAAATTGGAATCGAGCGGGACTGAAAGTAAGTGATCCACGTTTCGTTGTGGCCGGTGTATTACCCCCTGATTCAAAAGGTGATTTTGCTTTTTTATTACATGGACTATTCCACCTTGGGCAAACAGGTACAATGACCATTGTATTGCCGCACGGTGTTCTATTCCGAGGTGCAGCAGAAGGGGAAATCCGCAAACGACTACTTGAGAAAAATTATATTGATACTGTTATTGGTCTACCAAGCAACTTATTCACCAATACGGGTATCCCTGTTGTTATATTGGTATTAAAGAAAAATCGGCAACTAGGTGAACCGATTTTAATTATTGATGCATCAAACCAATTTATTAAAGTTGGTAAGCAAAATGTTCTTCAAGAAAAAGATATTGCCAAAATTGTTGATACCTATGTAAATCGTAGTGAAGAAAAAGGTTATAGCCATTTAGCGGACCGCCAAGAGATTATTGAAAATGAATATAATCTCAATATTCCTCGTTATATCGAAGCGATTGATAATGAAATTGCTCATGATGTTGATGGCCATTTGCTCGGTGGTATTCCACAACATAATATTGATAATTTAACAGTGATACAGTCTATAACCCCCGATTTATTACAGGCAGCCTTACAACCATTACGACCTAACTATGTTAAATTAAATTGTGAAATTTCTGAATTAACAGACAAGATTTTAAATGATTCGCGGTTAGTCAATCTATCAGCTAAATTAGCCCAGCAAGCACAAGCTTACATTGATAAATATTGGCCTCAAATTATTGCTATCAATGATCAAGATAAAATTCATGATTTAATGGAAGAGATGTTAGCAGAAATTAAAATTTTATTAACAAGTTTTAATAATATTGATATTTATGATGGTTACCAGATTATTGCCGAAATCTGGCAGAATTCACTACTTCATGATAGCGAAATTATAGCTTTAAGTGATTTTTACACCGCCGGTCGTAGCCGACTACCTAATATGGTAACTAAAGGCAGCGGAGATAAAAAACGTGAAGTACAAGATGGTTTTATTGGTAGCATTGTTCCAAATGAATTAATTGCCTCTGAACTTTATGCCGAAGAATTAGCAAAAATTGAACACAATAAAAATCAAATTCAAATGTTTGAAGGTGAGCTTAACGAACTAATTGAAGCCAGTAAGGAAGAAGATAGCGCCGAGTACGAAGCGCTTTATGAATCATTGAAAAAAAATGATGACGATGAACCACTTGATGCATTCGATAATAAAAAGCTAAAAGAAGAGCTAAAAAATACGCCAAAAAACAGTGAGCAATATAAGTTACTTAAAAAAGTCGATAAATTGATCAGTGAAAAAGCCTCTTTAAACAAAAAAGTAAAAGCAGATGAATTAGCACTAAAAGATGAAATACAAGAACGGATTATAAACTTAACCGATCAAGAAATCGATTCCCTAATGTATAAAAAATGGTTTGCCAATACAACCACATTATTGAGTGAACTTATTGAAAAACCGATAAAAGCTGAATTAAAAATCTTACAAATGTTAAACGAACGTTATCAAGATACCTTAACTTCAATTGATGATGAAATAAAGCAACTTGAAGATGAGCTACAAGCCATGATGCAAGAATTGGTGGTAACCGTGTTTCCTTGTGATGGTGAATCAAAGCCTAAACTACGATTTAAAAACTTTGATAAAATCTGGAGTAGCACCTTTTTAGGACTGATATCCCAAATTAAAACCGGTGAAAGTGATGCACAAGATTCAGTAGCATATGGTAAATATCCATTTTTTGTTAGATCAGAAAATATTGAAAGAAGTAATAGATATTTATTTGATGGTGAGGCAATACTAATTCCAGGCGAAGGGCGTCTAGGAGAAATTTTCCACTATATTAATGGTAAATTTGATTACCATCAACGTGTATATAAAATATCTAACTTTTCAAATAATATTGATGGCAAGTTTATTTATTATTTAATGCAAAAAGATTTTAAAGAACATGCTCTAAAATATACAGTAAAAGCAACAGTAGATTCTTTACGTTTACCTATGTTGACTAATTATAGATTAAAGCAACCTACACTACAGGAACAAAATAAAGTCAGTTCTTTTTTTGTGAAGTTAGACCAAAAGATCGCCTTAGAACAACGTAAATTAGAAAAATTAAACAATATAAAACAAGCTTATTTAAATGAAATGTTTGTATAAAAGGAGTTAGGTTATGAGTCAGGTGAGTAAAGACGCGTCAGAAAAAGTCTTCCAAGAAAAATTTGTTAGAGAACTAGAAAAAAATAAATGGCATGCACCTGACTATTTAGATGGTAATAAACACAAAGTTACAGTTGATGATTTAATTAATCATTGGCGCCAAGAACTTAATCGTCTTAATGCTGACCAGCTTGAAGGTATTGAATTAAGTGATAATGAATTCAAGCAAGTAATGGCAAAAGTACAACAAATTAATAATAGCTATGAAGCTGCCAAAATTTTAGCCATGGAAGAGTCAAAAGGTAAAATTGATGGCATCTACCGCGACGATCATCCTAACATTACACGCAAACAAATAACCTTAACTATTTTTAAAAAAGCAGAAGTACGTGGTGGAGATTCTAGTTATCACATTGCCCGCGAAGTACAAACCCCAAACGGTAACCGTTTTGATATAGTTTTATTAATTAATGGATTACCACTTATCAATATTGAACAAAAACGTTCGGACAAAAATTTAGACGAAGCATTTGAACAATTTAAGCGTTATTATCGCGATGGTGAATATTGCAATAACTTTATGGCTTTTTCGCAGATGATGGTTATCACATCCGAGATCGAAACACGCTATTTTGCAACACCAAAAACTATTGCAGATTTCAATCCGAAGTTTGTTTTCCATTGGGCGGATGAGTTTAATAAACCCATTAACCATTGGCAACAGATAGCGAAAAAATTTTTAGTGATTCCAATGGCGCATCAAATGGTCGGTGATTATTTGGTGATTGATGAAGCAAAAGAAGAAGAAAACCGTCGACATATGTTAATGCGACCTTATCAAGTATGTGCTTTACAAGCTGTTGAAAAAGCTGCATTTGGGGCAGATAATCCTGAAAAAAAACCTCATGGCGGATTTGTTTGGCATACTACTGGCTCTGGTAAAACCATTACTAGTTTTAAAACGGCACTATTTTTATCTACCCGAGCAGGATTTGATAAAGTGGTTTTTTTAGTTGATCGACGTGAATTAGACAGTCGCACAAGTGCCAATTTTAAAGCTTATGCCGCTTATGAACCCGTTTCGGTTGATGATACCAAATATACCGCCCAATTACATAAACATCTTAAATCAGCCAAGAACGGTATTGTAGTAACCACCACATTTAAATTAAATAGTTTAATTAAAGAGCTAGAAGAATCTAAAGATAATACTCTTACTAATAAAAAAATAATTTTTATTGTCGACGAAGCCCATCGAACCACAATGGGGCAAATGATGGGTAATATAATAAGTTACTTTAAAAGTAATGGATTATTTTTTGGCTTCACTGGTACGCCTCTATTTGATGAAAATAAAATCAAAGGCAAAATTAATGAAAAAAGTGAATTGATTAATACCACTGAAAAATTATTTGGACCAAAACTTCATCAATATACTATAGATGAAGCTATTGCTGATGGTAATGTGCTCGGTTTCCATGTCGATTATATTAATACTGGGGAATTTAAAAGTTATGATGATCTCCGTGAAAAACTTATTGAAAGGATAAAAATAGAAAAACCAGATATGTCTGACCGAGATATTGATCGCTTGGTACAAAGCTGGAGCGAGTTAGAAGTCGAAAAGCAAGCGGTAAAAAAAGATATTTTGGCATATTATGATGAAACTCATATTCCTCGCGTTGTTGAAGAAATTATTGCTAATTGGCAAACTCAATCACAACAACAGCAATTTAATGCTATTTTAACTGTTGCCTATAAAGAACGAGTGATTGCTTACTATAATGAATTTAAAAAACAGCTGAAAGATAATCAGCAAAAAATCAATATAGCAATGACATTTAGCTTTGGTAATGAAAATGATCCAGATAATGTTGATCCCGAAGTAATTAAAACCATGTTTGCGGATTATGCAAAATTTACCGAAATTAAGTTTATTGCTGGCGATAAAAAACATGGTGAAAAAGCTTATTTTGAAGACATTGTCGAGAGAGCAACTTTGGGAGGAAGTGGTCGCAATGCTAAAAATATTGATTTAGTGATTGTGGCAGATCAGCTATTAACCGGTTACGACTCAAAACGATTAAATACCCTCTATGTAGATCGAGCATTAGAACTACAAGGATTAATTCAAGCTTATTCACGTACTAATCGTGTATTTAACTCAAGTAAAGAATTTGGCACAATTATCAATTTTCAGTTACCAAGAATTACTGAAGAGATAGTTAACCGAGCATTAGAATTATATGGCAGTGGCGGTAAAACTAGCAAAGCTATTGTGGACACTTATCAAGTTGCGGTAGAGAAATTGGCAAATGATTTTGCAGAGCTCTCGTTGACATTACCCAATCCAACCGATTGGCAGAGTTTATTGCGAGATAGTAAAAAGTTAAATGCATTTTTAGTGGCTTTCAAAATTGCTTCTGATCAACTTAATACCGTTCAACAATATTATGAATTTAAATGGGATGATATTGCTTTTGGTATGACAGAAAATACTTGGTTAAATTATGTTGGTGCATATAGAAACTTAGCCGAAAAATCAGATAAACCAATAGCTCCAATTGTTGTGCCTGCTTTAATTGGTAAAACTAAATTAGCAAGAACACAAATAATTGATGCTGCACATATATTGAACTTAATTGGAGAAAAAGTATCTAATGCATCTGGCATTCAAAAAGTTGATAATGAAACTTTACGTATTATTTATGAACAAATTCAAGAGTTGAGTAATATGGGGGAAAATCAGCAAGCAGAAATACTAAAAGAGTTTGTTGATAATGAACTAATAACAGGTAATCTTTCTAATCAAACTCATTTTGATGAAGCATTTAATAATTGGAAAGCAGATAAAATCATGATTCTGGTATGTGAATTTGCTAAAAAATGGGGGCTTGATACGCAATTATTACAAAAATCAATGAATAATTTTGATTTATCACAACCACAGATTATTCCTTATCTTGAAGAATTAATCAAAAGTGTAAATATCACGCAAATAGAAAGTGAAACCAAAGATAACTTATTTATTCATAATTTGAAACTAACAGATGAATTACCTCGTTGGATGAAAGAGGTTAAAAATAAGTATAGTTAGGTTTTACTTAAATATTTATTCTAAAATTAGCATCAAGAATTAGAACGAAATATATTATAAATAATAATGATATAAATAAAATTAAGTAAGGTTTCAATGAAAAACACCCAAAAATTACTACTACTTATCACGCTTAGCTTTCCTATGGTGAGTAGTGCTGACTGTGAAAAATGGATTGATTATTTACTTGAAAAATACCATTCTTCTCGCGAGAGTGATAAGGCAATTTGTAAGATCTGGCCTGCTGATGAAAGTAAAACAATTGTGGTTTTACCGTTTCCTCATGAGATCGAAGGGACAATTTTTTATGATCTTGATGTGTTGCTTGTGGATACGCAAAGTGGTGAATTAATTGCTCATAATTGGCAACAGAATGCGTTTGTTAGTGATGCTATTGAATTAAATAATTTTGAAATCGATACGGCTCGTTATCAACTTAATAATGAATCTCGAGCTTTTGGTGTTCGTGCCAATTCTGCAAATGGTTCTCCTTATGTTCCCATTTCTCAACAAGTAATTAATCTTTATGTGCAACAAAAGGAAAAATTGAATCGTGTTGTTAATAAGTTGGTGTTAAAAAACTTTAGTGGTGAATGGAATGATTGTGACGGTGAATACAATAGCCGTAATGCTGTTTTATTATTAGGAAACAATACGACCAATAATTATAAAGATCTGATTGTTTCATATAATGAACAAAAAGAAATTGGTAAAAAAAATAGCGAAGGGGAATGTGTTGAACAGATAACTAAATCACCAAAAAGAAAATACACATTACATTATAATGGTGTTGAATATCCTCTACCCAAACCAGTATATTAATATCTAAATAACCAAGATCCTCTACTCCAATCAAAACGTAAAATGGACAGATTCTATTTTGAATATTCTGTCCTTTATTTTTAACTTCATAATTGATTCTTTTAGAATTTATTTACTTCATATCTTAATACATTAAAACAATTAGTTAACTTAACAATTATTCTGTAATGGTGATTGAGATCTAGTTCACAATTCTTCTAAATCAAAATTGACTCAGTATCTATTGTATGTTTGTATGCTAATTAAACAGGCATGTGACTGGTAAAGCAGGCAGGACTTAAATAAATTGTATATGCATAGCTGCATTTTACTGTTTATCTAGGTCTTGCTTTTTTTACTACTAACAAGAAAAATAATCACATTAGCTGAAAACAACTTAAACAGAAAACTGAATAATAATATTTATTTAACACTGACAGATCATATTTACTTTGCGGTTGAACGAGTTAAAAAAGGTCTGTTTATACCCAATAAATTATATTGGGAAATAAAAAATTATTATCCGCAAGAGTTTAATATCGCCAAGCAAGCTATTGAGTTACTCAACGCAAGATATAATCTCACTTTTCCTGAAGAAGAAGCGAGTAATATTGCATTTCATCTCATTAACGCTCAAACCACGACCACACAAAATCTTAATACGTTTCAATATGCCAAAATGATAAATTCAATAGTGAAATTGGTGAAATATTCCGTTGGCGTGCCAATAGATACCTCATCAATTCACTATACCCGTTTTATTACCCATATTAAATTTTTTGTAGAACGATTTTATGCCAATAATCAATTACAAGAAGATAATAACGATCTTTATGAACAAATATCCTCGCTTTATCCTTATGCAATGCATATTGCAGAGAAAGCAAAACAATACATCGATCAAACTTATCATAGCTCAATATCCGATGATGAGGTGGTCTATTTGGGGATTCATATTAATAGACTAATACGCAATACCAAATAATATATATCATTTAGTTACGTAAGGTTGAGATCTAATTTTTTTACTAAAAAGTTGCTTTTGCTATATTAGCTTTATCGATATGGATAGGTGATTTTAAAACAGGATATATTCATAAATTGCCATCTAAATAAGGTAGTTATCTTAATGAAATAACGTTATTAAAAAATGTAAACAGTTAAGATGCATTGATTCCTCTAAAGTCATTATTAGTCATGGATACAGTTAGATCAACCCTAGCTCAAGTTCCCCCGTAAAATCATTTATATAAATCTAAATTAAACAAATCAATCTTTTAATATTATTATTCTACATAATACAATGTATAATCGTTTTAATTAAAATTGATATTATTAATACTCTGATATTTAACATTAATTTATCTAACGGTGTTACTAATTAATTTAAGGAAAGACTATTATTGATAGTTTGATAATATTAAGGAGTTGGAAAGTGTTACATGCAGTTATTAAGAAAAAATGCCATTATCTTTTAAAAGAGCAAAATAATATTAGAATACCTCGAGAAGACATCATTACCTCCACAATATTTGGTCCACTACGTTATTTTGAAGCTAAAGAAATTTATTTTTTCATTACATCTATCGCTGGCATTAAAACTAATTTAATTGATGATAGCAATTTACAGATAAAAGCTAATATTGATTTTTGGCCATCTAAAATAGATACTTTTAATAATGAGCGTAGAAGAACTGAACCTGATATTGTGTTCAATTTCGACGTGAATGACAAAAAGGAAACTTATATATTTGAGTTAAAATGGGGCACTTATTCTTTTTCAGAAGATCAAATTGAAAGAGAGTGGCAGTTTTTTAAATCGCCACAAGAGGGTGGAACATCTTATTTAATCTATTTAGCTAATTATGTCGATACGTTTAATGCTATTAAAGCCAGTAAAAATAAGAATTGGAAAAGTTTAACGTGGTTAAATTTTTTACATAAAATAAAAGAAATTAAGGATCAAAGTAATAATCAAAAATTACAGTATTATTTAGATGATTTAATCAGCTTTTTGGATTGTTTAGATTTTAGAGCATTTAATTCTTTCACTCATCTAAACCTCAAAATAAATTCTGACTTAAAAATTAATTATCATTTTCGAAATATTGGGGATGATTTAATCAGCTTTTTGGATTGTTTAGATCTCACAACATTTAACGCTTTCACCAATCTAAACCTCAAAATAGATCCTGACTTAAAAATTAATTATCATTTTCGAAATATTGGAACTGATGTATCTTCATCTAACATTTAATTGGAGTGGTCAACAATGGAAAATAATATTACGCGCACACAAGGTATAGCAATTACGAATGCATTAAATGAGTACAAAAAATTCACTGAAGAAGTCGAGGTGTTAAAAAGTACTATTTCAGATAAAATCAAAGCCTATTTTGACAAAAATGCTAAGCAATACAAAATAGATTCGACAAAATACACAACAAAAAAGTCTAACAACGGTTGGTTTTGTGAGTGGACTAGCTTAAGTGTTCCGATTTCAAAGATAAATGCCAAAACAGGAACAGAACCTTATGGCTATTTGAACTTTCAATTATGTTTTAGTGGCGAAACGGTTTTTGATAAATCAATAAGTGAAAAGCCTTTTCCATTAATTCATATTATTTTTTGGGAAAGTATGGTACATCGAGATTCATATTTTAGATACCCAGTAAGTGAAAGTGAATATTTTGAAGAAGATCATGGTAAATTTATTTTTATTGATGATGAAAATAAATGTGTCTTATCTCTTCTTTACGATGAGCTTCCTAACAATTGTTGGACTTATAGTGTTGAGCTTATGAAAATCAATTCCAAGAATATTGAAGATATATTATTTAAACCAGCTATTGAATTATTGGAAAAAAACCAACTTATCCGAAGTAACAATAAGGCGTTAGATGGTGTTATTATAGAATATCCACCTTTAGAAGAATTTATTATTGAACAAATATAATGAACAAGTAAATTAATAGTAATGAGCTAATTTTTAATTAATAAAACATAGCCATTGCTATTAATAACTAGCCTAAAAGTTGTAATTAATAAAGTTTAATACCCTTTTGTATTTGGAATCGTAAAATATAAAATATTACTGTTTTACCGAAATATTTTTATAAGATTTATATTACGTCTTAATACCTCTCTTTTTTAGATAAGTTTTCTCCTTTATCTGATAACAAATTGTGATATTGATGGTTTTGTGTTAGTTTCTTTGTCATTACCTACTTATCTTTAGTCATTGACTTATCCAAGGTCTGTTTATGCCCAATTCATCTGCTAAAAAAGTCGCTTTTGCTGCTTTTATTGGTACCACAATTGAGTGGTATGATTTTTATATCTATGCGTTAGCATCAGTATTAATTTTTGGTCAGCTTTTTTTTCCGTCTGATAATCAATTTGTGCAAGTTTTAGGGACATTTGCCACCTTTGCAGTTGGTTTTTTATCACGCCCTTTAGGTGCAATTCTTTTTGGTCATATTGGTGATCGTTTAGGGCGCAAAAAATCGTTAATTATTACTTTACTGTTAATGGGAATTGCGACAACGTGCGTTGGTTTATTACCGTCTTATCAAGAAGCGGGAATCATTGCGCCGATACTGTTAGTTGCATTACGAATTTTACAAGGTGTTGCTGTTGGGGGTGAATGGGGCGGAGCCGTATTAATGGCGAATGAACATGCGCCAAAAGGGCTAAAAAACTTTTTTTCATCGTTTGCCCAGTGGGGTAGCCCTGCGGGTAATATTTTAGCATTATTGGTTTTTTCTTATATTATTGGTTTACCGATTGATCAGCTAATTAATAATGGCTATTGGCGCATTCCTTTTTTAGCCAGTTTTATTTTGTTAATTGTTGGTCTTATCGCTAGGGTTACCTTAACGGAATCACCGGTATTTATCGAATCATGCAAAAAACAAGCAAGCCTAAAAGAAAAAGAATCCGCGCCAATTATTGATGTGTTTAAACAAGCAACTCCAATATTGGTATTAGCCATTTGTGCCAATGTGCTGTCATTTAGTGGCATATTTTCTAATACGCTAATGATTGGTTATACAACTATGGCTCTCGGCGTTGAAAAAAAGACTATCGTTGATGCGTTATTTTGGATAGCAGTCGTGCACTTTATTGCTCAGCCGTTTATCTCTTATTTTTCAGAAAAGTTTTCGGCAACGCGCTTTTTAATTGTTTCAGCCATTTTGGCCATGGCATCAGTCTTTTTGTTATTCCCGATTATTCAATCAGGAACTAAAGTTAGCTTTATTATTGGTATTTCGTTAAATGTGATTTGCTACAGTGGCTTTTATGGTGTGATAGCAGGTTATTTAAGCCGAATTTTTCCTGCCAGAATTCGCTATACTGGTCTATCGATGAGCTATCAAGGTTGTGCTGCCATATTTGGTAGTCTAATCCCAATGATAGGGGCATACATTATTTATACCTACAAGACTTATTGGTTACCACTCGCCTTATTTTATTGTTGTTTAGCATTGCTATCGATTATAAGCATCTATCTTTTAAGCAAATATCACTATTATGATGAGTAAAAGGCAACTATCTATGAAAACCGTTTTATCAATTCAATCTAATGTCGTGTATGGTTATGCGGGTAACAAAGTTGCTACATTAGCCATGCAATTACAAGGCGTTGAAGTCATGCCCATCCACACAGTGCAACTATCGAGTAATACAGTTTATCCTGATTATGATGGTATTGTACTGGGTGCTCAGCAAATTACTCGAATAGTAAACAGTTTAGAAAAAATCGGCGTTCTAAACTCAATTGATGCCATCATATCAGGATATATCGGCCTTGCCGAACAGGGTGAAGAGATCCTCGAAGCGGTAAAAAAAATAAAATACTATAACCCAAATGCCATCTATGTGTGCGATCCCGTAATGGGAGGAGACATTAATAAAGGCAGTTCGCTACCGCAAAATATAATTGATTTTTTTACTAAGCAGGCTATCAAACACGCAGACTATATCACACCCAATTTATTAGAATTGCAATTATTGTCGAATATCGAAATTAAGACGTTTGAAGATGTACAAATGGCAATCAAAAAGCTACAAAACAAACCTATCCAAGCCGTATTAGTCAAAAACTTAGTTCATGCAGGCAAAACTACAGAATTGTTTGAAATGATTTTAGCTACACCATCGCAAAACTATCATCTTGCCAGACCATTATATGATTTTCCTTATCGTCCATTAGGCGTTGGGGATTTAATTTGCAGTTTGTTCACTGCCCATTTAGTTAATGGCAAATCACAACTAGACGCCTTTGAATTGGCCGCTAACGCTGCAAATCATGTATTAGCTGTGACAAAACAAAAAGATGCACGAGAACTGGCAATCATTGATGCTCAAGAGTGGATTAAACAGCCCGATTTACAGTACCGTGCAATAATGTTATAAAAAACAACTTCCAATTAAAATTATATTTAAGTCATCAATATAATTAATTGAAAATTAAAAAATATATTAATTATGATTTAAGAAGGGTTGATAATATGAAAGGCAAAATAGTCAGTATAAGTTTAATTGCAATCACTTAGTTAGGAGCGGTCAATACCGCCAATGGCTACGAAATTGATTGCCCAGCTAAAGTCAACATCAAATTTGATCATTCTGAGCTTGAAAATATTCCTGAGGGCTGGCAAGTTTCGGATAAAAAAGATCGTAGCCTTGCGCTCAGTAGTCTTGGTGTTTATTCTGATGAACCGGTTAAATTATTTCAGTTAAAGCCTGAAATTGGAATTATAGATGACAAAAAACATGATATCACTTGGCAAGTCAACTCGGTCTATGATGAAGGTGGTAGCTACGTTAGTTGCAGCTATAATGGTAATGAAGTCCAATTGGTCAAAAAAATCGATTCATCGATGAAAAGCTGCTGGGCGGATTATTCAAATGATAAAAACCAAGCCATAAAAGCCAAACTTATCTGTAGTACGAGTGAATTGCAAAAGGTAAAATAAATCTGGTTTTTTAATTTTAAATGCTTTGAATTTAAGTATCTTCAATAGTGTTTGTTATGCTTAGTCAGTTTGATAATTATCTTATCGTTTTATAAAATCGGAAAATTATTTAGCATATTTTAATAACATTTAGCTGTAGTTAATTAAGCCGATAATTTGGGTTGACCAGCTTTATTAGATCTATGTGTTAAGGGAATCAATAACATAAACTCTAATCTATTATTGATCAATTCGCCCACTTTGTTGTTCTTGTGTTGGATTATGTGACCTACATTTTCCGTATGTTATTGATTCAAATATCTTTCCTCGATCATCAATTAGTCTACCTATAATCACATAAGGATCACCAATAGGATATTTAATCTTTTTGTGATGCGTTGTATAAAGACCAAAATCAATTGTAATTATTGCACTTTGCAAACAATTTAAATTCATTTTTTTCTTATTTAACAAGTGGGTAAGTTTTGAATGGTACTCAGATATAATTTGATGAAAACTTGCTTTTTCAGGTTCAATAATCTGATTTAATAAATCAAATTTTAATGATTGAATATTGTTATATTTTGCAAATCGATATAATACACCTAATGCCCAGTATCCCTGTAAATCATTATTTCGGCTGTTAAAGCTATTTACTATTCCTAGTATTACATCAATAAGTTCTTTATGATGCCCCATATTAATTTATCTTCTTTTGGTAAAACATTAATCCGCTGTAACACTAATTGTTTAAAGGTTTGATTGGAAAAGTCATCTAATTGATTAAGCTAATAACAATTTTAGTGATTCAATTCCTATCCTTTAAAATAGCATAAAGCAATAATGCAATAATATACTTTTTTATTAATATATAAGTCATATATCCTGTCATCATCTACAAAACAATGTCTAATACTTTTATTTTCTTTGATTAGAAATTTATCTATTAATAAAAATAGTATGATTTTTGGGTACTATGTTTTTCTTATATTTAAAGTGGATGGATTTCTCTAATTTTTGTAAAAATTATTCAGGAGTCTATACCGTTTCATCTTAAATCGTTAACATAATTTAAAACAAAAAATTTTTATATTTGATTTTATTGTTTATTATTCAATTATTTGTCTTATCAAGCCTCGATCCAATTTTAATAAATTTTGCTCATTTAAATATTATTAACTAAATAGAATATTCAGCACTAATTCAGCTAGTTTATACAAGACTTTCTTATTTTTCCGTTTTATACTGTGGACTTTGATTTGATTTTGTATCAATCAATACGTCAAAAGAAATTACTATTTTTAACATGTGTATTTATTTGGTATTGGAAATTTTTCTGTAAAATGATGTGATTGCTAACTTGGAATCTGTTGATGCGGGAAATAATTTTAGCTATACAAACAATTGTTTAGCTAAAACAAGATTTGCAACGTAGAGAAGGTCGTTGGTCACACAAAATGATTTCACAAGAAGAAATTGACCATGCACGGTAAGACGTTGCCATTGCAACAACAAATGATTTAGATATTGTTAAGAATAAATTGGCATTAACAATGCATTGCTTATAGAAACTCCACTACTTGAACAACCCAGCGTTCAACAAGCTATCTATAAATTAAAAAACAGATTGAAAGCTTAGGATTGTATGTTGATATTAATAAAAACACCTATATACCATTTATCCGTTAATTAAATAAAATGCGAGATATCATGGATCATTTTCAACAATTTGAATTAAAACAAATAGAAAATGACCTTGTCCTTGAAATAGGTGATATAAGATACTTCACTACAATTTTTCTGAAAACTTAGCGTTTATATTGATAATAAAATAAATAACAGAAATCAATCAGCTTACGAAAATTTAATGGCAATAGAAGATGAAATTAATAATTAATTTCTATATGTTATTTACTACAATTTATGTTGTTGATTTTTTAACATTTTATAACTAAAATTTTTCGGCGTATATTTCATTATCAATATAAATTAAATTTTAGATTGATATTTATGACTAAACACTATTTGAGTAATAATGAACAAAAGTATCTTAATACTTTTATGAAAAAAATTCCTGGACGATGTACAGAAGCGGTAATTAACTTAAAAAAAACGAAGAAAGCTTCATTTGAAGAAGTGTATTTTTTAGTTCGTATAATGACGATTTTTGACTATATAAGCTTAGTTGAGGAAAAAGGAAACACTAGGAATGATATTAGGTTTAAAACTTTTTATAAAGGTCATGCTGTTTATATAAGGCCTCACTATAAAGTTGAAAATATAAATCCTAAAAGTCAAGATTGGTCTATTGATTTTGTATTAACGATTCACCGAATTATTAATAATAAGGAAATATTTATAGACTCATTGGGAATTGAATATGATGGACATCCTTCTCATTTCACGCCAGATAGACTACTTTCTGATAGAAAAAGAGATATTCAAATATTAATTAAAGAGCATGTTAATTTATTACGGATAACAAAAGATATTGTGACAGAATCTTTTATTGAAATAGAAAAAGCAATTTTTAGTTTTTTTGATAGAAAAATTTCTATTATTGATGAAGTTCAATCTAAAACGTTATCGTATGTTAATTCTCTTGAAGATATCCCAACATTAACGACATGCCAACTTTGTAATGGTATTGGACGTTTAAACTTTCAAGATTGCCCTATATGCCATAATATGGGGAGCACTCCTGAGAATCAAAAAATAGAACTATCTGAATTTGAAATTTTTACTTGCGGAAAATGTGGCGGAATAACCTCTAATGATTGCGAGTTCTGTGCTGGTGAAGGTAAGGTGACAAGGGAAATTGCTTTAAGTATGACATGATTAAAGATTACTCTTAAATAGATATCGATATAACTCGTTTTTCCAGCATTTAGGTTATAGTCACGATATAACTTATTTAAAGCAATTTTTGTTTCATATTTTGTAATACTTTTTTCACATTTAAAAATCTAAATCCTCCTAAAATTGAGATATATCCCGTAATTATCTCTGCACTTCTATATTATTTATAATGTTTTTTCAATTTGCATTAGTTTAGCCTTTATACTGCATATTGATACGCTAGTTATTCAACCTCAGTTATTACAACGAGCATTTGGTTATACGGTATCATCTTTGTATGTTTAATCAGGCTTGTGTGGTTTGTGAGTTCATCAATTAAAAATAATTAAATTAACTTAAACGATTTTTTCTGGTATTGTGTTGGTAATTTATACAAAATATTGATAAATATACGTCAAATTTACAATGAGTGAATTTTTTATAAACAGTATTTAAGTCAAGTTATTTAAGGGAGTATTTAATTTGTTACCTGATAATTCATTGATTAAATTATATGAGCAAAGTACAGCAAATTTGTATTTCTTTTATAACATCGTAACTGATAAACATAGCCATCCTTCTTTACAATTGACCATATCATTACATGATATTCTAATCACCCTTGAAACCGATGATGAAAATCATCATGGATTTGGTTTTATTATTCGATCTAATATTCCTCATAAATTGAATACCAACAAAACTTGCGTTCTCAATTTTTTAGTTGAGCCTGAAGCACCATTTTTTAATTTATTATCTGACTTTACTAAAGTTAACCCTGTTTATCTGATATCTAAAAAACAATCTTTAATTCTTGCACAATATTTTATTCATTCTGTCAAAAATAAGTGCTTATTCGATATTCAGCATATTGCTAATTTGTTGCACGGCTCTAAAACGGATTGTCGTTATCAACAAGATAATCGAATTGTTAAGGCAACATCGATAATTTCCACACTACCGATTAAACTTATTTCTTCAAAAGAACTGGCTGCAAAAGTTAATCTTTCCGAAAGTCATTTTTTACACATATTTCGCGCTAAGTTAGGTATTAATTTTCGGGGTTATCTTTTATGGAAAAGGCTACGAGATGCCACTAATAGTCTTGAGTCAAAATCAAACCTAACAACATTGGCTAATGATAAGGGGTTTGCCGACGTTGCACATTTCAGCCGAACTTGCTTATCAAGTTTTGGATTAAGACCATCAGAACTTAAACGGGCGTTAATGTCTGAAGACAAAAGTAATGAGATAACCTCAATAGATTGCTTTAACAATGATCATTTTCAAGAATAGTTTAAAATTATACTAATATCAGGATAACTCTTTATTTAAGATGAAAAGAATAAGATTCTAATTACATACATTAAATATCTATCTTTTAATCTACATTCTTGTAAAAATTATTCAGGAGTCTATACCGTTTCATTTTAAATTGTTAATACAGTTTAAAATTAAAGTTTTTTAAGAATACGTTTGAACAAACATCCACTTTTTTTGTTAACTATTATTAATAATCTTATGACTAATTAATCTAAATCCATAAATAAACAAGTTTCTTACTTTGTGGTATCGGTGGTGGGCTATTGCAAAGTGTATTTATGTAGATAGTAATGAATCAATATTAGAATCAGTCATTGTTGTATTATTAAGACTCTTTCAATATATCGGTATGATTGCAGAAATAACTCTTTCTCTATTCTTACTGGAAACAAATACACCGATAGTTATTTTTGTGTTTTTTATATTGGTGTATCAGTAACGTTGGGGGAGGGTGTTTATTTTTACTGGTTGAGAATTGATAAAAAGAATTATTTTTATAAATAATATGATAATGGTGCTTGTTTGTTGATTTAAAACCCTTATAGGTAATTGTATTATTTTTATTTCACCATAATTACTAATAGGGAAAAATAATATATATGATTTTATTGTTGAATTGTAAAGTTAATAAGGAATAAAACCTAAATTTTCAAGTTCAGCTCTCACTTTTTCAAGTGGTTTAGATTTAAATAAATTGTGATCCAAAACAATTACTAATTCTCTTTTAGCTCTAGTTAAGGCTACATAAACTTTTTTCCATTCTTTATTAAATCTTTTTTCTTCGGATAAGTTTTTTTGTATCAGATAATTATAAATATTTGGAGAAAGAATGATAACACATGAGTCAGAATCTAGTCCTTTTATGGAGTCTATACTTGATATATTAAATATATTCCTAGGAATTTCTTGAAATTGAGATATTAGTTTTGCAAATTCTGCATATTCTCTTGTTTCTAATTGAAAATGATATTTATTTGTTAAGTTTCGAATAACACTTTTTATATCCCCTTGATATATATTTTCTAAAAAATCAATATAAGCAGCTTTTACTAATAAGTCTTTATTTAAATTAGTTGGTTGAGCTTTGATTTTTTCAGCAACAAAATCAGGAAATGATCTCTCTATATTTTTACTTGTTGAATATTTTCCTTGTTTTTTATCAATACAGACTATATGGTTCTTTATATATTTGCTAATAATTTCATTAAATTGCGGATGATTTGATTCTAAATATTTCAATGTTCCCTTATTTTTATTATTAGAAATTTGTTTTTGATCTGAATAACAAAAACGATTAGAAATATTTAATATTTCAGAAGGAACTCTCATTGTTACATTATTTACTGGGTGAAATTTTACATAATTTTCTTCATTAAGGTCAGAAATAAAATTATTTAAAGCATCACTATACTTAATAGCCTGTTTGGGATCGCCTATCATATATACATCAGAACATTTTTGAGCAATAATTTTGAATACTTTTAGAGCGTCATCATCAAGATCTTGTACTTCATCAATAAAAATTTTTGCGATCTTTGCTGCTAACAGAGAGTGAATATATTTAACATTAGCTTTCTTTGTTGAGCTGTTATTTTTATGGTTATTTTCATCAATAATTTGTTTGGAAATTTGATATACTTTTTCAGAATGAATAACATTTTTTGATTCTAATTTTTTAATTGTTTGCGCTCTAAAATTAACCACTCTACTTAATGGAATAGTCGAACAATTATTATAATAATGGTTTAAAATATAAAGAGAAAATGGATAAATTATCTCATTTAATAAAAAACTATGAATAGTTTCAATAACTATATTATTTGGAATGTAGCCTAGATCTTTTAGTATCGCATAATTAATTTTTTCAGCTGCTGCATTTGTATAGGTTAAAGCATAAATAATTTTATGATCTTTTATATCATTCTGATAGTTAATTATATTTTTTGCTAAATTATATGTCTTCCCTGCTCCAGCTCCTGCTATTTGAATTTCTAACATAATATTTCCTTTATTACTTCGTCAATATGAGATGGTAAACTTAGATTTATTTGATCTTTTTCTCGAAGTAAAGCATCACAAATTTCAAGTATGTAATTTGCTTTTTTTGATTTAAGAAAGTCAGACATTTCTTCCTGATTGAAATTTTTATTAAAAAATTTGTTTAATACGTTAAGATTATTATCTGTGGCAACAAAATCATCTTCTAATGTATATTTTTGTGTTGTCCTTACTATAATATTTTCATGATTTGTATCATATTTTTGATGTTCTTCCTTAGCATTTGGCTGATTATCAAAATCTCTTATAACACCAATTTTTTTACTGTTATTTTTATGGTTAAGTTGTAACCACATATCCAAAAAAGTTTTAAATCCTTTTTGATTGATTGCAATTACTTCTATATTATTCAACTGAGAATATTTAGCAGTCAAAAAAGTATTAATTAACATTTCTTCAGTTACTCCTTCAACTAATATAACCTTATCTGCAAAAAGTAATTTAAGAATATCAAAATTTGGACGCTTTCTTAGATAATTCAATAACTCTTGAGGTGAATTTGATAAATTAATCGCTTTTTCACCAGTAAGAGTCAATACATTTGATAACTTTAACTTATTAATTAAAACTGGATTATGCGTAGATAGGATTGTTTGTAATTTTGAATTGCTATTATTCTCAGCACTTTTATAAATAAAATCAGTAACAAGCCTAAGATTGTTAACACTTAAATGGGCTTCTGGTTCTTCAATACAGCACAAATTAAAAGTAGATTGATTTATTTTATAATAAGCAAATAAAATAAAAATATAAATCAAATTTCTTTGACCTAAACCTTTTTGATATAGAAATTCTTCTCCATATTTCAATGTTATATTTGATAAAATATTTTTTAAATTAGGAAGATTTGGAATACATTCTAATTGCTTTAAATAGTTCTTAATATTTTCAAAATTTTCATCAAGTTGAATAATTTTTTCAAATGTTTTAGTACTTTCAATTTCAGAAAAAAAACTTATATATGCTTTATTAATTAGTTTTTTTTCTTCTTCATTTAAATTATTGATTAATAATTTAGTAAGAATACTATTTGATTTCATAGTATTTTTATCGGAGAAATCATCTCGTTCAGCATTAATATGATTAATTTGTATATTTTTCAGGTCACTAAAACTTATAATCCTTTCATTATTTACTGATACTATTTGATAATCATAAAATTCTAAAGGTAAAGTAAACCAATTTATATTTTTCCTATCTGTATCTTTTAATAAACTATGTACTGCTCTTAGGAATTCTTTATCATCTTTAGGTTTAAAATCATACCGAATTTGAAAACAATCCTCGTTATCATCTTTTATCAGCCAATTTGATAAAATAGCTTTCTCATAACTGTCTTTGGGATCTACAAACTGAAGCATGACTGATACTTTTGGTATCTTCGTTATTTGATGAGATTCAGGTTCTTTATCAAGAACTGAATTAAAAAACTCTACTATACTTTCTCTGTTAATATCAGATATATTTAGTTTTTTTTGGTTATAATCAATACTATTATTCGCTAATGGGAGAGATAAAGCAGAAAAGAAATTAGACTTACCTGTACAATTTTCACCAATTACTACAGTTATTTTTTTTAAAATGGCCTCAAAATTCCTAAAATTTCTATAATTATTAATTTTTACTTTGTTTATAAACATATTTTATGAAATATTTTTACTTAGTTTTATGTATACTTAAATATACTCTAATCTTAGAATGATCTAAATAAAAATTATTAATCTACACAGTGATAAAGTAAAATACACACCTTTATGATTTTTTTAGTAAATTAACACAAATTATAAAATATTAGATAAATTAATTTTAGAACACTATATTTTCTAATATTCCAGCAATAAAATTATCAATAAATGATTTTTATTTTCAATTTTCCACTAAATTCTGCTGTACCCTGAAATTTCATGTAAAAATTATTCAGGAGTCTATATCATTTCATTGTGATTTTTTTAATAATCTCCGTGTTATTGGACTGTTTTAATTAAGTTAATTAATATTTATTGTCCTTGAAGATAGATCTCACGTCTTTGGTGATGAATTGATATGTCATGGTAATTTTTTAAATAATTTTGGGTTTATCATTTTTGGCATAAAAAATGCATTCCTTAGTTATCATTAATAGATGAGGAATGGTTAAAATGGAAAAGAAATATAAAGTTAAGCTGTTATTAGGTATGTTGCTCGTGAGTGGCTTGTGTCAGGCGGAACCGTTGCCTTTTTCAGAAACAGGTAAATATTGTGAGACGCCTTCTCGATGTCTTAATCCGATCACAACTAATGTTATGGTGACTTCGCCAAATTATTTAGCAACTCAAGCAGGTCTGGATGTGTTACATCAAGGTGGTAATGCGGTTGATGCTGCTATTGCGGTTGCATCGACATTAGCGGTTGTTTATCCACAAATGAATACTATTGGCGGTGATAATTTTTGGATAATTTATAATTCAAAAACCAAAGAAATTAAGGGATTAAACGCCAGCGGGCGATCGGGTAGTCTGGCGACGATTGCATTTTATAAGCAACAAGGGTTAGATAAAATTCCGTCGCGTGGTTATTTGGCTGCTAATACCGTCCCTGGCGTGGTTTCTGGTTGGGATGAAGCTTATCAATATGCATCAAAAAGTATGAATAACTCTTTACCGTGGAATAAGTTGTTTGATTCAGCAATCAATTATGCTGAACATGGATTTGCCGTTTCACCGAGTTTGAATTATTGGTCTACAGTCAATATTGATACTAAGGATAAAGAGTTTCGCGATCTTAAGCGTTTTGATGAGTTTAAAAAAGTATTTTTAAAAAACGATGGTGAAGTCTATCAAATCGGCGAAATTCTCAAACAACCTGATTTAGCAACTTCATTAAAGTCTATTGCCAATGACGGTGCAACGGTATTTTATCGTGGCAATATTGCTCACAAAATTGTTGATGATTTAAAGCGTCATGGCGGAGTGTTGACCTTAGAGGATTTTGCTAACCATAAAGCAACATGGGTTTCTCCTATTCATGTTAACTATCGGCAGTATACGGCTTATAATTTGCCTCCTAATACACAAGGGATGGCTTCTTTAGAGATTCTTAATATATTAAATAATTTTGATGTTAAATCATTAGGCGAAGGCAGTGCTGATTATTATCATTTAATCATTGAGGCGACCAAGCAAGCGTTTGCCGATCGTGATAACTATTTGACGGATCCTGATTTTAACCCTATCCCGCTTGAGTTCTTATTATCCTCTCAGCATGGCCAAGAGCAAGCTAAACAAATTGATATGCAAACTGCACGTATCGATATTAAACCATTAGATCCAAAAGGGGATACGGTTTGGTTTGGCGTTGTTGATGCACAAGGGAATGCGGTTTCTATCATTCAGAGTATTTATCATGATTTTGGTTCAGGAATTGTCGCCAAAGATACCGGAATTTTACTGCAAAACAGAGGGAGCTTTTTTTCACTCGATCCTAATCATATTAATCGTTTAGAGCCGAATAAACGAACCTTTCATACCTTAAATCCAGCCATGTTATTTAAAGAGGGTGCACCGTATCTGGTTTATGGCACTATGGGAGGAGAAGGGCAACCACAAACTCAAGCGGCCATCGTCACGCGAATTGTCGATTTTAATTTGTCTCCTCAAGATGCCATTAATGCACCAAGATGGTTACATGGGCGAACTTGGGGAGCATCATCCAATGATCTTAAAATAGAAGGGCGAGTCGCTAAGAATATTATTGATACTCTTAAATCGCGTGGACATAATGTGAAAGTCGTTGAGGATTATACCGATACCATGGGGCATGCCGGTGCAATCTTAATGGATGCCGATAATCATCGATTAATGGGGGCAACCGATCCTCGTGGTGATGGTTTGGCTGCGGGTTATTAATGATTGATTAAAATAGTAGATCAAATCAGAAATGCTAGAACTAAAATAATAAAGATAATGACATCAGCCATTATCTTTATTTATGCTCTATAGAGATCCCAATTTTTTAAAGAAACTGAAATCTTTTTTATATCATACTTTAAACGTTATCCAAGGTTTAAGTTTAACGGCGGTTTGAATCAAACCAGCGTTTTCTTGCGCTTGAATGACGGGGGTAATAGGTTTATATGCAGCAGGCGCTTCTTCAAATAGTCGCTCTTGTTTTAAAGTTACGCATTGCCATGGCAATAAAGAGTTATCTGAAGCCAATTTCTTACTGCGCATCGTCTGCCTTTTTTCTGCTCGTCCAGCACCATGCGAGCAAGACCATAACCAATCAGGATGACCTTTTCCGATTGCAACATAAGAATAATCCCCCATAGATCCGGGTATTAAAGCGATTTCACCTAAATGTGCGGGTGTTGCGCCTTTACGATGAATATTCATACCATTTTCAGGAAAAATGACATTGTGTGATATATCGACCAATAATTGACTCGCATCCTGCTTAAAGAGTGTGTTAAAGGTTTTACGCACCAGCTCTGTGATCACAATGCGATTTATCCAAGCATAACGAGCAGCAACACCCATCGCTTGCAAATACTCTTGAGCATGATTGTCAGTCAAAGCAAATAAACCTGATTTAGGATATTTTTGATCAGCAGGCCATAATGCTTTGGCTTTATCTTGCCAACGCTTGCCAATATAAAAACCGACATCACGTGATCCAGTATGGATCATAACCACAATAGCATCTTTCTTTAAACCTAATTGATAAGCGACATGGCGATCAATAATTTCATCAACAATTTGTAATTCAACAAAATGGTTACCTGAACCTACTGTACCTAAACTTGACGGACGAATAATTGCTCGTTTTTCAAAAAAGGCTTCGGGAGCATACTGGCTATCGGCTGAAAGTAGATCATTGCCAGAAATTTTACTAATCTCATGCGTTAGCCGATCAAAATTGACACTATTCCATAAACCTTGTTGCGGTAAAGCTTCTAACCAAGCGGTAAGGCCTTCATCAAAGAGCGCTTGAAAAGATGTGGGTGTAACCGGTACATCGCGCTCATCATGCAATAACACCTGTTTTAATTGCTCAATGAGTTTTGATTTTTGTTCAGTCACCTCATTAAGGCTTAAACCTGTCGTAAACAGGCGCATACCACAATTAATATCCGTGCCTATCGCTGCAGGAATAATTAAATTAGGGGTAGTGGCAACGATACTTCCAACAGGCGCAATCGCACCGGGATGAAAGTCCGGTGTAGCCCTTGCAGCGCAAACTTTGCCGTCACTATTGGGCATTGTTACCGATGCAAAATCAAGTAACTGCTCAACCGCTTTTTCTTCTAAAGGTAACGGATTGGGTAACAGTACTTGTGCTGTAATATCTTGTTTATTAAATGTATAGATATCATTATTAAAATGAGTTTCAATCCCACATCGGGATAAACGTTTTTGTAAACGGGTAAATGTAGACATAATAGCCACCTAGAAAACAATAAAATACCGTCCTCTCAATTTGAGAAGATAATTACTGTTTCCTGCAGCAGCACTATTCAGGAAAGTGGGCGTATTCTAGACCAAAGTTTATTAAAATGTAAACGGATAAATTATTTTTTATTAGATCATCCGTTCTTACTGTGTATTCTTTCCCAACTCAGACCAAATTTAGCTAAATATTTTTTTAAGCGATCAGCATCGTTACTGCGTTGTTTTTTGGTTCGGGATATGGCAAATAATTGTCGACCTGCTTCTGATAAACTACTACTTTTTTGGCAGATTTCGATCACTTTTTCCAGTTGATAACGGTCAAATTCATCAATTTCATTAGGTATCAGGTCATCATAACTATTTTGTGCAGAAGTCCAATTTTGACTTAGGCGTTTAATTTCTTGTTCGACCTGTTCAGTGGTAATGTTCGCTTGCGGTGCTAAGGTTGCCATGCGAATAATTGAGCTGTTTAATTCACGAAAGTTACCTTGCCATAAGGCTTGTGGTGAGGTAGCGAATTTAAGATAAGCTTGGCGTGACTGTTGATTAAAGCGTGGCATAATGCCATATTCTTTGGCATAGCGCGCCAATTCAAAATCAATATTGGGTTCAATATCCTCTTTTCTATCTACTAAGCCCGGCAGTTGATAACTCCACAAATTGATTCGAGCAAACAGATCTTCACGAAATTCACCATTGGCAATGGCTGATTTAAGATCTTTATTGGTACCGGCGATTAATTGAAAATCACTGTGTATCGGTTTGTCGCTACCAAACGGGTAAAATTGTTTTTCTTCAATGGCTTTTAATAACATCGCTTGCTCATCAAGTCCCAGCTCGCCAATTTCATCTAAAAACAGTAAGCCACCATCGGCATTTTTAAGTAATCCAGTGCGAGCAAGATTGGCTCCCGTAAAGGCGCCTTTAACATGACCAAACAAGGTTGACATTGCACTATCACCGCGTAGCGTGGCGCAATTGATTTCAACAAATTGTCCTTTGACCTGATGATTGGTTTGTTTGAGTAAATAAATCTGTTTTGCCAAAAATGATTTACCCGCGCCCGTTGGTCCACATAATAAAATAGGCGCATGAGAACGGCTCGCCACTTGTTCGATTTCGGCAATAAGCTGATTAAATTGTCGGTTACGAGTTGCGATGCCCGATTTTAACAGCTCGGTCGCTTGCTGAGCATATTGCTGAAAACGGGTTAGGATTTTATCGTAACGATTTAAATTTAAATCAATAATACTCATTATCCCGCAAGGGGTAAGCGCAATCAGATCGTCTTTATCAATTTCATTATTTTCGGTCAGTGGCTCTTTTTTCGGAGGAGACATTTGTAATAATTTAGCCGGAAAATAGCGGGATTCTGCCAGTAAAAACCAACAAATCTGCGCAACATGGGTACCTGTTGTAATATGCAAATAATACTCTTCTTGTTCTGAATTAAATGTGTAGTTTTTCGAAATATCAAAAAGGAATGTATAAACTTGTTCAAAATCCCATGGATCATTAATGTTTACCTCAATGGGGTTTACTTCAATATGAGGCGATAAAATCTTAATATCTTTAACGATTGTACAAAGTAGATCATAATCGTTCGGATAATAGAGCAGTTCTAATCGAGTAACTGGCATATCCGGTTGATGACATAAATCAATAGTCGGTCGCCAATTCTTCCAACGCCGTTTTCCTTTACCACGTTGATCTAATACATTCCCTAAAAATCCAAATACGACATTCTTTTTCATGGTTTTATATATTTTTATAAATCGATATATAAAATTATAAAAAATGTGTATTAAAAATACTATGATAATTTTTATCTTTATTTAAAAAAATTATTTATTTTGTTTAAAAACAGATAATTAAAAAATAATTGTTATGGTTTTTCATTTATTGGCACGCTTTTCGCAATATTAATCATACCTAAGCAAGCATATTCAGATATGTTGAGATGGTTTAAATTTAATAATTAAGTCACTTTGTGGTGATAAAAGATAGCAGCACTAAAGAGCTCATAGCGCAATGTAGCAATAGAATTTTGGTCATAAACGAACGGATAAACGGTTACATTCTTTAGTGCAATCTAAGCAATATAAAGATATTACCACTGGCGCAATGCATTTTACCCAGATTTAAAAGGAAGATAAAAATGATTCAATATGAAGTAATAAAAAATGAAAATTCAAGACCAGTAAAAATGTGGACTAAAGGCGTGCCAGTCGAGCAAGAAGCCAAAGAACAATTACTAAAAACAGCACAATTGCCATTTATATTTAAACACATTGCCGTTATGCCTGATGTCCATGTGGGTAAAGGATCAACAATTGGGAGTGTTATTCCTACTCTGGGCGCTATTATTCCAGCAGCAGTTGGGGTGGATATTGGTTGTGGAATGATGGCTGTGCAAACATCACTAACTGCGTCTGATTTACCTGATGATCTCGCGCCTTTACGTTTAGCGATTGAAAAAAACGTGCCACATGGTTCAACGCCTAAAAATATGGGTCAAGATCAGGGAAGTTGGCAAGATGCGCCAGCAATTGTCGATCAATATTGGCAACAACTTTTACCGGGATTTGAGAAATTAACCGAAAAATATCCGTGTTTCTTAAAAACAAATAATTACTGTCATTTAGGAACACTAGGAACCGGTAATCACTTTATTGAAGTGTGTTTAGATGAAAATCAACAAGTGTGGATTATGTTACATAGTGGTTCACGTGGGGTCGGTAATGCTATCGGTGAATTTTTTATTAAATTAGCCAAAAAAGATATGGAGACTTATTTTATTGATAAATATTTACCAAATAATGATTTAGCTTACTTTGTTGAAGGGACTGAACATTTTGATGATTATCTTATGGCGGTAAATTGGGCGCAAGAGTTTGCTCGTTTAAATCGTGAAATTATGATGCATAACACTATTATGGCGATTAGAAATACGTTAAATATTGAGTTTACCAGTTATATTCAATCTGTAAATTGTCATCATAACTATGTGCAAAAAGAGCATCATTTTGGGCAAAATGTGTTTGTGACGCGTAAAGGGGCTGTATCAGCCCGTAAAGGGGAATTAGGGATTATTCCTGGATCGATGGGGGCGAAAAGCTACATTGTTCGCGGACTAGGGAATGAAGAGAGTTTTTGCTCTTGTTCTCATGGGGCAGGGCGAGTGATGAGCCGATCTGCAGCCAAAAGAATGTTCACTATTGAAGACCAAATGAAAGCCACTGCGCACGTTGAATGTCGGAAAGATGCTGATGTGATCGACGAAATCCCAATGGCCTATAAAGATATTGATGCGGTGATGACCGCTCAAAGTGAACTGGTTGAAATTATGCATCAACTACGACAAGTGGTGTGTGTGAAAGGATAAATTATATGGAGGAGTCTATCCTCGATAATCATGATAAAAATAATAGGTTAATGATTGATTATATCAATCATTACCTTGTTTCCATTTAAATTTAGCTCAATGTTATTTATAGCAAATCTAAACGTTTCTATTTTTAGCCATTTTTTCAATCCATAAAAACGAGTAATGGCAACACAATAAAGTTACTGGATAGATAATAAAATTCAGGGTCATAAGTGATGACATAAATAAATCATAGAGATCGAATTCTAAATATTGATCCGCATTAACAAATAAAATGAATGGATTAACAATCCATGAAATAAAACTAATTAAGACAGCGATGAGAACACCTGAAACCAATAATATAACAGGCCGATTAACTTTATTTAATATATAAAATGCAATAAGTATAAAACTGAAGTAACACACTCCATAAAATATTAAATACAGCGATTCAGGCGTGCTGTATTTTCTAATAAATAATCGATAACACCACTGGTAACTCAGTAATCCTCCGATAAAATTAAACAACACTATAATAGATAGATTAATGGTTTTCATTGATTAATTTTTCTCTTAAGTCTTTTTAACTGTTTTTTCAATCCATAAAAACGAGTAATGACAACCTAATAAAATTACTGGATAGATAATAAAATTGAGGGTCATAAGTGAAGTTATAAGCAAATATCCAAAAAAAGCCTCAATATTTATAGCCGATCCTTGATAATTACCTAAAACAAAAGGTGTAACCATCCATGAGATAAAAGTAACGACAATCCCAATAATTACGCCGATGCTTATCAATCCAAAAGGTTTTTTTATTTTATTTAATATCCAGATTGAAATAAGAATAAGGCAGAAATAACATACACCATAAAATACTAAATAATATAATTCTGGCGTGCTGTATTTTCTGATAAATAATCGATAACACCACGAGTAACTCAGTAATCCTCCGATAAAATTAAACAACACTATGATAAATAGATTAATGGTTTTCATTGGATAATCCTTTTTTTTCTTCAATTTCTTTAACCGCATCTTCTAAAGAGCTAGGAAATAAATAATGCTTGTCTAATCCATATTCATTTAATACCGATGAAACAGCCCATGCACAGTAGAAACCATACACAAGAGTTTCATAATCTCCATTAATTACTCGTTGTTCAATATTAATGGCTTGCTGGCGAGTGAAGCATAATCGCCAATGCAAGCTATACTTTGATTTCCATTAAAACTGTCCTCGGAGCCTGAAATAATTCTGCCTCCAGTGGTGGTCATATCACCAATAATCGCTATTTGCTTACTCATTACTACGCCTTTGTTGCTTATTTGAACAGTTTTATTATAATTATATGAAACAGATTTAAAAAAACAATCTTAAATTTGTGAAAATTTATTAATAAAATAAGTAAGTTAGCTTTACTAATAATTAAGTGTCTATTTCATATAATCAGGTTATTTTCATAATAATTGTTATTTGAAAAAACTGGTTAAACGGTTCTAATTTAATTCCATCGCTTGATAATGGTAAATTAGCCCATAAATATTAGTATAAAAAACACCAACTGTTCATTTTTTAGATTTTATTATTTATAAAATCTATACAGGACTTAGTACCGTTATAAGGAGGTAACGATGTATCGAGAAATTTTACCTGTTAAGCAGCATTCTGTCGCTAATCGATTTTTGAGGCAGTTACCAGAATTAATTGCAAGTAGTCCGTTATGCCAACGCCTTAAGCCTTTTTCATTGTTTATTGACATTGCACCATGGACGTTAATTGCTCAGCCTCATAGTTTAATTGCCAATGAGCTTGGTCTTTCGCCCCGAGTTGTACTTAGGCGAAATAATGTGATTAGGCAATTGCTCGCATTACATGAACCATCCCTTTATCAAACAATACTTAATCTTGAAAAGACTGTACCTAAAGGTGTGATCCGACAAGCTCAGGCCTTTAAGTCATGGATCACGGATCTACTTAATACCTCTGTTATGCCTTGTGCCCATTGTACATCGATGAACACCGTTCGTATCGGTCACCGCCTTAATTTTCGGTGTCGATCATGTCGACGTACGTTTAATCCATTAAAAGCACATCATCTTAATAAGTTATCTCATTGTCATTTGTGGTTGCCTTGCATTGATCTATTGATGGAAGGTGAATCTTGCAAAACGATTCATCAGAAGTTAGGTATTAGTGTTGATACTGCAGCTAAGTGGCAACTCTACTTTATTTGGCTAATGGCGCATCAAGGATTTGCGGCATTGGCAAATTACTGCCAAGTCAAGCGTCGCCAACGTTACCGTCAAACATGGTTAGAGGTTAAAACCGACGGATAGCATTTTAGCTTAAATAGAGTTAATGATTCATACTGCTTGTAAAAAATATTCAGGAGTCTATACCGTTTCATTGTGAATTCTATTCTAAATTTTACTTTTTAGAGTGTTTACAGTGTGGGTAAAGATGTGAACTGATTTTTATCAGTTGGATGTTGGCAAAATAATGATATTAAAAAGCGTGATCTTTTGTCGATCACGCTTTTATAACTCTCTATTGTTAAAAATTGGATGATTGGTTAATCATTCCTTTTTTAATAGATACATCGCTTCATAAGGTCTTAATGTTATTTCAGATGCAACTGTGGTTTTATTTGCATAATTACTTAACAGTGGTTGCCATTTAAGTGTCAGTAACTCTTTTGGCAATGGCCATTTAACCTGTTTATCGGTCAAATTCACTATCACCAATAATTTCTGATTATTCCAACTACGCACATAGCACCAATAATCGGTAATATTTGCGGTCAAATCTTGGTAATCACCAAAAATGAATATAGGGTGTTCTTGGCGCAATTTAATTAATGCTTGGTAGCAATAAAAGATAGAATCGGGATCTTCAAGTGCGGCTTTGACATTGATTTGTTGATAATTACTTGCCACTTCAATCCATGGTTGACCCTTAGTGAAACCGGCATTTAAGCTATTATCCCACTGCATTGGCGTTCGGCTGTTGTCGCGTGATTTGCTCGCTAATATTGCTAAAATTTCTGCTTCATCCATACCTTCGGCTATTTTTTCGTGGTAGATATTTAGACTTTCAACATCACGATATTGATCAATATTATTAAAATGCGGATTGGTCATGCCGATCTCTTCACCTTGATAAAGATACGGCGTACCTTGTAATCCATATAGCAACATGGCAAGCATTTTGGCAGATTCTCTGTGATATTGGCTTTCATTGCCTAAACGCGACACAATTCGCGGTTGGTCGTGATTACACCAGAAAATGGCATTCCAAGCTTTATCATGCATCCCTTTTTGCCACTCGCCCATAATATTTTTTAACTCGAGCAAATTAGGTTTGGCCAATCCCCATTTATAACCATTTGGATAATCGACTTTTAAATGGTGAAAATTAAATGTCATGGTTAGCTCTTTTCCGTCTAACGAGGCATATTTTAAGCAGTTTTCTAACGTGGTAGAAGACATTTCACCCACGGTTTTAAGGTCATTAGGTTGAAAGGCATCACGGCTCATTTCTTGTAAGAATTCGTGAATTTTAGGCCCATCTGTGTAGAAGCAGCGACCATCTCCGTTTTTATCATCGGCAAAATCTTGCTGTTTGGAGACTAAATTAATCACATCTAGCCTTAAAGCATCCACGCCTTTATCTGACCAAAACTGACACACTTTTTTAATTTCAAAGCGAACTTGAGGATTTTCCCAATTAAGGTCAGCCTGCTCTTTGGCAAATAAGTGTAAATAATACTGCCCTGATTGTTCATGCCATTGCCACGCTTTACCGCCAAATTTGGAGCGCCAGTTATTGGGTTCACTGCCGTCAGCTTTAGCATCTTTCCAGATATAAAATGAGCGATAAGGGCTGGATTTATCTAAGGCTGATTTAAACCATGGATGCTCGGTCGAGGTATGGTTAAACACCATATCCATCATAATGCGGATCCCGCGCTCATGCGCCTGTTTGACTAATAACTCAAAATCCGCCATTGAGCCATAAGCTGGATCAATATCGTAATAATCGGCAACATCATAGCCATTATCAATTTGTGGTGATGGGTAAATTGGCGTTAACCAAATTGCGCTAATGCCGAGTTTTTTTAGATAATCTAATCGGCTGATGATACCTAACAGATCGCCTGTAGAACTGTCTTGGCTGGCTTGAAAGCTTTTTGGATAGATTTGGTAAATGGTGCCGTTTTGCCACCAAGGGATATCAATTTTATTCATTGTCTGCTCTTCATGGTTAATTTAAGATTTTTTTTAACCGTTCTGTTGTAAGAACGGTTAACGTTTAATGGATAATTACCGAATATCTAATGTACCTTTTTTGAGTTTTATTTTATAAACGGTTGCCGTTAACAAGATTGGCACGACAATCGCTACAAGCATTGCTAAGGCATAAATTGACCAATATATCGGTTTTATTGATAAAATACCCGGTAAGCCACCGACACCGATACCATTAGATAACACCCCGAATAAACCACAAATCAATCCAGACAAAGCCGCGCCAATCATGGCACATAACATCGGGAATTTATAGCGTAAGTTAATACCATACATTGCCGGTTCAGTTACCCCTAAATAAGCGGAAATCGCCGCTGGAACTGAAACTTCCCGTTCGTTATGTTTTTTACTCACTAAAATAATACCCACGACAGCAGATGCTTGAGCAATATTGGATAAGGCGATAATCGGCCAAATCGGTGTTCCACCTATACTTTCAGTCATCTGTATATCGATAGCTAAAGTGGTATGATGAATGCCTGTAATCACGAGTGGTGAATAGAAGAATCCAAAAATAGCCGATCCAATGAAAGCATAATCACCCGTCATTAAATATTTAACGATGTAGGCAATACCATTACCTAACATACGACCGAAAGGACCTAACAAGAAGTGAGCTAAAAAGACAGAAAGCAATAATGCAACAATTGGCACAATCACTAACGTCAAATAATCAGGTACGATTTTGCGTAAACGGGTTTCAATCCAGCCTAATGCTAAACCAGCAAAAATAGAGGGGATCACTTGCGCTTGATAACCAACCTTTTCAATGCTAAACCAACCAAAATCCCAGACTTCAGGTATTTTGCTACCAAGATCATAAGCATTCATCAGTTGTGGTGAAACTAATGTGATGCCTAATACAATTCCTAAAATAGGTGATCCACCCATTTTTTTCACCGTAGACCAGCAAATTGCTACCGGTAAGAAGTGGAAAATAGCTTCACAAGGTAGCCAAAGAATATTATAGATAGGCACTAACCAAGCATAAGTTTGAATAAGAGGCTTATCATCAATGGTTGGCATTTCACCAATAATGTTACGCAATCCAAGCAATAAACCGCCAGCAATTAGCGCTGGTAATAGTGGTACAAATATCTCAGCAAGATTAGAAATAAATCTTTCAAAGAAAGACATATTCTTTTTAGCTGCTGCTTTTGTTTCTTCTTTGCTTGCCTCATCTAAATTTAATTGCTGAATTAACGATTTGTAATAGCTATCAACGTTGGTACCAATAATGACTTGAAATTGCCCAGCATTGTTAAAACAACCTTTCACAAAAGGGAGTTCTTCAATGGCATCCACATTCGCTGCTTTGGGATCGACCAAAGCAAACCGTAATCGTGTTAAACAGTGGGTAACACTGGCAACATTCTCTTTTCCTCCTATTAAATCGATAAGTTTTGTTATCGCTTCGGTTAGGTTTTTTGAATCTTTAGCCATAAAAGTCTCCTTGTTATTAGAACATTAGCTTTTGCTCTATCAATAGTTTGGCTATTTTTTAATATTTATTAAGCATAAATTGAATTTGATTAATAATAAATGGGAACGTTCCCTATTTGTGATTGAACTCACAAATTTTTATTTAACTTAAAGAATTTTAACGGATTATTTTATTCTTGAAAAATTAATCTGGATGGCACGGTTATGGTTTTAGCTAAGGCGCTATTTTGTAACATACAGAGTAATTCTTTAGCTGCATAGGTGCCCGCTTTATCAAAACCAAGCTCAACCGTCAGCGTATTAGGAAAAAGAAAATTAAGTAGCTCACTATTGCCAATGCTCGCCACAGTAATATGTTCTAATCGATTCTGGTGTAAATATTTGTTCAAGCCCAATGCGATGGCATCAGTGGCACAAATTATGGCTGTGGGGGCGTGTGATAAAATTGATTGTGCGAGTTCATAGCCAGAACGATAACTTAAATTGCCTAAATAGGCATTTGGGTTGATTTGATTTTGCTGGCAATAATCCATATAAGCTTGATAACGTAGTGCACCGGTTGTTTGGTCATGTTGCTCAATACCAATAAAACCGATTTTTTGATGGTGCTTTGATTGGTGTAAATATTCAAGTAACGTTGTGACTGCTCCAATATCATCATAGCAAACACAGGTAAAATCAGGATACGATCTTGCCATTATGACACTTTTACTTTTCCAGAATGATAATAGTGAAGGTTCAAGCCCGGTAAAAGCAAAAATAATTACGCCATCTGCTTGCTTCTCTTTTAACATGGTTAAATGTTCTTCAACTTTATCAACGCTGAATTGACTTTCAATGATAATAGGATCGTAGCCAGACTGGTATAAGATAGGTAACATTGTGCGGACAGCTTGATTTTCTGACATTGAATCAAGGCGAGTAACAACAATGCCTATCACTTTGTTTCCATAACCTCGCATTGCTCTTGCCGACTTAGATGGCGTAAATTGATACTGCTCAACGATGGCCATTACTTTATTACGGGTGGTCTCTTTAACCATAGGATCATGATTAATAACCCGTGAAACAGTTGACTTGCTCACGCCACTCAATTTGGCAATATCTTTAATGGTTAAATGGTTAGAAAACTCATTCATAATCACATCATTATACGAAAATCAATTAAATCATAGTAATATAGATTGAAGAAAATAGCGATATTGATGTCTATTAAGTGTTTGCAAAAACGACTTCATCCCTCATACAGAAAACAAAAATAATATATTGTTGTATATCATTTTTAATTAAAGCACTCAATGTGGTTTTTAACAATATATTTAATTATTACATTAGAATTTTTCATACTAAAATTAATTATTCTCTTGATAGATATCATTTAAAAAATTAGATTTGCTCAATAAATCATTATTGATAAATGTTATTTAGGTTATTAAAAGTAAAAAATGCAATGGCCATTTTTATTTGTAGCTAGCATGCTGTTTACCTTGAATTTATCGACATCAGTGT
The DNA here is from genome assembly GCF_016101765.1 of Gilliamella sp. B14448G11. Lineage (NCBI taxonomy): Bacteria > Pseudomonadati > Pseudomonadota > Gammaproteobacteria > Orbales > Orbaceae > Gilliamella > Gilliamella sp. B14448G11. The sequence goes on along the minus strand of NZ_JACFPX010000002.1, from coordinate 60,261 downwards.
TAGCTATGGAAAAAGATCACACCATAGAATCTCAATTTGAAAATACTTGATTATCTTTAGCCGATGCTATTAATGGTAGAGAGCCAGAGATACAGATAGTACAAAAGCTAAAACGGCATAATTTCACTGTCAAAAATTTAGATGAAGATGGGCTTATTTATTTAGAGTATTACTTTACACAACCAGTCAAAGTCATGAATTAAATATTGGGGAGGTAGTGGCTCACTCTTTTTAGCTATAGTTAAAGGTAATATGGATGAATTTGCCAAGTCTATCAATACCAAAATTATTCCAAATAATTTAAAAGACACCTTAATTGGTGAGTATTATAAAGAAACCGCATTGCCAACGATAGAAGACCCTTTTGCAAATACGATAATTATTGGTCGTGATAAAAATCTAATGCCAGAGCTAAATCCAAATCCAAATCAGTTTTATTTTGGGTGCCAAATATTGGATAGATAATCATATTTATTTAAAAAAGGGCAAATATACCCTTTTCTAATTTAGATTAAGCTATGCTAGTTCTCGCACTATATTTTAATTTATAGACACTTCCCCAATCTAACATCGCATCATGTACTTGCTTTAGGCTCTGTCCAACCTCAGTTAAGGTATATTCCACTTTAGGTGGCACTTGAGGATACACTTTGCGGGTGATTAAGCCATTTTTTTCCATAATGCGTAAATGTGAAGTGAGGACTTTTTGTGATATACCGTTTAGTGATTTTTTTAACTCACCAAAGCGTTTTGTGCCAGTCAGTAAATCTCGAACAATTAGGACTTTCCATTTGTCACCCATTAACATTAATGTCGTTTCAACAGGGCAAGGTGGTAATTTTTCATTTAATGACATTACTAATAATTCCTTTAAATTCAATAATAGTATCTTAATGGATACTATGTTACACAGTGGTACCTACTTTACAATAGATACTTTGAATATTAATCTAAAAACATTCACTAAGCAAAAGACTTTTTTGTTTATAAGACAATATTAGAATCAAATTGAATACTAGCTTAAATAATATGACAGGAGTAAATAATGAAAATAGCTGTAATTGGTGCAAATGGTAAATCAGGTTCATTAATCGTTAAAGAAGCGCTTAGCCGTGGTCATGCAGTCACTGCAATTGTCCGTAAAGCCGATGCTAAAGTTGATCCTAAAGCTGATGTGTTGGTTAAAGATCTGTTTGATTTAACTTATGATGATTTAAAACCTTTTGATGTTATTGTCGATGCTTTTGCTACTTGGACACCTGAATCACTACCTTTACATCAAACGAGCTTAAAACATCTTACTGATATTTTAAGTGGTAAACCTAACCGATTATTAGTTGTTGGTGGCGCAGGTAGTTTATATGTCAATCCAGAACTTTCGGTTCGTTTAGTTGATACTCCAGAATTCCCTGAAGAGTTTAAACCGTTAGCAACGAATATGGCAAAAGCGTTAGATGAACTTAAAAAATGTGACAATGTTAACTGGACATACTTAAGCCCAGCGATTGAATTTGTTGCTGATGGTGCAAGAACAGGTCATTATACCGCTGGTGGTGAGCAGTTTATGGTTAACAGCCAAGGTAAGAGCCAAATTAGCTATGCTGATTATGCTATCGCTATGGTTGATGAAGCTGAAAATGCTAAACATGTTAAACAACGTTTTACGGTTGTTGCTGAATAATTTATTTATTAAGCCTTACATTGAGATAGTCTATAATCAAATCGCTATGTTATATGTAAGGCGATTAATTTAATCCGCACATATCAAAAGTTTTTGATGACTTTTATCTATTCTAATATCCAATCTTATTCTAATTTCCAAAAATGTAGCAAAGAATAATATTGCTCCCCCGTCGTTGGATCATTTTAGTGCATCACTCATTGGAATTATCAAGCCGTAATCGTGATGCTTAATACTTGATTCATTGGCATGTTAATTGCATTCATATTCTTATTAATCTTTCATAATTGTATTAATTGTACTGTTTCTGATTTATTGTTATTTAATTAGGGAAAACTGTTATGCAATACGATTTAATCATAAAAAATGGAATAGTCATTCTCGAATCTGGTGAAACACATACCGACATTGCCATAAAAAACGGCAAAATTGCAGCTGTTGGTCCTGATTTGGGGCAAGCCGATCAAACTATTGATGCTCAAGGTTTAATTGTTAGTCCTGGTATGGTCGATGTTCATGTGCATATTAGTGAACCTGGTGGCGTTCGTCATGAATGGGAAGGCTATGTCACAGGAACCAAAGCATGTGCAAAAGGGGGGGTTACCACCTTTGTTGAAATGCCACTTAATCAACTTCCTGCCACAACGAGCGGTGAAACACTTCGTCAAAAATATGCTGCTGGAGACGGAAAACTTTATGTCGATGTTGCTTCTTATGGTGGCTTGGTTCCTTATAATTTAACCAATAATGGTATTGCCGAACAAATGGCACAAGGGGTTGCAGCCTTTAAATGTTTTATGGCGACCTGTGGCGATCCAAATCTTGACGGTGATTTTGCTAATGTAAATGATTATGCATTGTGGGAAGGGATGCGCCAAATTGCTAAGACAGGTAAAGTGTTAGCCATCCATGCAGAAAATGCTGCCATTACAGATATATTAGGGCAACAAGCCAAAGCACGAGGGGAAAGCAAATTATCACAATATGTAGCAACTCGTCCGGTATTTACTGAAGTCGAAGCCATTCGTCGAGCCATCTTTTTTGCTAAGCAAACGGGTTGCCCGATTCACATTTGCCATGTGGCTTGCCCCGAAGGGGTTGAGGAGGTGATCAAAGCTCGTCAAGAAGGCGTGAATGTGACGTGTGAAACGTGTATCCATTACCTCTATTTCACTACCGATCAATTAGATGCGATTGGACCTATTGCGAAATGTTCACCGCCAATCCGCGATCAGCAAGCTCAAGACGGATTATGGAAATACCTTTTTGCTGGACACATTATTACCGCCGTATCTGACCATTCACCTTGTACTTATGACTTAAAAAATAAAACCAATGCGTTTGATGCTTGGGGCGGAATTTCTGGTGTTCAAAATAATGTGGATATCTTTTTTGATGAAGCGGTACAAAAACGTGGGATGTCATTAAAGCAGTTTGCCGATATCATCGCTAAAAATCCAGCTGAACGATACAACTTACCTACTAAGGGATCTATTCAAGTTGGTAAAGATGCCGATCTCATCTTTATAAAACCGCATTCACACTATGTATTAAAAGAACAAGATCTTGAATATCGCAATAAATTTAGTCCTTATGTGGGTAGGGAAATTGGTGCACAAGTCATTCAAACATTGTTACGAGGAAAGACCATTTATCAGATTGATTCTGGTATTGATTTAACGCCAAGAGGGACATTTATTCGCCGTTAATCATAAAGACATAATAAAAAAATTCAGGTAATTAAGGGATAGGATTATGAAAAATCACACAAAGCAGTCATCATCTGATTCACTAACCATTGACAGATCATTACTACCTAAAGACAACAAAGATCGAACCATGAATTGTTTTACCTATGCGTTTATGTGGATCGGTGATGGTATGAATTTGGGTAATATGACTTTAGGTGCAAGTTTGGTCGTTGCGGGCGTTGCTACGATGAATATTTTTCAAACTTTCGTTGCAACATTCATAGCAATATTAATTATTACCACAATTTTTGTCTTTAATGATCGGTTAGGGTATCGCACTGGAATTCCTTATGTCGTGCAACTGCGTATGTCATTTGGAATAAAAGGAGCCATTATCTCATCGTTGCTACGTGGTATTCCTGCTATTGTCTGGTATGGCTTTCAAAGCTGGATTGGTGCTACAGCACTTAATGAGATTATCAAAATATTGTCTAATGGCGAATTTAATCAGGTATTTATCTGTTTTCTTGTTTTGCAGTTTTTCCAAATCGCCCTCTCGCTCTATGGATTTCATGCCATAAAGTGGGTTGAAACCTTAATTTCAGTGGTTATTATTTGTGCATTAATTTATGTCTTTATTCTATTACTCAATAATCATCAAGCTATTATTATGGATAAATGGGTAAAACCGGAAGGAACTTGGGGACTGCCTTTTTATGGCTTTATTATGATGTTTTTAGGCAACTATGCCGCAATTTTTCTTAGTGCGGCCGATTATTCTCGAGAACTTAAATCGGGCTTTAGCAATCGTAAAAGAGGATTACTCTATTTTCTACCAATTTTTATTGCTTATGGATTTATTATTACGATTGGGGTGATGTTGGCATCTGTCACAGGTAACTCCAATCCAGTGAAAGCCTTTGCAATTGTGGTCGATAACGCCTATATCACTCTGGTCGTATCAACTTTTATTGTGTTAGGCACCATTGCGGTAAATATTGTCGCGAACATTATTCCTCCAGCCTATGTGATTACTCTGTTAACTAAAGCCAATTATAAATTGGCGGTAACAATTACCGGGTTATTAGCGATTGCTTCTTTCCCTTGGATTTTAGTGCAAGATACATCAGCACAAGGATTAGGGTTATTTATTCTCATTTACTCCGCATTTTTGGGCCCCATTGTTGCGATATTATTGGTGGAATATTATCTATTACGTCGTCAACAAATTAATATAAATGCCTTATACGATAATAAAGGCCAGTTTGCAGGTTATAACCCTGCTGCTATTTTAGCGATGCTGATTGGTTCTGCAGCGGCATTTTATGAAGTAAGTTTATCGTGGGTTGTCGGTTTTTTTGTTGGTGGAATAAGTTATATCTTATTAACCAAATACGCGTTTAAGCAATCTCTTTTCAAAAAAGGGACGATCTTTGAAAAGAGATAGAGAGTTTAAAATGGCAAGCAAAACTGCTCTTTAATTGTCCTATTGTTATATTACGTTTCGCTGCCAATTTGACAGGTTACTTTGATCTCTCGATTATTCGGAATTTCTAAATTTGACAATACCGCTAATTGAGGAAAATTAGGTCTTAAAAATTGTGCAAGCATTGCTCGTAATGAGTGATTAACCAATAAAACAGGCGGAGCACCAATTGCTTCTTGTTGATGAAGAGCTTGTTGTAGTTGTTGAATGAGGTGTTCTGCTAACCCGGGCTCGAAATTACTGGTATTTTGTAGCGTTTGTAATAACAATCGTTCTAAATTGATATTTAAACAGATCACATTGATTTGCTCACTATCAGAAAACCATTGTTGTGTAATGACGCGTCCTAAAGCAATTCTGATCATGCTAAGTAATTGGTAAGCATCATTCTGAGTGGGTGCATGCTCACAAATGGTTTCTATAATGGTGCGCATATCACGAATAGAGACTTTTTCAGCAATCAAATTTTGCAATATTTTATGAAACGTTGTTAAGGTTATAACGCCCGGAATAAAATCTTCAACAAGTTTCGGTACTTCTTGCTTAATTCGATCGAGTAGTTCTTGCGTTTCTAATCGACCAAGTAAATCGCTCGCAAATTGTTGTAACAAGTGATTAAAGTGCGTTGCAATCATGGTACTGGTATCAACAACGGTATAACCTAATATCTGCGCATTTTCTTTATCATTTTTATCGATCCAAATAGCAGGTAATCCAAAAGCAGGTTCAATCGTTGGTGTGCCTTTAATGGTTTCAGTTACATTACCAGGATTAATGGCTAACCATTTGTTATTAACAATTTCACCTTTGCCAATCTCACCGCCTTTGATAAAGATTTTATATTGATAAGGCGCTAATGAAAGATTATCGCGAATATGCACTTGAGGCGGTAAAAAGCCGAGTGTTTGAGCAAATTTTTTGCGTAAACTACGAATTTTACCTAATAATTCGCCGTTCTGTGTTTGATCGACCATTGGGATAAGTCCGTATCCGACTTCCATAGCTAAAATATCTTCAATATTTACATCTGACCACGTTGCCTCTAAATTTGCTGGTGCAGTAGCGGGCATCTCTGTGGCTTTTGTGGTGTTTTGCGGTTCAGCACTTTTATGTTTGTTTAGCCACCATGCCAGTACGGTTAAAAAACCTGTGAACATTAAAAATACAATATTGGGCATGCCCGGAATCAATCCAAGTAAGCCAATTACAACCGCTGTTAAAATTAATACTTTAGGGCTATTAAATAGCTGGTTAAGCATTTGCTCACTGATGCTATCTTGTGAGCTGACTCGAGTCACAATAACACCTGCTGCGGTTGAAATAATTAATGATGGGATTTGTGCAACTAAGCCATCACCAATTGTTAATAACACATAAGTGTGGCTTGCATCAGCAAAGGTCATGCCATGTTGCATAACACCGACTAATAAGCCACCAATAATGGTAATTGCCATAATGAGCAAACCCGCAATAGCATCACCACGAACAAATTTACTAGCACCATCCATTGAGCCGTAAAAATCGGCTTCTTGGGTCACTTCTGCTCTTCGTGCTTTAGCTTCATCTTCACCGATTAATCCAGCATTAAGATCCGCATCAATGGCCATTTGTTTACCCGGCATACCATCTAATGCAAAGCGAGCGCCCACTTCAGCAATTCGCCCCGCACCTTTGGTAATAACCATGAAGTTAATGATGACCAGAATAATAAAGACCACGATACCAATTGCAAAATTTCCGCCAACTAAAAAATGGCCGAACGCTTCAATCACTCGCCCTGCGGCATCACTCCCGGTATGACCTTTTAATAATACTACTCGCGTCGAGGCAACATTAAGCGATAAGCGCAATAAAGTAGCAAATAATAAAACCGTTGGAAATGCCGCAAAATCAAGTACTCTTTTAGTGAATAAAGCTACAATTAAAATAATAATGGATAAGGCAATATTAAATGTAAAAAAGAGATCTAAAATAAATGCTGGCAAAGGTAATACCATCATCGACAGAATCAATAATATAAGTATTGGCCCTGCTAAAATTTGATATTGACCGTTTTTTAAATTATTAAATGATAATAATGTCTGTAGCTTTGATTTAATCATAAAATTAGTAATTACTGTTATTTATTTTTGGATAGCGATTCAGGTACAGGTAAATTATTCGGCGCTAATGGTTTGTCACCACCATATTTATGCCAACGTTTTAACTGATAAACCCAAGCTAAAATTTGTGCGACAGCAGTATAGAGCTCGGTTGGAATCGTTTCGCCAATTTCACCATGATGATATAAAGCACGAGCTAATGGCGGTGCTTCTAATAAAGGAATATTATGTTCGCTTGCTATTTCTTTAATACGTTGCGCAATTTTGTCCGTACCTTTCGCCAATAATTTTGGCGCTGCCATGATTTTTTCATCATATTGTAGGGCAACGGCGTAGTGGGTTGGGTTAGTTACGATAACATTGGCTTTAGTGACATCTTTCATCATTCGACGTCTAGCTACCGCTTGTTGCATTTGTCGAATGCGTCCTTTTATTTGCGGATCACCTTCTTGTTCTTTAAACTCATCTTTTATCTCTTGTTTGGACATTTTTAATTTTTTTAAATTACTCCAAATTTGATAAAAAATATCAAATCCCACCATTGGTATTAAAGATAATACACTTAATATTCCACAAATAATGATTAACTGTATTGCATTGGTTAATGCATTATTTAAATACATATTGGGCAAGGAAAGTATATTTGGAAAATAATGCAACAAAAATAGGGCAACCGTTGTTGCAATCAATATAACTTTAAGTACGCTTTTAAGTAGTTCCGAAAAAATTCTAATGCTAAATAGCCGACCAAACCCAGCAATAGGGTTAAGTTTTGAAAAATTTGGTTTAATTGATTGCAGGCTAAAAAGTAATCCCCCGATAGCAAGGGGAGCAAATATGGCTGTAATGGCCAACCCTATGAGAATGGGCACAATAGACCAAATACCCGCTGTAACCAAATTAACTAAATATAAAATGGTTAATGAGTCATCTTTTGGTGAGTGTGATACTTTGATCGCCATTTTTATAATGGTGATCAATTGATTAATGGTATAAGGTCCGATTACTAAAAGTAGTGAAATACCGATTAACAGAATAAACAGCGAAGTTAATTCTCGAGATCGTGGTATTTGCCCCTTTTCCTTAGCCTTTTTTATTTTGCTATCCGTGGGTTGTTCGCTTTTATCTAGATCACTATCATTAGCCATGGCGAAAATAAAATTATACTGTTAAACGCGTTTTTGCATGTTAACAGTATGAACTTATTACTTAAGAATTATTGCTTTGAAAAGGCGATGATTTATGGGGTATTTATCTCGTTTAATGGTTTTCAATATCAATAGTTTGTTTCTTCTAATTTTAAACTTTCGCTCTTTTAGATGAAATAACTTCGGTTTGCTGATAGCCATTATTTGTATAAACTGCTGGATTATTTAAATTTTTAAGATAATTAATTGATTGTTCTGTCATGTTCATACGATTTTCAATAATCAAACCATTATCACGATTAATGTTTGCCAATAACTTGGTGGTATCGGTAATTGATTGCCATTGAGCAGCAACCGTTGGATTTTCACTATAAGGTGGTTGCATATTCAGTTTTTGGCTTAATTTAACTCGTTTTTCATCCAATAATTTTAACTCAATAAGTAACTGACTTTTTCTATCGATAATATCAGGTAATTGATTGATTAACTTATTATCAATTAGTATTTGTTGTTCTGTTTGCAGAATTTCAGAGAGAGTTTGTAACATTTTTGTTACGTTATTTAAAATATCCTCTAATTCTAACATGTTTGCATTCCTTAAATTTTCATTATTTTTCAATGTTTTGTAGTATTTGCTCAATAAGTTCTTTAGCAATTTTTTGTGAATCAATCACTAATGAACCATCGGCAATGGCTTGTTTTATTTTTTCTATTTTTTTTACGTCAATATCATTGCTGGTCGTGCGTAATAGTGTCCTTGCATTTTGTGATAGGTTCACATTAGCACTTACTTTGGTATCATTTTGGGCAGGTATTACCGCTGTCTGATTTTTTTGTTGCTCAGTAATTGCATCACGACTAATAAGTCCTGATATGGCGGTAATAGATTTTGTTGCATCAATGCTCATAAAGTACCTTTAATCATATTTACGTTTTTATATAATTTGTTTAGTCCTATTATCGGCAATAATAGAAAAATCATTAGTATTTTTTGTTGAAAATTATTACACCTTGGTTTGTTAATATCCCCTCAACAATATTACCGGAACTAAGTTTAACACTGATTTTATCGTCTAATATGGCATTATTGAGCGCTTTACCATTTGTCGTTACTTGGTAATCTTCGCCATCAATAATAACCTTAACCATTTGACCGACTTTAACCAGCCAAATTTTTTGGAGTATTGCCGTTTTTATGGTTTCATTCTGATTGATATTGCGTGAAGCAATATGATTAATGGCATCGGATTTATTCAAAATCACTGAAGAGGGGAGTTTATCTAACCAACCAAATTTTAAATCTAGCAAATCTTCAGTGATAACGGAGCCTGCCGTTATAGGTTGTTTAGCAATAAGATAATGTCCGCTAACGGCAACATAAATTTGCATAAACCTTTTTTTATTTTCACATTGCACACTGATGGTCATATTGCCCCATGGCTTATTTTTATTAAGTAAAGATAAGGTGGGGGTGTCACAACTTAATTTAGGAATATCTTTGGCATAGCCAATGGTTATCGCTTCTGGTTTATGGTTAAATTGCTGCGCGATGAGATCTTTAACCTGTTTGCTAAGCGGGTTAGCTAACACGATAGGGCAGCTAAATAGCATAAACATACCGATTATTAATTTCACAATTGTAATCATTCTTATTTTTTCTAAATTATTTATAAAGTAAATTCTACTTTATGCATGAAAAGTCTGAATGTTGAAATAAGGACAATTTTAACCGTTATTTGTAGGATGATTTTTTTTAGCTTCACTTAAAATCTTTTTTATCAAAAAAAATTAGGGTGATTTTATGTTTGATAAATTGGATAACTGGGTTCATTTTCACAGTCAGGCACTCAATGTGCGTGAAACACGGCAAAATATATTAGCGGCCAATATAGCTAATAGTGATACACCTAATTATCAAGCTCGAGATATTGATTTTAAGACAGAATTAAATAACGCCTTAAAAAATCAAAGTAATGCTAATAATATCGCACTTCGTACTACCTCTAATCATCATATTCAAGTGTCAAATTCAATGACTATCAATCAAAATCTACTGTATCGAATACCTTATCAAGCTTCAGCGGATGGTAACACGGTAGAGATGGATCAAGAGCGTACAGCGTTTATAGATAATAGTATTCACTATCAAAGTAACCTTACTTTTTTAAGTGAACAATTTAAAAATGTGATGTCAGTATTACAGCAAGGATAATTGTGATGAGTTTTTCTATTTTTACCATTTCCGGTTCAGCACTAATGGCGCAGACCCAACGTATGAATGTCAGTGCCAGCAATTTAGCCAATGCCGATAGTATTACCAGTACTTCAGGTCAAGCTTATCGAGCTAAACAAGTGATTTTTCAAGTTGATGATAAGGGTTACCAAAATAGCGTAGCAGGCGTAAAGGTATCACAGGTGATTGAAGATCCTGCACCAATGAATTTAGTTTATGAACCGAATCATCCTTTAGCAGACGAGAAAGGTTACATTCAAAAACCAAATGTTGATGTTGTGGCAGAAATGGTCAATACCATATCCGCATCTCGTAGCTATCAAGCAAATGTAGAAGTGATTAATACAGCAAAAAGTTTAATGCTAAAAACCTTTACTTTAGGGCAATAGAGGAACGTAATTCATGGGTATTTCTAATGTAGCAGTGTCAGAATCATCAAATATGACCAGTCCAGTGAGAAAAGGGACATCTGATGGGAACTCTAGTCAGGAATTACAAGATAATTTTTTAACATTACTTATTGCCCAAATGAAGAATCAAGATCCCACCAATCCAATGGACAACAGCCAGCTAACCTCACAACTTGCTCAAATCAATACATTAGCGGGTATTGAACGACTGAATACGACTTTGGGTATGGTTTCTGGTCAAATTGACGACAGTCTATCGGTCAATGCAAGTAATATGATTGGTAAAGGTGTCATGGTTCCCGGTAATAAAATTTTGGTTGCCACATCGGCAGTCGAAGGGTCAGAAACAGAAAAAGAGACCGTTACCACACCATTTGGCTTTGAACTTATGCGAGATGCTGATTCAGTGGTTGTTACTATAAAAGATGAAAACGGCAATGTTGTGCGTGAGGTCGATTTAGGTTCGATTCCTGCTGGGGTCAGCTCTTTTACTTGGGATGGTGAGCTTAACGATGGAACTAAGGCGCCAGACGGTAGCTACACGTTTTCGATTAATGCCAGCTACGATGGGCAAAAAGTATCATCAACACCATTATCTTACTCAGTTGTATACGGAGTAATTAACAGCAAAGTTAACAATAAAGTATTACTAGATTTAGGGATACTGGGTTCAATTAGTATTGACGAAGTGCGTCAAATTCTTTAAAGGGGAATAAGTTCATATGGGGTTTTCTCAAGCAATTAGTGGTATGAATGCCGCTTCAAAACAATTAGATGTTATTGGTAATAATATTGCCAATTCTGCAACGGTTGGCTTTAAAAGTGCCAGTATCTCATTTGCTGATATCTATGCTGGCTCAAAAGTTGGAATGGGCGTTAAAGTTGCATCGGTTTTGCAAAATTTTAATGATGGCACGACAACCTCAACCAATAATAGTTTAGATGTTGCCATTTCCGGTAATGGATTTTTTCGATTAGTCGATAGCAGCGGTCAAATCTATTATACCCGTAATGGTCAGTTCCAATTAGATGCTGAGCGTAATATCGTATCTGCCGATGGATTGAAATTAACGGGCTATTTAGCAACAGGTACGCCACCACAAATCCAACAAGGTGCGGCACCGGGACCATTAAAAATTTCGCAAGAGATGTTAAATGCATCAGCAACCAGTAAGGCTTCTTTGCAAACGAATTTAAATTCAAATAGTAAAGTCCCAGAAAAACAACCGATTAATGCAACCGATGCGGATACATTTAATTATTCAACCACCATTACAACTTATGATTCCTTAGGTAATCAACGTAATGTTCAGCTTTTCTATGTTAAAACCGCAGATAACCAATGGGATGTTCATTATCTTGATAGCAGCGATCCTAATGCAACTCTTCAGACATTAGGAAAAATGGAATTTGACTCATCTGGCAAATTAATCAGTGATCCAGAAATGACGATCAATCTTAATGGTCTAAATGGTTCAGCGGATAATACTTTTACATTGTCATTAGCAAGCAGTACTCAACAAAATATGGGTAAAGAACTCGGTAGTGTTAAAACGCCTATCGTTGATGGTTATGCGGCAGGTGATTTAGTTGGCTATAGTATTAATGATGATGGCACAATTTATGGTATTTATTCTAACCAACAAACCATGTTATTAGGTCAAATTGCCATGGCTGATTTTGCCAATGTCAATGGATTAGAATCAGCAGGCAATAATAACTGGCGATCAACGCTTAATTCTGGAGCAGAAGTATTAGGTTCCGCCAATAGTGGGACGTTTGGTTCACTAGCCAGTGGTGCGGTTGAATCGTCTAATGTTGATATGAGTCAAGAACTGGTCAATATGATTGTGGCTCAGCGTAATTATCAATCGAATTCACAAACCATTAAAACTCAAGACCAAATACTTAATACATTGGTTAATTTGCGTTAGTTTAAGGATTATTTATGGATCGGGTTATTTATACTGCAATGTCGGGCGCAAGCCAAACTCTTAATCAGCAGGCGGTTACCTCACATAATCTAGCAAATGTATCAACGGTGGGATTTCGTGCTCAATTAACTGCAATGAAAGCCGTACCAATAGTTGGCAATGATATGCCGACACGAACGATGGTTGCTGCAACCACACCAACCTACGATTCAACAATGGGGGCATTTAATTATACAGGGCGAAACTTAGATGTCGCCCTATCTCAAGACGATTGGCTCGCTGTTCAGTTAGCCGATGGTCGTGAGGGTTATACCCGTAATGGTGCAATTGAGATTGATGAAAACGGGGGGCTTTATATTCAAGGCCATCCATTAATAGGTGATAATGGTGTTTTAACCGTACCACAACAATCTCAAGTGAGTATTAGTAGTGATGGTACAGTTTCTGCTTTAGGTGCAGGTAATAAACCGACCACGATAGCTCAAGTCGGTAAAATAAAAAAAGTCCATCTTTTGCCACAAGAAATTGAGCGTGGCGATGATGGTTTTTTTCATTTAACGCAAGCAACACAAAATGAGCGTGGCGCAGTAATGCCAGATAATCCAAAAGCCCAATTAATGTCAGGGGTCTTAGAAGGCAGTAATGTGAATCCTGTTACCGCTATGGTGGATTTAATCTCTCATGCTCGCCAATTTGAAATGCAAATGAAAGAAATCACGACTGCTGATGAAAATGCTCAAAAAGCCAATCAAATTTTATCACTTACATAGGAAAGAATAGCGATGATTAAATCATTATGGATTGCTAAAACGGGATTAACCGCCCAACAGATGAATATGGATATTATCTCTAACAATTTAGCCAACGTGAGTACCAGTGGTTTTAAACGTCAGAGAGCGGTATTTGAAGATCTACTTTATCAAACTGTTCGCCAACCAGGAGCGCAATCATCTGAGCAAACAACATTACCCTCTGGTTTGCAAATTGGTACGGGCGTTCGTCCTGTTGCAACCGAACGTATTCATAGCCAAGGTAATTTAGAAGCAACGGATAATAGCAGTGATGTGGCCATTAATGGACAAGGTTTTTTCCAAGTTTTATTACCTGATGGTACTCAAGCTTATACGCGTAATGGTGCGTTTCAAGTCAATCAAAATGGTCAATTGGTTACCGCAGCAGGTTATGAAATTCAGCCTACTATCAACATTCCATCCAATGCTATCAAAATGACCGTTGCACGCGATGGTGTGGTCAATGTGACATTAGCCAACCAATCAACACAAGTACAAGTTGGGCAGTTAACCTTACATACGTTTATTAACGATACTGGTCTAGAAAGTATGGGTGAAAATCTGTATTTAGAAACCGAAAGTTCAGGTGCACCAACGGAAAACACACCGGGACTAAATGGAGCAGGTTTGCTGTATCAAGGTTATACCGAAACGTCTAACGTTAATGTTGCAGAAGAGTTAGTTAATATGATTCAAGTACAACGTGCTTACGAAATTAACAGTAAAGCCATTTCTGCATCGGACCAAATGCTACAACGTTTAAACCAACTTTAAAGATAATAACATGATAAATATAGTGAAATATCTTTATATTCTCATGGCGTTTTTTCTTTTAAGTTGTGCACAGTTGCCTAAAAAAGCATTGGTTGAGGGTGAAACCAGCATCGTGCCAAAAATGCCTGATATTGTCAATACCAGCGGTTCGATCTATCAGGCTGCCCAACCGACTAGTTTTGGTTATCAACCGATGTTTGAAGATCGTCGTCCACGCAACATTGGTGATGTATTAACAATTGTCTTACAAGAAAATGTTAGCGCCAGCAAAAGCTCATCAGTTAATGCCGGTCGTAATGGTGCGTTAAATGTCGGGGTAAAGACCGTTCCTCACTTTTTAGATGGACTTGTTGGTCGGGGTAAAGCCGATACAGATATCTCGGGCAGTAATGATTTTAAAGGATCAGGCGGTGCGAATGCCAAAAATACCTTTAGCGGCACAATCACAGTTACTGTGCAAAACGTCATGATTAATGGCAACTTGAAAGTTATTGGAGAGAAACAGATTGCGATTAATCAAGGCACCGAATTCATAAGGTTTTCTGGTGTAGTGAATCCAAGAACCATCAGTGGTAATAATACTGTTATTTCAACACAAGTTGCGGATGCCCGTATTGAATATGTCGGTAATGGCTACATAGATGAAGCGCAAACTATGGGCTGGTTACAGCGCCTATTTTTAAATTTTTCACCATTTTAATGAGTATCATTATGCTAAATAAGTTACGCATTTTTATCAATTTTATCGGTATGACTTTATTGGTTATTCCTGTTTGTTATGCTGAACCTATTCGTGATCTTGTTACCATTCAAGGGGTAAGGGAAAACGCCTTAGTAGGTTATGGTATTGTGGTTGGACTTGATGGCACAGGCGATCAAACTTCACAAACGCCTTTTACTATTCAAAGTATCACAAATATGTTATCGCAATTGGGGATAACGGTTCCATCAGGCAGTAACATGCAACTAAAAAATGTGGCAGCAGTAATGGTGACAGCCAAATTACCTTCTTATGCACGAGTTGGGCAACAAATTGATGTTGTAGTGTCTTCTTTGGGAAATGCTAAAAGTTTGCGTGGCGGTACATTAATTATGACTCCACTAAAAGGCACTGATAATCAAGTTTATGCTATTGCTCAAGGTAATTTATTTGTGGGTGGAATGGGAGCAAGTAGCAAAGGTTCAAGTGTCAGTGTGAATCAAACAGCAGGGGCGACCATTCCTAATGGCGCAACCATCGAACGTGAGCTTGCTACTCGTTTAGATGAACAAGATACGATTCATTTACACCTTAATCAATTTGATTTTACCCGTGCCTTAAAAATATCTGAGGCGATTAATAAGTTACAAAAAAATACCGCGGTTGCGATGGACGGCACTACCGTCACGGTAACAATGCCTAAGGATAATCAGGCGCGCGTACAGTTATTGTCACGCATACAAAATCTTGAAATTGGTAATACACCCATTTCAGCTAAAGTGGTGTTAAATACACGTACTGGCGTTGTGGTGATGAATCAAAAAGTTAAATTAGACAATTGTGCTGTGGCTCATGGTAATTTATCGGTTGTAGTCAATAACAAATTAAAAGTGAGTCAACCTAATACACCATTGACAGACGGAAAAACTGTCGTTGTTCCGGATGAGGAAGTGAGCATTGAACAAGAGGGTGGTGCACTGCATAATTTGGCTTCAGGTACCGACTTAAACCGAGTTATTCATTCACTTAATTTATTGGGCGCAAATCCTACGGAGTTAATGTCCATACTCGAAGCATTAAAAACGGCAGGTTGTTTACACGCCGCGCTGGAGACGATTTAAAACAGAATTATTAATATGAAAAATTTAGTTAATCAGTCCATTAACCGTTTTGCTTATGATTTTTCAAGCATTAACCAATTAAGACGCGATGCCGTTAATGGATCAAATGAAAGCATTAAACAAGTTGCGGATCAGTTTGAAACATTATTTGTTAATATGATGATGCAATCTATGCGCAAGGCCGTTCCGAATGGTGGTTTATTTAATCAATCTGCCATGCAACTTTTTACCTCTATGTTTGATCAGCAAATTGCTCAGCAAACAGCAGGAAAAGGCCTTGGGCTTGCCAATATTATTGCCAAACAATTAACGAATCAGCCTCATTCTGCGGTTAATATTAATGCGCAATCTCAAGCAAATAATAATCAAACTAATCTGCAATTAGCACAATCTCTATTTAGTGGTAATTCATCAAATCTATCGCCAGCGGCATTAGGTCAATTGCTCTATCAGCAACATAAAGCCAATAATTTAACGAATGCTGACGTCAACCAATTATCATTACCCACTAATCATTCTGATCAAGATCATATTACGCAATTTGTGGTTGAATGGTTTGAACCAGCTAAAAAAGCTGCTAAAGCTTCAGGTATTCCTTATGAAGTTATTATTGCTCAAGCTGCATTAGAAACAGGATGGGGTAAAAAACAGATAAAAACAGCCGATAATCAGCCAAGTCATAACTATTTTGGTATCAAAGCGTCACCATCATGGAAAGACAGTTCTACTCGTTTAACAACACAAGAATTTTTAAATAACAATAGCGTTAAAATTCAAGATGATTTTAGAGTCTATAATAGTAAACAACATGCAATAACGGATTACCTTAATTTACTCACTAAAAATCCACGTTATCGTGCAGTGGTTAATGCGCCCGACGCAAGAACAGCCGCTAAAGCATTACAAGATGCTAATTATGCAACCGATCCGAACTATAGTGAAAAACTGATTCAAATTATCAATCGTATTGAGACAATTGCTAAAAGTATACCGCCTAAATCGCTATCGGGTTTTAGACAAATTGCTTTTAAATAGTATCGGAAAAAATTGATTTTAACTTAAAGAAATTAATGAGCAGGAGGCTTTTGCCTCCTGTTTTGTTATGTATATTGTTAACTATAATGTATTAACGTTTTTGTATAAATGAAGTTTTTTGACAATCCGCTATTTCATTTGAAATAACGACATGTTTTGCATATTCATAAAGGTATATTGTGCCGCTTGTAAATTTGCTTGTAACATCACATAGTCTGAAATAGCTTCATACCAATCTACATCTTCGATTTGACTAATTTGCATTTCAAAATCGATGTCCAAGGTCTTACCAAGGGCTGTTAATCTTTCGACCTCTGCCAGTACATTACCGCCCGATGATCTCACGGTTGATATGTTTTCAAACGAGTTATCGATTCCTTGGCTGGCTTTGGATAGCCCCTCTCTAAATTGCGCAATCGAATCAGGATCGTTGTCATCTAAATCAATTTGTAATGCTTCAAGCGCATAATCAATGCTGGCAAAAATATTACTTTCAACAGCACTATTGGCACCGGTCATAAAAATTTGCTCACCAGTAAAACTCATTGCTACTTCACGTGTTTCATCAATAAATATGTTAATGGTTGTTGAGCCACCGACATAATTAACTTTGCCATTTTCATCGACAACAAAAGGAGGCGTGTCATTTTTGTTACCCGCAAACAGATAATTCCCATTCGTGTCTTTGGCATTGGCTAAGGATATTAACTGATCTTTTAATCCTTGTAGTTTATTGGCTAAATCAACTCTGTTTTCATCGTTTAGCGTTTCATTACCTGCATAAACTAATGTTTCTTGAATCGATTGGATAACGGTATTTGCTTCTTTTAGTATGGTATCTTGGCGACTTAACGAGTTATTAGCACTTTCACGTGCAGCTTGAAACTGATTATTTCTTGATTGGGAATGTTTTAATATTAACGCTTGTGATGAACCCATTGGATCATCCGACGGCGATAAGATTTTTTTTCCGGTTGCTAAATGTAATCCTGATTTTTGCCATTTATTATTGGTATCTAAAATACTATTTAAATTTTTTTGATACATTGAATTAGTACTAACACGCATATTTTCATCCTTTTATCATTTAGCCAAACCTAAAATGGTGTCGAATATTGTCGTTGCAGCATCAATAATCTTTGCATTAGCTTGGTAATACTGCATGTAAACTTGCATAGAAATATATTCTTCTTCAATATTCACACCCGAGATCGATTGATTTTGCTCATAAATTTCTTGGGTAATATTTTGACTCGATTGCGCTGAAATTTTAGCGGTTTGTGTTTCACTTCCCACATAACTGACCAACGCGTTATAAGCACTATTTAAGGTTTTTGTTCCGTTAATTAATTTTTCGTTTTGAATATCAAGTAATTTAGCAACATTACGGTTGTCACCATTACCATTTTCATCGTCATTAATGCCTGTTGCGAATTTATTCACATCTTTCACTAATAGTTGTAATGATGATGCTACATCGGCAACAGGTTTAAGTAAAAAGCTATCGCCTGCAACTGGATTGCCATCTATTTCAATAGATAATCCATCAAATAATAACTTACCATCTTCAACTTGTGGTGTAATTTGTTTACTATCTGATAATCTGGTTACGACCCAGTCACTACCATTGAACTCAATTTTATAATCAGACGCTTTTACATCTGTTACTTTGTTGTAATTGATTTTAGCCGTAGCATTACCTTGATTTTTGGTGTTAGCAATACTGCTAGGAGACTGATAATCAAATAATTTTTCACCAGCATCGCCATTAATATCAACACCTGACATATGAACTTCATTAAAACGCTCAGCTAAATTTAAGGCAATTAAACCGAGCTGATTGCGTGCTTCAAGGAGTGGTCCATCACGAAAAGTTAATAATCCATTTAACCGGCCTGACGCAATATTTTGGCTTGTCAGTTCTTGAGTTGCGCCAGAATTATGCGTGTAAATAATCGTATTTAAAGCAGGATCATCTTTAGACGGTTGTACCGATAATTGAGTTGCCGAAGATCCTTGTACTAGACTTAAACCATTAGGAAGCGAAATATTATATTCTCCATTTTGTTCGGTAACCGTTATTCCGATCATTTCGCTTAATTCATTAACTAATTGATCTCGTTCATCAAGTAGTGCATTTGGTTCAAGTCCACCACTTACTGCCTGTAATCTTGCAATTTTTTGATTAAGGTCAGCAATTTGTTTTGTGTATGAGTTAATCGTATCAACGTTATTAACAATTTCAGTATTGATATTGGCAATCTGATTTTTTAAATTTAACTCTGTTTTATTGAATTTACTTACTAAAGAGCTGAGATCATTAATGACAGTCTGTTTCGAAGCAGCGTTCCCTGCATTAGAGGAGAGTTTATTTAAACTAGTAAACAGATTATTTAATTGTGAAGAAATACTGTTTTCATTTTCAGCTAATAAATTATCGACTTTTGATAATTCGTTGTAATAAGCTTTTATCGAACCATTTTGTGACTGTGATTGGCGTAATTGCCCTACCACAAAACTATTATACGCTCGATTAACGGATGATACTGATACACCATTACCAACAAATCCATAATTATATTTAGTGCCATTTGCTTGCCGCAAAATTTGTTGCTGCCGATTATAACCAACAGTATGTGCATTACTAATGTTATTACTTATCACATTAAGCATATTTTGTGCTGCATTTAATCCACTAATACCTGTATTCATCAATGAATTTGACATAATAGCTCCTAAATATAATTTCAGTTAATAACCAAATTATTAACTTAAAAGGTTATCTTTTATATCGGTCTAAAATCGTAAAACTTTAGTTATTTTTAGATAAAATTGGATTTTTTTAGATTTTAATTTTTTTAGCGTACACAATTAAATTGTTTTTATTGGTATTACTCTGATTTAATTGGTTTTGCTTGTTTTAAAAAATCTATTCCCGTCATCGTATTTTCATCTTCAATATATTGTTGTGCCGACTTATTCAAAATTAAAATACTAATACGACGATTAGCATCTTTGCTGTAATTTTTATTATTTAAACTAACTGTATCGGCAAGAGCAATAATGCGAATAATCTTGCCAGAATCTAATCCGCCAGCAATAAGTTCCCGTCTTGATGAATTAGCTCTATCAGCCGATAGCTCCCAGTTACTATACCCTCGATCACCCGTTACATATTGACGCTCATCGGTGTGACCAGATAATGTCATTTTGTTTGGCAAAGAATTTAAAATTGGCGCAAGTGCATGTAAAATGTGTTGCATGTCAGAATGAATAACGGCACTTCCTACTTCAAACATGGGGTTGTCATCCGTTGCTAGAATTTGAATCCGTAATCCCAATTCAGTTAATTCAATAATCAGGTTGGCCGCTAAATTTTTTAACCTCGGATCGATTTCAAACACTTCATAGATTTTTTGAGCTGTTTTTATAAGCTCTAATCTTTCAAGTTGTTTAGATTCAGATTCTGTTAGGCTTTGGTTTGGAAGCGTATTTGTTTCTTCACCTAAGTTTTTAATAACATCGTCACCACCACCTGGAATAGGACTTTCACTATCACTTAGGTTTTTACCGCCATTTTGCCCTAAAATAAGAGGTGTTCTAAAATATTCTGCAATACCTTGTAATTCTTGCGGACTCGCTTTGGAAATTAACCACATGACCAAAAAAAGTGCCATCATCGCTGTCATAAAGTCAGCATAAGCGATTTTCCACGAACCTCCATGGTGACTGCCACCATGTCCGGATTTTTTCTTAGTGATTATTCTTACAGAGTTCTCTTTCATTATTTATTATTTTCATTTGAGTTGGCATTTTTATCTTTTACATCTTGGATATATTTTTCTAATTCAAAGAAAGATGGTCTTTCATGAGAAAATAACGTTTTTCGTCCAAATTCAATGCAAATTTGCGGAGCATAGTCGTGCATACTTGCAATCAGTATGACTTTGGTACACTCCAGCGTTTTGATCACACCGGCGTTTCTTTGCTTTAATAACGCCGCTAGTGGTGAGACAAATCCATAAGCAAGCAAAATACCTAGAAAAGTTCCTACCATGGCATGTGCAATAAGTTCTCCCAATTCACTCGCAGGTCTGTCGGCTTGTGCTAACGTATTGATAACCCCCATAACCGCAGCCACAATACCAAAAGCAGGTAATCCATCTCCAACAGCTGAAATTGCATCCGCAGGTTTTTCTAATTCGTGAATATAAGTCTCAATCTCCTCATCCATCAGTGCTTCAATTTCAAATACATTCATGTTGCCACTAATCATTAATCGCAAATAATCAGTGATAAAGTCGCAGATTTGAGGATTGGCTAAAATAAGCGGATATTTTTTAAATAATTCACTTTCTTTTGGATTATCAATATCAGATTCAATAGATAATGTACCATTTTGTCGAATTTGGGTAAGAATGGTGTACATTAAATTAATCAGTGTTAGATAAAGTGTTTTATTATATTTGGATGATTTAAACAATTGACCTAATGCTTTAAGTGTCGATTTAATTACTTTCTTTTCATTGCTGACAATAAAAGCCCCGATTGCTGTTCCTCCAATAATTAGAAACTCTAATGGTTGAAAAAGAACTGCTAAATAACCACCACTTAAAACATAACCAAGTAGTGCAGAAGCGATAACAACAATATAACCTATAATTATTAGCATTGGATTTCCTTTTTCTCCATAATTTATGTTTCTACTATTAATTTCAAACTGTCATTTTTCTAGCAATTGCTGAATTAAAACCACTAGGTATTGATAGTACCTGCAAACACTTTTCATGGTTTTCTTTAGGGGTTTTATTATTCTTTTCCGCTCTTGATGGTGGCTGACATAAACTGCATATAAAACTGTTGTATGGCTGGTAAGCATGGGTGATAAATCGTCCACGGCACTCTTTACAACAGGATTGTTGCATGACATTACTTTCAACAAATTTGACTAAGATCCAAGCGCGGGTTATTCCTAAGACGGGTTTGTTTTCATGTGAGAATGAACATTGTTCTAAATAAAGTTGGTAGGCTTTTAAAATTGTTTGAATACCGGGCTTTGTGCCATGTTTCACCAAAAAACGGTAAGCATTGTAAAATATACTAGAGTGAATATTGGGTTCCCAAGTCATAAACCATGTAGTGGAGAACGGTAATAAACCTTTAGGAGGAGGACAGCCTTGAATTTCTTTATACAGTTTTATTAGTTTACCTCGACTTAAATTTGTTTCACTTTCTAGCATTTGAATTCTTGCACCAAGTGAAATTAATCGGGTAGCTAATTGAACTTCCTTATATTTTTGAATGATACTTGTATCTTTCATCCTGATTCCTTTCCACTACTTATTTAATGAATCTAAAAGTAAACTTGATAAAAGTATGCCCGTATGCATTTGTTTTATATCACTTATGCGCGAGTCTTCTGTGAGTTTCTTCATCATTTCTGCGTTTTCAAATCGCAATTGAAATGTTAATTGATTGGTTTCGGATAAAACTAACATTTGCGACGTATTTAAACTGCTGAGTATATCGGCTGTTTCTTCATCAATACCTAATCGATACATTGCCATCGCTTTATCTTTTTCAAGCATCTTTTGACTTAACAAGAGTGTTGAAAGATTCAAGTGGTGTATAGATTTCAAAATATCATCATCTAATATATTTCCCAATTTAATCACCCATCCATATTTATATCCGTATAAAAAAACGAATAATTGATAAAATAAAACAACAATAATTTTTTTATACTTAAAATTACATTTTTAAATGAGAAACGTCAATAAAAAAATCATATCAATTTATTTTCGAATTATTTTTCCGCGCTTTTCTCTTTTAATTCTGTTTTTATAAGGTAATTTTACTTTGTATTCGTTTAATTGCTTGACTATGTAACTGACTTACACGAGACTCACTAATATTCATCACGTTACCAATCTCTTTTAAATTCAGCTCTTCTTGATAATAAAGTGCTAAAACCATTTTTTCTTTTTCAGGTAATTTATCAATCTGTTGAATCATAATATTGCGAATTTCATCATTAATGATTGAAGAAAAAGGGTTATTGTCAGAGCCTGATTCAATTAATGTGTCGATGTTATCGCCTAATTTTTTTTGTATTTCATCATAGGAAAATATCTGACTGTAATTTGAATCTAATAATACTTTGTGATATTCAGTAATCGATAATTGCAAATATTCCGCTATCTGATGGTCATTAGGAGGTACACCTAGTTTTTTTTCTAACTCATTAATTGCATTTGTCACATCTTTAATTTTTTTCCGCGTTTGTCTTGGTAACCAATCTCGACTACGCAGTTCATCTAGCATAGCGCCTTTTATTCTAGGAATGGCAAATGTGGTAAAAGAATAACCTTGGGAAGCATCATACCGCTTTATGGTCTCTAGCAAACCGATATAACCTACTTGTAATAAGTCATCAAGTTCAATTGTGGTTGGCAAACGAACCGCTAATTTAAGTGCTTCATTACGAACTAAATAGATATACTGTTGCCAATCAATTTGATTCACTATACCTTGAGAGTTATACAGGCTATCACTCATTTTCTGAACCAATATAAAAAAATGCTAACGAATATTATCACGCTAATTGATTGAATTAATGGCTAGAATAAGATGAAAAAAATAGGTAATTAACTTTTTTAACAATAATGGTATTAAAAAATACCATTATTGCTACAGTACAAATTAGAGTGACCATAAATTCTAATTGTATACTCTATTGTAGTAGAGAAAGTACAGATTGAGGTACTTGATTTGCTTGTGCTAATACTGAAGTACCTGCTTGTTGTAAGATTTGACCGCGAGTCATATTAGATACTTCTTCCGCGTAATCTGCATCTTCAATACGGCTGCGTGCTGAACTTAGGTTATTTACAGTATTGTTGATGTTATTTACAGTTGACTCAAAACGATTTTGTACCGCACCAAGCTCACCACGTAATTCATCAATTGTTGATAATGCCGCATCAATTGTTTTTAATGGATCAGCAGTTGGCGCATCTGATACATTGAAACCATTTAAACCTAATTTTTCACTGTCAATTTGTTTCAAGTTGATAGCAATGATTTCACCATCATTTGCACCTACTTGAATGTTAAGCGTTTTATCTTCAGATAATACTTTAGTACCATTAAAGTCAGTTTGTGCAGATACACGGTCGATCTCTTGTAAACGTTGATCGATTTCATTTTGAATTGATGCAAGATCGCTTTCAGAGTTAGTACCGTTTGCCGCTTGAACTGTTAGCTCACGAATACGTTGTACGTTATTGTTGATTTCGTTTAATGCACCTTCAGTTGTTTGTGCAATTGAGATACCGTCATTTGCATTACGTGCTGCTTGAGTTAAACCACGAATACTTGAAGAAAAACGGTTAGCAATTGCTTGACCTGCAGCATCATCTTTAGCACTGTTGATACGCATACCAGATGATAAACGCTCAATTGCAGTTCCAAGAACGCTTTGAGAGTGATTAAGATTATTTCTTGCCATTAAAGACATACTATTGGTATTAATTACCTGTGCCATTTTTATCTCCTTTAATATAATAAGTTTGATCAACACGATATTGAAGAGAGTTATTCAATATGTTTGCTGATACTTTAGTTATCGGTTTTAAAAAAAGAAACTTTAGTATTTTTTTCCACGAATATTGGTTTTAAAAAAATTTTTTAAAAAATAAATAACATTATTTTTATTTTTCAATTGGTTATATAAAAATTATTTTTATAAAATATATCCTACTGCATTAAACAATCTCAGATTGTTACTTTTAACCTGTGAATTTATTCTCAATACTAAACTTTTTATTACATTGGTCGATAAAACAAGTGATGAAAGAATTTATATTAGGATAATTAATCATGGCAATGAGTATTTTAGGAATTGGTTCTGGTATTGATTTAAATGAAGTATTAGATCAATTAGAAGCCGTTGAAAAAAATCGTCTTACCCCAATAAAAGCGCAGCAAAAAGCAATAAATAATAAGATTAGTGGTTTTGGCAAGTTAAAAAGTGCGTTATCCACATTTAATAATGCGACAGCCAAATTGCAAAAAAAAGAAATTTTTCATGGTCGTACCGTATCAGGTAATGACAATTATTTTACGACTAATGTCAGAAGTAATGCTCAATTAGGTAATTACTCCGTTAGTGTTGAACAACTTGCTCGTGCACATAGCGTTGCAACTAATGCGGTAAACGATAAAAATGCAGCGCTCGGCAATGATAATGAAACTCGAACACTTACCATTGAACAAGCCAATGGCCAAAAGTTAAATGTTACTTTATCCAAAGATGAGACGTCGTTAGAGTCGATTGCCAATGCGATCAATCAAGCAAAAGTGGTTAATGAAGATGGTTCAACCAGTGAATCAACCGTAAATGCAACCATTGTGCGTTCAGGAAAGGATAGTTATCAGTTAGTTATTACATCAAAAGAAACCGGTGAGCAACAAACCATTACTTCTGTTTCATCCGATGATGATAAGCTTAATTCACTCATTGGCTTTGATATTAATCAAGCTGATTCATCGGCAATGAGTGAAGTCGCTAAAGCGCAAGATGCCAAATTTAGTTTCAATGGTATTACAGTTAATAGTGCATCAAATACTGTTAAAGATGTTATTCCGGGTGTTGATATCACGTTAAAAGCGGTCACAACCACCTCACAAAATTTAACTATCGCGGCGGATAATGAAAAAACGCAAGAGGCACTTAAAGAGTGGGTGGATGCATTCAATCAATTGCAATCAACCATATCAACTTTAACGCAATTTACTGCCAGCGATGCCAATTCAGATGAATTAAATAGTAATAATGGACCACTGATTGGAGATTCCACACTACGTAATATTGATCAAAGCATTCGCTCTATATTTTCGAAAGGTCAAGCAGGTGAATTATCGGTACTATCACAAATTGGTATCAATATGGATAGCAACGGCAAGTTGGTGATTAAAGAAAACGAATTGGAAAAAGCCCTTAAAGAAAACAGTGAAGCGGTAGCCATTTTATTTACAGGCGATGGTGAAACAACAGGCATTGCTAACGAAGTGTTTGCCAAAGTCAGTAGCTTTATTGATAGTGATGGCATGATTGATACTGCAACGAACGGTTTAAATTCAACGTTAAAATCATTAGATAAACGTTATGATCAAGTTAATAACTCCATTGACCAAACGATCGAGCGTTATCGGGTGCAATTTACCAAACTAGATATATTAATCAATCAATTAAATGGTATGAGTAATTACCTTACTACCCAATTTGAAATGATGGCGAATTTAAAAAAATAAGGCATAACAATGTATAAAATGGGATCTCAAGCTTATAAACAAGTCAATTTAGAAACCAGTGTCAGTCAGGCATCACCACATCAGCTTATTGTTTTGTTATTTGACGGTGCGCTTAATGCTATTCGACTCGCTGATTTATATATACAGAAAGGTGATATTGCAGGTAAAGGAAAAGCCATTTCCAAAGCAATTAATATCATTGATAATGGGCTTAAAAGTTGTCTTAATTTAGAGCAGGGTGGTGAAATTGCCGAAAACTTAGATCAGCTTTATCACTATATTAGCCAGCAATTGGTTTTAGCTAACTTACATAATGATAGGGAAAAACTGCAAACCTGTTTTGATTTGCTTGATAATATTGCTCAAGCTTGGCGAGAGATAGCATAGTGGGAGTATTGGCTTTGAATACTAATTTATTATTAGAACAATATGAGCAACTTAATTATATTGTTGGACAAATGTTAATTGATTCTCAAAAAGAAGATTGGGAATCTTTAATCAGTTGGCAAGCCAAATATCATCAATTAACGGAGGATGTTAAACTAAATGAAGGTTTGCCTGTTATTGAAAATATGTCTACACAACAGCAAGATATTATGAAAATGTATTTCAACAATATCATTAGCAATCATCAGCAATTAGTCCAATTAATGCATGTGCGGCGTAGTGAACTGAGCAAGCTTATTGGCGAACAAGTTGATTATCAAACCAAAATAGGCAGTTATCAAAAAGTTGCCAACCTAGTATAAGTAACTAAATACCCTTGACCTTATTTATTAAGTTAGTAATTAACTAAACGTAATTGAGGAAAAGGGTTTTTAACATATAAAAAGCACCTTTCCTCAAACTTTTTATTGATTAATTTTACATCTTTAAAGCATACACTGTGCTTGCAATGGCGACTCGCTCATTTCACAATAACGTGCACCTTTTGCATCAAGCACTGGATAACTTCTGGGGTTGCTATATGTATATTCACAAACGAATAAATTTCCTAAAGGATCATTAGGATTGATTGTCTATTTTAGATCTCCATTTTCAAAATCTTCAGACCTTAGTTCTGTTTATAAACATATCTTGCTAATAAATAAACGAGCATTATAAAGTTTTTAAGTGGCATTGCCCGTTGAAAAGATTGCCGGGAAACTGATCACCTGAGTATTAACTTGATCCAGACTATTTATTAATGTAAAACTAAATGGCAAACTTTACCATGCCGATTGTATGTAATAACTTGCATGGTGTTAAAAATTAATAATCTTAATTTTTTCAAATAATAAAAATTTAAAAGGAGAGCGATTGATTAGTCGTTGTTGCAACAATAGTGGTGAGGTTAAGCCAATTTACTATAAAAATTGGCAGTTAATTAATCATATTTTTTAAACCAAAATACCATCATCTAGTAGATGATTAGCTATCCGATAATGGTTTAAACATTCATATTCATGATTTCTTGATATGCTGAAACTAATTTATTTCGAACTTGAATACCAAATTGTAACGAAACTGAAGATTTTTGCATGTTAACCATTACTTCATTTAGAGAAACATTCGGTTCTCCCATTTCAAACGCTTTAGCTGAATGATTGGCTTGTATTTGTAATTGGCTAATGTTATCCAATGCGGTTTTTAACTCATTGATAAAGTTATTCTCATCGGTTAATTGAGGCTTTGTGGCATAGGGTGCATTTAAATTTGTAAGTTCATTTGTATTTAATGTATTGATCGTTGTCATAACGGCTTGGTAATTTTCATTTTGTCACTTTACTGTGCAATTTATCATACAAGGCAAAAACTAAATGGCATAAGTAAGGGGAAAATGCTGTGTTTTTTTAGCTATTGATTTTTATTAATACAAAGATAATAGAGCCTAGAATTAATCTAATCAGCTTAGCATTAGGATTTTTATGGCTAGCCAAACAGTCGACGGTAAAGGTGAATCAATATTAAATAAATTACCTTTTATTAACCAAATAAAACACAATGCCAAAATGGCAGGGTCAATTGCAGCTGTTATTGCTATTGCTATTATCAGTATCATCTATTTATGGGTTAAAGATGACTCTTATAGTGTTTTATTTAGTAATTTAAATGATAAAGATGGTGGCGAGATTATCAGCCAGCTCGATAAGATGAATATCCCCTATAAATTTTCATCGTCGGGATCGACCATCTTAATTCCTGAAGATAAAGTTTATGATACGCGTTTGCGTATTGCTCAACAAGGATTGCCTAAAGGTGGTGCTGTTGGCTTTGAATTACTCGATAAAGAAAGTTTTGGTATGAGTCAATTCAATGAACAGGTTAATTACCAACGTGCTTTGGAGGGCGAATTATCCAGAACAATATCAATTATAAGTAGCATTAATGATGCTAGAGTGCATTTGGCGATGCCTAAACCATCATTATTTGTCCGAGAACGAAAGTTTCCTTCCGCATCTGTGGCATTAACGTTATTACCTGGTCGCAGTCTATCACAAGGGCAAATTGATGCCATTATTCATTTAATTTCAAGTAGTGTACCTGAATTACAGGCCGATAAAGTTACGATTATTGATCAACATGGTCATCTATTAACCGGTGAAAATTATCGTGACCGAAATGCTAATGTGGCGCAATTAGAATTTAGTGAACGCATTGAAAACAGTGTTCGTGAGCGCGTTGAAAAAATTATTATCCCTATTTTGGGTAAAAATAATGTTCGGGTGCAAGTGAATGCTGAGGTTGATTTTAGCCGACAAGAATCGACTTCAGAAATTTATGATCCTAATAGTGATATTGCCAAGCAAACTATTCGCAGTAAACAGTTAACGGAAAATCGGCAATTAATTAATAGTTATGGCATAGGTGGTGTGCCAGGTGCGTTATCTAATCAACCTGTACCTACATCAAGTGCCCCTATTGATGAAGACAAGGAATCCAACGATATTGCCGATAAGCAGCAGCCGAGCAACTGGCAATCCAATAATACTTTAAATTATGAAGTGAATCGGCAAGTTGTACACAGCAAAATACCTGAAGGGCGCATTAAACGTTTATCGGTTGCAGTACTAGTTAACTATAAGCTTGTGACCAATGAATCAGAGAATAATGAGACAAATGAGAGTGATGATGAAAATAAATCATCACTTCCAACCGAACAATGGGTAAAACTTGATAGTAATGAATTAAACGACATTGAATTATTAGCTCGTCAAGCGATGGGTTTTTCCCAATTACGTGGTGATAGTTTGACTGTTGCCAATTTAAAATTTACAGATCAAGAGTTTGATGAAGAGAGTGGTATCGCGTTTTGGAAAACGCCTGAATTTTATGATTCTATCAAAACAGGCGGTAAATATTTAATCTATATTTTAATCATTTGGATTATCTGGCGAAAAGTATTGCGTTCAGTATGGCTGAAACTACAAAGACATTTCTTAAGTGTTAATAATAAATCGACGGATGCTCAAGCAACGCTAGATGATAAATTAGATTATAAAGCGCACAGTAAACAGCAGCAGAAAATGTTTGAAGATAATATGCAACAACAACAATATATTCGAAAAATTGTCGAGAAAGAGCCTCGGGTAATGGCATTAATTATTCGTGGTTGGATGAATAAGAGGGACACAGAATAATGAATTTAAGTGAAACTCAAAAAGCCGCTACAGTAATGATGGTATTGGGTGAAGATCTTGCTGCCAAAGTGATGCAATATCTTAACCCTAAAGAAGTACAACATATCAGTAGTGCAATGATGTCTTTACCACAGCTTTCGCAAGAGCAATTGAAAAGTATTCTTAATGAATGTCAATTTACACTTGAAAATTGTGCCGTTTTAACTACCGATGCCGATGGTTATTTACGTTCAGTACTCGAAAAATCCATTGGTAGTGAAAAAACCGAACGTTTACTTGATGAGTTGTTAGAAACTGATCGAGAAGAAGCCACCGATGGTCTTGAAATGCTTAATTTTGTTGATGCTGCACGGGCAGTTGATCTGGTTAAAAAAGAGCACCCACAAATTATTGCTACTATTTTAATTCATCTGAATCGGGATTTAGCTGCTGAAGTTTTAAATCTGTTTGATGACGAATTACGTAATGATGTCATGTTACGTATTGCAACTTTTGGAGGTGTCGAACCATCAGCGCTACAAGTTTTATCGACATCATTATCTACATTATTACATGGTCAAAATCTTAAACTGAATAATATGGGTGGCATTCGTACCGCAGCAGAAATTATTAACTTAATGAAATCTCATCAAGAAGAGCTTGTTATCAATGCGTTACGTGATTATGACCACGAACTTGCTCAAAAAATTATTGATGAAATGTTCTTATTTGAAAATCTCATTGAAGTTGATGACAGAAGTATCCAACGTCTACTTAGAGATGTTGATAATGAAACATTAATTATTGCTTTGAAAGGCGCATCAGTCGCATTACGTGATAAGTTATTAAGTAATATGTCACAACGTGCTGCCTCTATTTTACGTGAAGATCTGGAAAACAGACCACCTGTGCGCCTATCGCAAGTTGAAACTGAACAGAAGAAAATTTTGGTTATTGCGCGTCGCTTAGCGGAAAGTGGTGAAGTGATCTTGAGTCGTGGTGATGATGAGTATGTATAATCAATCCCGTAGATTGAACTGGAAACCACTTATTTTTCAGGATTTAACCTCGGCAACGTTATCACAACTCAGTACTAACGACAGTACCCAAGAAAGTGAAATTTGCCAGCCTGAACAGGAATTAGAGTTAATTGAATCGAATAAAGAACCTGATGTTGACCAAGAAACACTTGAGCAGTTAAAGCAAGAAGTTAAAGCACAAGCTTATCAAGAAGGGTTCACATTAGGTCAAACGGAAGGTTTTGATGTGGGTAAACACTCTGGTTATGAACAGGGATTTGCGCTTGGACAGCAAGAAGGACGTCAACAGATAGAGCAGCAACTTAGGGATGAAAAGTTTAAAGCAGTAGAGAACATCACTGATTTAATACGCAATTTTCAGCAGTCAATTAATGATATCGATGAGTTAATCGTACCCAAATTAATTGATTTAGCATTGGTTGCTGCACAAAAAACCGTTGGCACTCTTTCTAAAGTCAAACAAAAGCAGCTGGTCTTTACGATACAAATGCTTATTGAACAGTGTTCAATGTTATCCGAACCGATTTTATTGCATCTTAACCCTGATGATCTGTTGTGGTTAGAGCCAATAATAAGTGAAGAAATTAAACAATACCATTGGCAATTTATCGCCGATCCTAATATTGAGAGTGGTGGCTGTAAAATTTTTACAGATACCAATGAAATTGATACCAATGTTGACAATCATTGGCAAATCATGTCCGATTGTTTACATGAAAGGTGAGCATTAATATGACTTACTCATCGCAATGGATCAACAAAATTAGCCAAGCTACGCAGAAACTTCAATCTTTATCCTTAATTCGCCAATATGGACGATTAGTCAAAGCATCGGGATTAGTGCTTGAAGCTGTGGGGTTAAAATTACCATTAGGTTCAAACTGTTTTGTTGAGCGACAATCTAATGGTCAACTGGATGCGGTCGAGTGTGAAGTGGTTGGATTCAATGGGCAAACTTTATTTTTGATGCCATTTGAGGCAACCGATGGCATTTTATTAGGTGCTCGAGTTTATACTTTACAATATGATTTAGCGCATTTTAGCCATAAATTATTACCCGTCGGTATGGCGTTATTAGGTCGAGTCGTTGATGCCATGGGTAAACCGTTAGATGGTAAGCCACTACCAGAACATGTTGAATATGCTGGTTTAGTCAATAAAACACTCAATCCTTTAAATCGCACCCCGATTCATCAAGTTCTGGATGTTGGGGTCAGAGCCATCAACGCATTATTAACTGTCGGACAAGGCCAACGAATGGGGCTATTTGCTGGCTCGGGTGTCGGTAAGAGTGTTTTACTCGGTATGATGACTCGTTATACACAAGCCGATATTATTGTTGTGGGCTTGATTGGTGAACGTGGACGAGAAGTTAAAGATTTTATCGAAAATATTTTAGGTGAAGAGGGTTTAGCCCGTGCTGTTGTGGTCGCTGCACCAGCCGATGTATCACCATTATTACGTTTGCAAGGCGCTGCCTATGCAACAAGAATTGCTGAAAGTTTTCGCGATCAGGGTTTTAATGTTTTATTAATCATGGATTCTTTGACTCGCTATGCTATGGCGCAACGAGAAATTGCCTTAGCAATCGGTGAACCTCCAGCCACCAAAGGATATCCACCTTCTGTATTTGCAAAATTACCGGCTCTTGTTGAAAGGGCAGGCAATGACGAACATGGTAAAGGGGCCATTACTGCTTTTTATACGGTTTTAACCGAAGGCGATGATCAACAAGATCCGATAGCTGATTCGGCTAGGGCAATATTAGATGGGCATATTGTTTTGTCGCGTGCGCTGGCTGAGTCAGGCCACTATCCCGCTATTGATATTGAAGCATCCATTAGTCGAGTAATGACCGATCTTACCGCTACTGAAGATGAAAAGAAATCACGCTTATTTAAACAGCTATTTTCCAGTTTTCAACGTAATCGCGATTTAATTAATGTTGGCGCCTATGTGGCAGGTACTGATCCTTTGCTAGATAAGGCAATAAATTTATATCCAGCCATGCAAAAATTTTTGCAACAAGGTATTTACGAACATTGTGGATATGAAGAGGCGTGCCAGCAATTAGCCGCGATTGTGAGCCAACATTAATCGGTTAGGAAAGTACTCATGAATGAAAATCCTTCACAATTAGCTTTTACAACATTAAAAAAATTAGCGCAAAAATCGGTTGACGATAATTTACTTAAGTTAAAAAAAGCAAATGAGAATCAAGATAAAGCACAGTCACAACTCAATGTCTTAAATGATTACTATGTTGAGTATCAACAAAAACTGAATGATGCCTTATCTGATGGTATAAAAGGATATGAATTAAATAATTTTAATGCTTTTATTGCCACAATTGAGCAAGGGATAGAGCAGCAAAAAAAACTGTTATTAACCTTAGATATCAAACAAAAGCAGATTACTAACCAGCTTAATCAATCACAAAAAAGTTTGAACACTTATACAACATTGTTAAGTAAGCAATATAACAAATATTTACAACAGCAAAATCGTTTACAACAAAAACTGACCGATGAATTTGCCCAGCAGCAATTAGCAAGGAGGATATTGAGTGAGTATTAATTTGATTGGTAATTTAAACTTAATGCCAGCGCATCAATCAGAGGTTGTTACTAAAGATACCATTGATAATGATAGTAATCTGTTTGAGCAGTTATTGTTACTGAGTGAACAGTATAGTCAACCTGCTAATAAGCCAACTCAAATCAAATCCAACGATATTGATAATGAGGAACTTGATGATAATAACGCTAAGGATGATGAGTTAATTATTGGCGGTTATCCCGTTGCTGTTGAGTATTTCGATCAGGAAAAATTGGCTATTATCAGTTCGACAGCGGTAAACAGTGTAGACAATAGGGATATACCTACCAACCCATCTTCACTGCCAACAAATAAGATAAATTCTGAAATATTAGAAGCCAACTTATTGACTAATCTACCGACAAATCTATCGACAAATCCATTAGACAGTGAGCCAGCCAACGAATTTATTCATGATGAAAGGAGTGTCATTCACTCGATAACGCAACAAAATAATTTTATGTCATTATTTGAAGCAAAACGTCGAGCAGACACCACACTTATCAATCAAAAAAATACTGAAATTAACCATGATACGAGTAATTATTTATTTAATTCATCAAATAACTTATCAAGTATTAGTGATGTGATGCCAAAGGTGACCTCTGCGCAAACTGATTTTGCTATGAATTTAGGGGGTAACGATGTAATAACGCCTATCCATCAAGCTTCGTCTTTATCACCGATGACCAATGAACCTAACTTGTTATCGTCAGCGAATTCGACTGTAACACCTTATACAATGGATCTCTCTACGCCTGTTGATGTAGCGCAATGGCAAAAATCGTTAACTCAGCACATTATGATGTTTAACCGTCAGGGAGTGCAAACTGCCGAAATTAAATTACATCCTCAAGAATTAGGTTCGTTACATATTAAACTTGATATGACCGATGATAATATCAATCTTCATATGATGGCTGCACATAATATGGTAAAAGGGTTGTTAGAATCTGCAATACCATTTTTACGAACTTCATTACAAGAACAAGGTTTTACCTTACAACAAACTGATATAAGTGATTTTTCGATGATGAGTGATGGCGAGCAATCAGCGATGCATCATCAAAATAATCATCGTCAACAATCGAATACCGTTGTATCAAGCACGGTAGACAAAATTACTGAGCAGTCAAACAACGAAAAACATATTGTTAAGTCAGGTTTGAGCGTATTTGCTTAAAAGATAGTTTGTGATTTATTGTCTGTTTAGTACCTTAAAAATAAATTGAAAACGTTAAATAGGTAATATTTTTATTGCCTATTCTTCAAATCAATTTTACATGTTTGATTTATTATTCTTATCATTATTACCATTTAATGGTTATAAATTTTTTATTGGGATAAGAATAAATATGCCAACTACTCCAAAGAAAGTGAATATTTTGAACTTAATACTTATTCTCATCACGCTGTTAGCATTAAGTGCAGCTGCTTATTTATGGTTCCAAAATCAACCAAAAACCAAGACTAAAAAGCAAGATGAAATAACTATCGTATCGCCGGTTTTTTTAACCTTAAAACCATTTACTGTCTCATTACCTGCATCAGAAGATAATGGTGATATTAATAAAATTCTTTATGTTGGTATGGTATTGCGTGTTGCCGATGAAGACCAAAAAACCGCATTATTAGAATATTTACCTGAAGTTAGAAGCGATATCCTTTTTTTATTATCTAAACAATATGTTAGTAAATTAAAACAAGAAACGGGTAAATTTGAATTACAAGAACAGATAAAAAATACGTTATCACGCCAATATGATATCAAACACTCAGTAAAAATCGATGAAGTGCTCTTTACTGATTTTATTATACGGTGATTGTTATGTCTGATAAGCGTGAACCGATAACCGACATTAATGGCAACAAGAATACTAACCCTGTATCAGGAAGCTCAATTGCCACTAAAGATAACGTTACTGATACAAGTGTTGTATCATTACCATCAGGCAAAAAAGCCGATGTTAAACCTTACGATTTATCGGTCAAACATAGCTTTGTTCCTGAACGTTTAACCGCATTAGAAATTATTAATGAACGTTTTGCTCGCCAGTTCAGAATAAGTTTATTTAATCTGTTACGCCGCAATACTGATGTGATTGCATCTCCAATTGAAACACAAAACTTTAAATATTTTTCCGATATTTCATCAACATATCATTTAAATTTAGTACATCTTAATCCTTTAAGAGGCTCTGCTTTATTTTCGTTTTCACCTGAATTAGTGTTTATTGTGGTTGATACATTATTTGGTGGGGATGGACGTACAAATAAGGTTGCAACAGAAGATCGTGAGTTTACTCATACTGAACAACAAATCATTAAACGAGTCTTAGAGTTAGCATTAACTATTTATCAAAATGCGTGGGCAGATATCTATTCAATTGAAACTGAGTATATTCGCTCTGAGATACAAAGTAAGTTTACTAATATTACTACTTCTCCTGATGATGTGGTTTTAACTACCAAATTTAAAATTGAAATTGGTAGCTTTAAAGCGACATTTTATATTTGTATACCTTATGCCATGGTTGAGCCAATTAAAGAATCTTTAATCAAACCACCTGTCGAGCAGCAAACTTATAAAGATGATAATATTTGGATGAGTTCATTAACCTCTGGCATTAAACAATCCACTGTCGAATTAGTTGCTAATTTTACTCGTATTCAAACTACTGTCTCTAAATTATTAGCGTTAAAAACTGACGATATTTTAGTGATCGATAAACCGACAAATTTAGATGTTACCGTCGGGGGGGTACCAGTATTAAAAGGTCATTACGGTAAAGTTAATAAACAATATGCAATTAAAGTAGAACAGGTTATTAATCCTGTAATAGAACAATTAAATGAGGGAATGCAAAATGACTGATATCAGACAAGATAGTGAAGAGATCCCGAAAGTCGATGAAAGCGGTGATGAATTATCTACTCAAGGCGTTATTTTTGAAACACTATCACCACAACAAACTGAAGAACAAAAGCAGGATATTAATCTTATTTTAGATATTCCGATTGATTTGAGTGTCGAACTTGGTCGAACCAAGATGGCAATTAAAGATTTATTGAATTTAACTCAAGGATCAGTCATTGCATTAGATGGTCTTGCTGGTGAACCTTTAGATATATTAATTAATGGTTATTTAATTGCCCAAGGCGAAATTGTGGTTGTCGGTGATAATTATGGCATACGCATCACTGATATTATAACTCCATCAGAGCGTGTACGTAGGTTGAGTCGTTAATGGATATTATATACGAAAATAAGGCTCAGCCTTCAATATCTGCAACAGATACAATTGCGATAACTTCTGTATCACCTGAATTAAAAGTAAACACGCAAATAGTTACATCAATGGGGATGTCGCTTATCGGTGTGATTGCAGTAATTTTATTATTAGGGTGGATAGTAAAACGTTTTAATTGGAAAACGCCAAATAAACAATTGATTGAGGTAAAAGCCACTTACAATATCAATCCTAAAGAACGAATTGTTTTGGTTCATGTCGATAATCAATTATTAGTTGTTGGTGTGACTGGGCAGCAGATGACTTTACTGCATACCATAAATGAACAACGAACCGATATGCTACTAGCAGAACCTTCTTCAAGAGTGAAAGATTTTTCCAGAAATAGGATATTTGAGCAAATGTTACAGTCCATTTTGAAATTAAGAAAGGAGTAATGGGTAGTGCGGTTAAAATCTGTTATTTTGCTGAGCTTATTGTCGATTAGCCAATATAGTTTTGCTGAAATCTCACCGTTATCTATCATTTCTCGTACTACGTTGGACAATGAACAAAGCTGGTCATTACCCGTAGAAACATTGGTCTTTTTGACCTTACTCACTTTTATTCCTGCAATACTACTGCTAATGACCAGTTTCACCCGCATTATTATTGTATTGGGTTTATTGCGTAATGCTTTAGGGACACAATCTGCTCCACCTAACCAAGTTATTTTAGGTATTGCTCTTTTTATGACATTTTTTATTATGTCACCGGTGACTGATAAAATTTATCAAGATGCTTATATACCTTATTCACAAAATCAAATCACTATGCAAGAAGCTTTATCCACCGCAACTAAACCATTGCAGGCGTTTATGCTTACTCAAACCCGCGAAAATGATTTAGCGTTATTTGTGAATATGTCCCACCAAAACGAGATCCAAAGCCGAGAAGATATTCCGTTAAAAATTTTGGTACCTGCCTTTGTAGTCAGTGAGTTAAAAACCGCTTTTCAAATAGGTTTTACGATTTTTATTCCTTTCTTAATTATCGATTTAGTGGTAGCCAGTACACTTATGGCATTAGGGATGATGATGGTTCCACCTGCAACGGTATCATTACCATTTAAATTAATGTTGTTTGTATTAGCAGATGGTTGGCACTTATTACTTGGTTCATTAGCGCAAAGCTTCTTTAGTTAGGGAATTTTAGTTAAGTAATTTTAGTCAAAAAATTCTAGTTAAGAAATTCGAATGAAGGAATAGTATGTCACCTGAGTATATTAGTACCTTAGCAATGCAAGCCATAAAAGTTGCAGCCTCTCTTGCTAGCCCTTTACTGTTAGCCGCTTTAGTTACTGGTTTAGTCATTAGTTTATTGCAAGCGGCTACGCAAATTAACGAAATGACCTTATCATTTATTCCCAAAATTTTAGCAGTGATCGTGGTTTTAATTATTTTGGGACCATCAATGTTGTCAACAATGATTGACTACATTCAAATTGTTATCACCGATATTCCTAACTTAACTCATTAAAAATGATGGATTTTAATATTAACAGTCTATTTAATATTGATTTCTTTTCTTGGATTAAAGATGTTTTTTTTCCGTTTGTGCGAATTTTGGCATTAATTATGGTTGCGCCAATTTTTGGTGAAAAAGAAGTACCAAATCGCATAAAGGTTGGTTTAGCATTAGTAATTGTTATGCTTCTACCCATTCCTCATCTTGATGAAAATATAAAAATCTATTCTTTAACGGGGGTATGGGTTATCGCTCAGCAAATAATGATTGGCGTGTTGATTGGTTTTACTATGCAACTTGCGTTTATAACCGTCAGAATTTCGGGTGAATTAATTGGAATGCAAATGGGATTGGGAATGGCAACTTTTTTTGATCCAATCGGGGGGCCATCCACTTCAGTTTTATCTCGCTTAATTAATATTATAGCGTTACTGATTTTTTTAAGTTTAGATGGTCACTTATGGTTATTATATGGTATTTCAAATAGCTTTGATATTGTTCCAATTAGACTTATGACATTGCCTGCAAATGGTTATTTAGCCTTAATTGATGTAAGTAACCAACTGTTTATTAATGGTATTATGTTAGCGCTTCCTTTGATGACTTTACTGTTGATCATCAATATATCATTGGGGTTATTAAATAGAATTACACCACAATTATCCATTTTTGTGGTCGGTTATCCACTAACACTATTGTTAGGATTAATCATGTTAAGCTATTTAATTTCAATGTTGCCGACATTTACTGAGTTTGTTTTTGAACAGATGTTTAATCACATTTCTGTTATTTTATGGTTTTTAAGCGATGTTCAGTAATGTGATATTGATTATATAATTGAGAAATTTATTAATTTAATTCTTATTTAATTACGCTTTTCATTAGCTATTCATCACATTCAATGTTCATTTTTGTAAAAAAGTTTCAGGTTAACTATACGTTTCAGTATAAAAATAGGTTGAATTACATTAAATAATAATTTAAAAAAGATGCGTTAAAACTAAACAAGAAAGGAATGCTGATATAATCAGCATTTTATTGATATCAATTAAGCTTTTTTTACAAAACAAGCTTTAAGCATGATTTTCATGCCATCAATTTTACAATCGATCTCATGATCGCCTTCAACTAAACGAATGCCTTTGGCTTTAGCACCTTTTTTCAAAACGGTAGAAGAACCTTTTAATTTAAGGTCTTTAATTAAAATAATATCGTCGCCATCAGCAAGTAAATTACCATTACTGTCTTTCACTTGTAATCCTTCATCAGTTGAAGCAACATCGTTCGGATCCCATTCGTGAGCACATTCAGGGCAAACATAAAATGAACCATCATGATAAGTATGTTCAGACTGGCAAACAGGGCAGTTAGGTATAGATTCCATAGTTATGAATAATCCAAATTAAATAAAATGGCGTTTACTATAGCAAAAAAACGCTATAAAGTCATGGTATTCCCCTCTTTGATAGCGTTATAGTGGTTGTCAAATCGCTGATTTAGGTTTGACTGAACAGATGGCAATATAATTAAGTTGGTTTCGGTATTGTTTGAATGTTTTAAACATTTTAAAAAATTGTGGTCGATTTTGTTTACGTAGTGCATTGCGAATAATTCTGCATGTTCCTAATAAACCTTCATCATGAATCATGCCTTTAGGAGACATTAATGTCATGGCAGCATGTTGTGAATGAATATCAACAAATCCAACATCCGCAAAAAGGGCGTGCCAAGATTCATTGCTAATCGGCTGGGCATTAACATTAATTGCTTGATGAATTCGTTGTATAACTTCCTGTGATTGTGCTGGATTAACTAGCATAATATCGTGAGTGAGGAGTTTGCCTCCTGGTTTTAATACTCGATAATATTCTTTAATTAAATGCGTTTTAGCTTTATTCGCATACATTGTTAACATCGCTTCATTAATCACTATGTCAAAACTATTATCAGCAAAGGGCAATGTTGATGCATTGGCTTGTTGTATATCTACTAAATGAGTAACTTTATTTTTAATAACATTTTGCTTTGCTTTTTCTAAAGCAAGTTTATCCATATCTACACCAATTATATGGCAACCGAAACGTTGAGCAATTTCGATGGATGTTGTACCCATGTTGCATGCAATTTCAAGCACCTGACTTTGTGGTGTAAAGTGTGCTTGTTTAAATAACCATTCGGTAGCTTTTTTACCGCCCGGGCGTAATCTGGTTTTACCCAAGCGAGCAAGAAATTTATGCCCAGCTTCTTTTTTTATGTCGTCCATTATATAGCACCTTAATTAGCATTTTGTGTAATTTCTCTTAACATGATGAGTAGCATTTTAGCTGCTTGTGGAGCTTCAACCGCGTGAGGAATGTTAGCAGGCATTCTGACAAGGGTACCGGGTACAGCCTTAACGGGTTGGCCATCAATAATTAAGGTTAGTTCACCTTCAATAACCATGACAATGGCATCAAAAGGGGCACTGTGTTCGGATAATCCTTGCCCTTTATCAAAAGCAAAGAGCGTTAAATTGCCACCTGTCGTTTTAGCTAAAATCCGACTGGCAATACTTTGTTCTGTTGCGTTAATTAATGAAGTGATTTCGAATGCTTGAGCAGGGCTAATGGTATTATTTGTCATAAACAACTCCTATATTTATTGAGTAGACGATTTGTTGCAGTTTTGCGAATAAAGCCATATATTTCATAAGGTTATTTCAATGATTTAAAGTAATTATGAGTATTGAAATAAGAACTATTATCAATTATATTGAATTTATTCTAGAAGCATCTTCAGGCAAAACCTATGATATTTGTCAAAAATATACCAACTGAACAACAGATTTTTGGTTGGTTAACTCAAGTTGAGCTGTTTCAAGGATTAACCAAAGAGGCATTAATGCCTATTATTGAAAGTGCTAGCTATAAGAAATTGTCGAAAGGGGATATGATCAGTTATGAAGGTAAACCCTCATCTTGTTGTGTGCTTGTTTTAACTGGGGAGGTTGAAGTTTATCGCAGTACTTATTTAGGTGAAGAAAAGATTTTTGGTATTTTTAATCATTATCAATTAGTGGCTATTGCTGCTATCTTTATGCCGCATAATCGTTTTCCAATGACGATTAGAGCTAAAACAGATTGCTCGGTATTATTAATTGAAAAACAGAGTTTATTGCAAGTTTGCAAAACTAATCCCATTATTATGCAACGTTTATTAATACGTTTCAGTACTAAATTATATGAGCAAATAAATAATATCGATTGGTTAACGTCAAGTTCCTCAGAACAGCGTTTGGCTAGTTATTTATTGTCATTATGTTCCGCTGATAACACTTATCAATTTATATTGCCTATTTCTCGTGGTCAGTTAGCAACAAAGTTAGGTATTCGTTATGAAACGTTAAGCCGATTAATGTCGAGCTGGCGAAAACAACAAATTATTCAAGTTGAAAATAATCGAATTAATATACTAAATGAAACTTATTTGAAAGAGCTTACTCTACCTTTTCAACGTTCATTTTAAAAAAGTGGTTAGTGTTTAGAAATAATCTTTTATAAAAGACAAATAAAGTTTATAAAAATTAAAATGACAAATTGCCGTTATTAAAGCAATCGAGATAAACATAAAAAAGGCGCGTATTATACGCGCCTCTTGTACTGATAAAGAGCATTAAGCATAATGCTCTAAATAAGTTAGCATAGATTATTTGATAACCTTAGCAACAACACCAGCACCAACAGTACGTCCACCTTCACGGATAGCGAAACGTAAACCGTCTGCCATCGCGATTGGGTGAATTAATGATACAGTCATTTTGATGTTATCACCTGGCATTACCATCTCTACGCCTTCAGGTAATTCGATAGTACCTGTTACGTCAGTTGTACGGAAGTAGAACTGTGGACGGTAACCTTTGAAGAATGGAGTATGACGACCACCTTCATCTTTGCTTAGGATATACACTTCTGATTCAAAATCTGTATGTGGAGTGATTGAACCTGGTTTTGCTAATACTTGACCACGTTCGATTTCTTCACGTTTTGTACCACGTAATAATACACCAACGTTTTCACCTGCACGGCCTTCGTCTAGTAATTTACGGAACATTTCTACACCAGTACAAGTTGTTTTCGCTGTCGGTTTGATACCTACGATTTCAACTTCTTCACCAACTTTGATTACACCGCGCTCTACACGTCCTGTTACTACTGTACCACGACCTGAGATTGAGAATACGTCTTCGATTGGTAATAAGAATGGTTTATCAATGTCACGCTCTGGTTCTGGAATATAGCTGTCTAATGCTTCTGCTAATTCAACAATTTTTTCTTCCCATTCTGCATCGCCTTCTAACGCTTTTAGCGCTGAACCACGAATTACTGGTGTGTCATCACCTGGGAAATCGTATTGAGATAGAAGTTCACGTACTTCCATTTCAACTAATTCTAATAATTCTTCATCATCAACCATATCGCATTTGTTTAAGAATACGATGATGTAAGGAACACCTACTTGACGACCTAAAAGAATGTGCTCACGAGTTTGTGGCATAGGACCATCTGTTGCTGCTACTACTAAGATAGCACCGTCCATTTGTGCTGCACCAGTGATCATGTTTTTAACATAGTCAGCATGGCCCGGGCAGTCTACGTGTGCGTAGTGACGAGTTGGTGTATCGTATTCAACGTGTGAAGTGTTGATGGTGATACCACGAGCTTTTTCTTCTGGTGCGTTATCGATTTGATCGAATGCACGAGCTTGACCGCCGTATTTTTTAGAAAGTACAGAAGTAATAGCTGCAGTTAAAGTTGTTTTACCATGGTCAACGTGGCCGATTGTACCAACGTTAACGTGGGGTTTTGTACGTTCAAATTTTTCTTTAGACATCGATTGTCCCTCAAATGTAATACAAATCGGTGGTTATTCACCACATTAACCAAGTATCATATTTAATTATCAACATAATACTAACTTAAAATTAGCTCTGAATAATAACAGATAAAGCCGTATAGTGACAAGCTTTAAAGCAGGCAAATTCGATATTTTTAGAAGTTTAGGAGAATAACAAGAATGGTGCTGATAGGCAGATTTGAACTGCCGACCTCACCCTTACCAAGGGTGCGCTCTACCAACTGAGCTATATCAGCAATTGGAGCGGGCAGCGGGAATCGAACCCGCATCATCAGCTTGGAAGGCTGAGGTAATAGCCATTATACGATGCCCGCATGTTCAAACTCGGCTACCTAAATGCTTCGATTAGCTATTGCTAATATTAGATTAATGGTGGTGGGGGAAGGATTCGAACCTTCGAAGTGTGACACGGCAGATTTACAGTCTGCTCCCTTTGGCCGCTCGGGAACCCCACCCCGAATCTTTATTAATTTGTCTACTTAGGAAAATGGTGCCGGCTGCCGGAATCGAACTGGCGACCTACTGATTACAAGTCAGTTGCTCTACCAACTGAGCTAAGCCGGCCTAAGTGCTGCGCATTATGTACTAGAACATTTAACCTTGCAAGCAAAAAAAACAAATTTTATTTTGTTTGCTTAAAAAAAAGTCAAAAAACATAAAAAAGCCTGAAATATAGGCTATTTCAGGCTTTTTTTGAATCAAAAATAATGTGTTAGATTATTTCTTTTTTGGTGCTTTTTTCTTAGTAGCTGCTACGCCTTTGGCTGCTGTATGTACAGCAACATCTTCGCTAATATCCCCTTTATCTTGATATGCACGACCATAGTATGTATCAAGTAGGATTTGTTTTAATTCAGCAATGAGCGGATAACGCGGGTTAGCGCCAGTACATTGGTCATCAAAGGCATCAACAGCAAGTTGGTCCACTTGTGCCAAGAAAGCTTTCTCATCCACGCCAAACTCTTTAATTGAGAATGGAATATCAAGTTCTTTTCTTAATTGATCTAACCAACCAATTAATTTCTCAACTTTCTTCTCATCTTTGTCAGCTGCAGCAGTTAAACCTAAATGATCGGCTACCTCTGCATAACGGCTAACAGCTTGAGGATAACCATATTGGCTAAAGGTACCTTGTTTAGTCGGTTTATTAGTTGCATTAAAACGCACTACATTACTAATTAGCATTGCATTTGCCACCCCATGAGGAATATGGAATGCAGCACCAATCTTATGCGCCATTGAGTGACAAACACCTAGAAATGCTTGTGCAAAAGCGACACCTGCTAATGTTGCAGCACTATGCACTTTTTCACGTGCTTGTGGGTTTTTAGCGCCTTCTTTATAGCTTGCCGGTAAATAAGCTTT
Source organism: Gilliamella sp. B14448G11 (assembly GCF_016101765.1). Lineage (NCBI taxonomy): Bacteria > Pseudomonadati > Pseudomonadota > Gammaproteobacteria > Orbales > Orbaceae > Gilliamella > Gilliamella sp. B14448G11. The sequence continues at coordinate 15,588 of NZ_JACFPX010000002.1, read as the reverse complement.
AAGCATGCTTAACGCTTGTAACGCTTGTCCATCAGAAAACTCAGTTGCCATAATTGAAACATAAGCTTCTAAAGCATGAGTTACCGCATCATAACCACCAGCAGCACAAAGTGATTTTGGCATATTCATTACTAAGTTAGCATCAACAATAGCCATGTTTGGCGTAATTGCATAATCAGCTAAAGGATATTTTTGACCAGTTGCATCATCAGTAACCACAGCAAATGGTGTCACTTCAGAACCTGTACCAGAAGTGGTTGTAACGCAAATTAGTTTCGCCTTTTTACCCATATTAGGGAAATGACAGGTACGTTTACGGATATCCATAAAGCGCAATGCTAGCTCATCGAATTTTGTTTCAGGGTGTTCATAAAGAACCCACATGATTTTAGCCGCATCCATTGGAGAACCACCACCTAAAGCAATAACAGTATCAGGTTGGAATGATGTCATTGATTCAGTACCTTTTCGAACCACACTCAAGGTTGGATCGGCTTCAACATCATAAAATGTTTCGCAGATAACGCCTTGTGATTCTAATTGGTCAGTAATTTGTTTTGAGTAACCATTGTTAAATAAAAATTTATCAGTTACTAAAAAGACTCGTTTTGCGCCTTGTTCAACAACTTCATTTAAAGCAACTGGAAGTGAGCCTCGTTTAAAATAGATAGAACTTGGTAATTTGTGCCATAACATGTTTTCTGCTCTCTTAGCGATGGTTTTTTTGTTTAGTAAGTGTTTCGGTCCAACATTTTCAGATACCGAGTTTCCACCCCAAGAACCACAACCTAATGTTAAAGATGGCGCTAAATCGAAGTTATACAAATCACCAATACCACCATGGGCTGCAGGTTGATTGATTAAAATACGGCAAGTTTTCATTTTACTACCGAAATAATCAATACGGTCACGGTTGCTATCTTGATCTGTATAAAGTACAGAGGTATGACCCATACCACCCATTTCTACTAATTTTTCAGCTTTTTCCACCGCTTCAGCAAAATCTTTTGCTCTAAACATTGCTAAAGTAGGAGAAAGTTTTTCATGAGCAAATGGTTCAGATAAATCAACTTTAGTTACTTCACCAACAAGTACTTTTGAACCTGCTGGGGCTTTAAATCCAGCTAACTCTGCAATTTTAACTGCTGGTTGACCAACGATATTAGCATTTAAAGCACCTTTATCGTTTAAGATGATACCTTGTACCGCTTTGGTTTCTTTAGCATTTAAAACATATGCACCATATTCAGATAATAAACTACGCACTTCATCATAAACAGAGTCAACTACAACGATTGCTTGTTCTGACGCACAAATCATACCGTTATCAAAAGTTTTAGACATCAGTACTGAAGCAACAGCACGTTTTAAATCAGCAGTTTCATCAATAATTACTGGTGTATTACCTGCCCCAACACCTAGTGCTGGTTTACCAGAACTGTATGCGGCTTTTACCATACCTGGTCCACCTGTCGCTAAAATAGCTGCGACATCATCATGATGCATTAATGCATTAGATAATTCGATAGATGGCTCATCAATCCAACCAATAATATCTTTTGGTGCACCCGCTTTAATTGCAGCATTTAATACAATTCTAGCGGCTTCAATAGTGGATTTTTTAGCTCTTGGGTGAGGTGAAAAGACAATCGCATTACGAGTTTTTAAACTGATTAACGATTTAAAAATCGCCGTAGAAGTTGGGTTAGTGGTTGGCACGATGCCACAAATAATCCCTAAAGGTTCGGCTAAAGTAATTGTACCATATGGTTCATTTTCAGCCACTACGCCACAAGTTTTATCGTGACGATATTTATTTAAGATATACTCTGCAGCAAAAAGATTTTTTATAACTTTATCTTCAACAATTCCCATTCCTGACTCTGCAACCGCTTGTTGTGCGAGAGGAATTCGAGCTGCTGCTGCGGCTGTTGCTGCCGCTACAAAGATTTTGTCGACTTGCTCTTGAGTATAATTTGAATAAGTTTCTTGTGCATTCTTCACACGAGCCATTAACTCATTTAACTCATTCATATTAGTTACTGCCATAGATTTCTCCTTGAAATATAAAAAATAAATAGGGATCGTTTGGCCTCTTCCTTGAAACTTTTTAATGCCTGGACATAATACAAAACGAAATTGGCATTATCGTAAATCAGATTTGTGCTTTATACAATAAGATATGCGCAAAAAAAGATTATTTTTTTTAATCAATAGATATATTTAGGTATTTTAAAATGTAAATTAAGAAGAATATTTGCAATAGGAACCCAAAAGACAATTACTTTAGTCAAATCTTAATTGTCTTTTGGCGGTATTTATTTTAGAAAAATAGAAATTCTTTTAATTTAAAGTGAGATAATCATCCGTTACACAATTTGTTCAATACATAACTAACAGCAACAAAACCAAACGTTGCGGTTACTGTTGTTATCGCTCCGAATCCCGATTCACAGTCCATTTTTTTATTACTGTCTGCTTGATTTTTAGCAAAACAAATCTGACCGTTTTTAGTTGGATAAGTCAGCTGTTCAGTAGAAAATACACACGGAATGGAATATTTACCTTTACTGTCTTTACTTAGCTTATAATCATTTTTTAACTTTTCACGTAATTTAGCGGCTAAAGGATCTTGAATGGTTTTTGCTAAGTCCGCAATTTTTATTTGCGTAGGATCTTTTTGACCACCAGCTCCCCCTATTGTAATAATTTTTAATTTTTGACGCTTACAATAAGCAAGAACAGCCGCTTTATCACGAACGCTATCGATCGCATCGACAATATAATTATAACGAGGATTTTGTTTAGTTCCCAAATATTGGCTAACATTATTAATATTAATAAAATCATCGATTTCATTAACAATACATTCGGGATTAATTTGCAAAATTCGTTCGGCCATGACGGATGTTTTAGGTTTGCCAATATTAGATTTTAAGGCGTGAATCTGACGATTAGTATTGGTTACACATACATCATCCATATCAATTAAGGTAATTTGCCCTATACCACTACGCGCGAGTGATTCAGCAACCCAAGAACCTACTCCACCAATACCAATTACACAAACATGTGCCTGAGAAAAAGAAGTTAATGCAGACTCACCATATAACCGTGCAATTCCGCTAAAACGTTGAAAATAAGAATCTGAAAATGTGTTTTGCATAAGTACCATTCATCTATCAAATTATACCAGCATACTAACAGCGCACAAATACAAGCGCAATATGTTAACCAATCTCCATAAATGGTTATTATTTAAATAAGCAAAAATCATAAATAAATTTTTAATTCTAATAATTTTTGGTATTTGTTATAACTCACCAAATGTCTTTTAAAGTTATCAATGATTTTTATTAAAAAACGACATCATTCATAAATATAAGAACATTTAACCAATATTGTGGTTAATTCTCGTCAAAATACTAATGCCAACATTAATTGTTATTTAGCAAAATTTATTAATTCACCAACCAGTTGCTGTGGTTCAATAAGATTTACATTTTTACAAAAATCACTATTGTTAGCATTTAATAGATAAACTAATGATTTTATTGTTACTAAACTGTTAGCCTTATCAAATTGTTGAATCAGGATATAACGCCTGTTTAATTTGGAATCAATGCCCTCAATATATTTCACATTATTATAAAGCTTGATTTCTGGTTTTTGATTACCTCGTGTTTTAGCTTGTCCAAGAAATATTTGCATGGCCTCTTGTTCATTGGCAACAACTTCATTAATAATTAAAATTCGTGCGCCATTCAAGTCATTACTATAAAGTGCGACATAATTATCAGTGAAATTTTGGATATGATTAGAAGTAAACGATTCGGTTTTCTTAAAATCGACAGAAAGAAATCGACTTTGCTCTGGTAACTGAAATTGTGGCGAGGCTTCATCAGATGATTGAATTGAAATTTTATCCGTTTTAGGTGCAGATAATACTTGATTAATTGGCATGTTTATTAAAATGCATGCAGTAAAGATCGCTCCAAGTTTTTTCATACTCTCTACTCTATTTATTCATTAAATCATCATGCGTTAAAGTCGATTATAACCTTATTATGTAAGTTAGCAATTTATATCAGAATCTCTTAACAAAAATTTTTCTAATACCAAACTAAAGGGTTTAAATAGCCTTTATCTTATTGAATTCATAGTATGATTTTTACTTAAACATACCCATAACCTGAAACTTTTTTACAAACTAATTTATATTTTGCTAAATGAGTGGCGGAAAGCGATTACTCCCTATGATGAGCAATCAAAAGGTTATTTTTGTCATTATCAGAATCTCTTAACAAAAATTTTTCTAATACCAAACCAAAGGGGTTTAATAGCCTTTATCTTATTGAATTCATAATATGATTTTTACTGAAACATACCCATAACCTGAAACTTTTTTACAAACTAATTTATATTTTGCTAAATGAGTAACTGAAAGCGATTGCTTCCTATGATGAGCAATCAAAAGGTTATTTTTGTCATTATCAGAATCTCTTAACAAAAATTTTTCTAATACCAAACTAAAGGGTTTAAATAGCCTTTACCTTATAGAATTTATAATATGATTTTTACTGAAACATACCCATAACCTGAAACTTTTTTACAAACTGATTTATATTTTGCTAAATGATTAACTGAAAGCGATTGCTCCCTATGATGAGTAATCAAAGGGTTATTTTTGTCATTATCAGAATCTCTTAACAAAAATTTTTCTAATACCAAACTAAAGGGTTTAAATAGCCTTTATCTTATTGAATTCATAATATGATTTTTACTGAAACATACCCATAACCTGAAACTTTTTTACAAACTAATTTATATTTTGCTAAATGAGTAACTGAAAGCGATTGCTCCCTGTGATGAGCAATCAAAGGGATATTATTTGTCATTAAATGTATTCGTTTGACTTTCTAGTTTTACCTACAATAAATGTCGTTAAATATGATTAATAAAGAGGAAAAATCAATGCGTAAACCCAAAAAATTACTTAACGATCCAAATAACGTAAGACAAGAAGTCATGCAAGGATTGGTATATGCCTATAATGGTAAATTAACAGCTATTGCAGATTATTGTGCTGTTTATGGTAACCATATATCAAACGATCAAGTCGTAGTTATTTCGGGTGGTGGTAGTGGTCATGAACCAACTTTTGCTGGTTTTATCGGTGAAGGAGGCATTGATGGTTGTGCATTAGGAGAAGTTTTCACTTCACCATCACCAGACCAAATAATTGAAATTACCAAAGCGACTGAAAAGGGTAATGGTGTGCTTTTTTTATATGGTAACTATTCAGGTGATGGAATGAATTTTGATATTTCAGCCGAAATATTAGCGGAAGAAAACATCGTCACTAAAACTATTCGAGCAACCGATGATATTGCCTCAGCCCCTTTATCCAAACTGTCCGACCGCCGTGGTGTAGCTGGTATTATGTTTTTATATAAAATTGCAGGCGCAGCTTCTCAATTTGAAAAATACAATCTTGAAAATCTTTATCAAGTTGTTGCAAAAGCTAACGGTAATGTTCGCACTATAGGTGTCGCGCTTGATGGATGTGCCTTACCTCAGTCAAATAATTTTAATTTTGAATTGGATGAAAATGAGATCGAAATTGGGATAGGTATTCATGGTGAGGCTGGATTACGTCGACAAGCAATGACATCAAGTGATGAAGTTGTCAAAGAGATGATAGATCGCCTATGTAATGATTTACCTTTCCAAACAGGTGACCGTGTGTGCGTACTGATTAACAATTTAGGCGCTCTTAGTAATACAGAACTATTAGTGATAACACGCAAAGTCGGTATTGAACTTAATAACCGAGGTATTATCAGTCACGATATTGCTGTCGGACATTTTTGTACATCACTTGAAATGTCAGGTTTTTCAATCACACTAATGAAGTTAGATGATGAATTGCAACGTCTTTATGATCTACCTTGTCAAACGCTTGGATGGAGAAAATAAAATGAATTTATTACAAGTACGTAAAATGATGTTATTTACCGCTCAAAAAATGGTCGAAAGCGAACCCGAATTAACAGCGTTAGATCAGATTGTTGGTGATGGTGATCATGGGATTGGGATGAAACGAGGATTTTCATCTATTATTGAGTTGCTACAAGATGAAAAATTTCAACCTACTGATATAGGTGATTTTTTTATTAAGATTGGCACAAAATTAATGACCAGTATGGGTGGTGCTTCGGGCGCTATATTTGGAACATTATTTAGAACTGGCGGAAAAAGTATTGTTGGCACAATGGAATTGAATTCTGAAGTCTTCGCAAAATTTCTTAACGACGGTTGGCAAGGGGTATATCAACGCGGTAATGCGGAGCCAGGCGATAAAACGATGGTTGATGCATTATCAGCAGCGTCAAAATCAGCCAATGAATTAACCACGCTTCCACTCAATGAAGCGTTGCCAATAATTGCTAAATCAGCGATGGAAGGTGCAGAAAAAACCAAACAAATGATTGCAGTATTTGGGCGTGCCAAAAATTTAGGTGATCGGACTATTGGACATATGGATCCTGGCGCAGTTTCAATGGCATTTATTTTAAAATACATGAATGACTATATTCATATGCAATAAAATTCAAATGTAATAAAGAATAAAATCCGCTGGTCATCGGCGGATTTCTGCAAGCGTATGGAGATCCAAAAACAGTCTATAAATCCCCCCTATTAAACAACACAAAAAAAATTCTTAAATTAATATTATCAAAATAAATTAAAACATCTGCATTTTATAACGTAATGTTAAGTTATTACGTTATAAAATTAGAGAACATGAAACATTAGTGTTTAAATTTAATTTGTGAAGGATACGCCCAACTTTGCAACTCTTCGGGTGGAAAACCGCCAGGATCTTTACCATCATTAATAAGTAATGCGTGATAATAAATTTCGGCCATTTCTTCAATATAGGCTGCTTTTAATACGGCCTCATAAGGATCTTTATCAACAGCTATAGCGCCGTGTTTTTCCATTAAAATCGCATCAGCACGCTTAATTGGTTCAATAACACTATGTGAAAGTTCTGTTGTTCCTGGTCTGCCATAAGGCGCAACTGGAATAACACCATCTTTCAAATTAAGGATGGCGCATTCATAAACTACGGCAGGTATAGGCCTTGCGAGTACGGCAAATGAAGTGGCAAAAATAGAGTGCGTATGTGAAATAGCAAAAACATCCTCACGCGCCTTATAAATTTCAAGATGCATTAAACATTCACTGGTAGGTCTTAATCCTGAATCAGCTTCAATAACATTAGCGTCAAGATCCATGACCACAATATCCCGAATTGTTAATAATTTTTTATCAATTGTAGTTGGTGTTACAAGCACATACCCTGTTTGTTTATCTCTAACACTTGAGTTACCCGCTTTATGTTTACATAATCCCCATTCGCTGGATTTTTGTGCCATATCGACAACATATTGCTTTTGAATCTCTAACATTTTATGACTCCTATTTTTGGCAAAATATTCATTGATAGTTTGCAAACAATTTCCAAATTTCGTGGTTATTGTTTGCTTTTCGTATATTTGCAGCTCCTTCATGAAGCTCTAATAATTCATTTAATTGGGCTAAAGCTTTAAGATGTTTTTGTGGATTATTGGTAGCAAGAACAACGATTAAATCGGCATGCATGTAACCACAAATATCAATTTTTTGAGGAAGTTTAAGTAAAGACATCGCAACTTTATTAACACCATCATCAATACCAGCATGAGCAATGATTAAACCATCAACTAACATAATATAAGGTTGTTCAAATTGAATTTTGTTAACCATTCTTTCAAGATAATAACGCTCTATGGATTGATTACTTAAAAGTGGTTTTGCAGCTAATTCAAGTGCATCTTGCCATGAAATATCGGCTGATTGCGCAATATTGATATGTTCTGGTTGCATTAAATCGGCAAGTGATGGAATTTCCTGTTGGGTTATACGTAAAGGGTTGTCATTTACTTCATCGTTATACAGATAGGCGGTTAACTCTTTTTGTAAGGCTTTTCTCTCTTTTATATTACTGAACTTTTCAATAATTAACATCAGTTCTTCAACTTGAATTATGCTTGGATCAATTCCTTGTAAAGTACCGATCACCTGATTACGAAAAGCATTTTTATGAAAATTATTAACGGATGGATTAACAATAAATAAAAGTTTATCCGTCGATAAATAGGATGTTGAAAACACAATATCGTAATAATGATTATATTTTTCAAACTCACGTTTAGACATCGCATCGGAAAAATGCAATTCGGGTAGTAAGACCTGCAAAGTTAAATAAAGATAAGTTGAAACCGTTGCACTATTTTCACAGACAACAATCGCAATTTTTTTTGTTTTGATTTGATTTATCAAACCTTCACGAGTTAACCAACCGCCAAATAAAACAGTTATAAAAGCGACTTCTTCATCAGGCATATTACAATGTAAAATTTTTTCAAACGGTGCAATGGCTTTTCGTACCATTTCATGTAAATGACCAAACTCTTGTAATACTATGTCATAGACGCTATTAATATTGGTAATATGATAACGAATTCGATAATATGCAGGTTTCCAATGTTGATAGATGCGTTCAATGAGTTCACTTTTATCCTTAAAAGTGATACAACTAATCTGCTCAAAATTATTAATAACTTCAACCGCACTTTCCAATAATACAGTATCTAAATGGAAATATTTGTCTGATAAAGTTTGGATATTTGAACTTTGCACAAGAATCGTTAAAAAAATTTGCTCATTAAGATCGGTAATACCAAATTTTTCAATCAACTTTTTCATCAATTGAAAATCACGACTATTGGCAACTTCAGCATAATTTTCAGGTAAGTGCTCAATTTTTTTATCGGTTTCAATGCGCTGTAACATAAAACAGATAAAGTAGGTCAGTTCTTGTAACTGCTCATCGGTAAAAATAATTTTTAATTTTTTCTCTATTTCACTAAATACTTGCCCTACTTGTTCTAATCCACCTTGGGTAATAATATCGTTTTCTTTAAATATTTTATCCGCGACTGGCATACTGATAATTCTACGAATCAATTTCAACAATAAATACCGCTTGTCAATTTCGTTACCAATAATTCTGTAACCATTTTCACGGTCATAACTTATTTGTAGATGATATTGCACTATCATGAGTTGTACTTTTTTAATATCATTAATAACAGTATTTTGGCTAACAGTCAGCGCGGAAGATAAATGTATTAATGAAAATCTTTCGGTCCGAGTTAATAAAAAGAACAAAAGCAAATGGACTCGCTCATCTTCTGAATATATATAACGTCCGATAGCCTTTGAAACAGGTTCATCCCTAAATGTTTCAATGACATGTTTTGGTACACTAAATTTTCCTGTTTTAAAACGTTTAATTAATTCAAGATTAGAAGACTCAAGGAAATCATTAATTTTCTTAAATGTATAACTAAGTTGTTTGCGTGTTAACCCAAATTCAGCTTGAAGTTCTACGCCACTAACACTTGGATTTTGAATCAAGGCATTTAGAACAGTATGAATTCTCTTATCAACAACCATATAACAATTACCTTTTTGTTCGTTGTCTGATGGTAATTATCATTACCATCAGAGATACTAAACACTATTTTCAACGAATGTTTAAATGCTCATTTATCCATTACTTTCAGCTAAATCTTGTATTGTTTCCCTGCGCAGTTCACGGGCATAAAAGAAATATCCTACACACCAATAGACTGCAAAAATTAAGGGTACAAAATAACCTTGCAAACATTGCCAAATAAAAGAAAACGCATAGGTAAAAACCGGTGCATCAATAGAACTATTTGAAATTAATTGATTGGCTGGAATATCAATTGCTTTAGTTGATAATCCTAAATCTGTGATAATAGGCGCAAATTGGGTACCAACAAATAAGAAAAATGGCACACCTATGATTGCTAAAATCACCATTCTCAAAGTATTACCTTTAGTTAAAATATAAGCAGGAACAATAAGAGCAATGTTGATAATGCCAGCAAATGGTAAAAGTTTATTACCCGGTAAAATAACAGCCCAAATTAAAGTAAAAGGAATAGCAACAATTATAGTAAACCAAATCTCACTGGCTCCTCCCATAAATGGCCAGTCCAAACCGACAAACAATTTACGTCCAGCAAAACGCTTATTCATGTAATCACTGATTGCTTCAGAAATTGGCGAAAGTGCCTGCATAAATAATTTAGAAATCATTGGAAATAACATCAATGCAGTAGCAGCTTGCACACCTAACATTAAGATGGCTGCCACATCATAACCGGCAATAATTCCAAAGGTCACACCCAATAAAAAACCAATCACATGATTTTCAGCAAAAATACCAATTTTGGCACGTAATGTTGCTGCATCCATTGGTTTATTTAAAATAGGAATTTTGCGAAGTAATAGATCAAAAGGATAATAAATTGCACTGAAAAATAACATTCGGTGAGTACATGTAACGCCTGGTATACCGGTTAATTTTTCAATACGATGTTGATTAATATCACCAGAATTAAGTTCCAATATGATTTGTAATGTAGCAACAATAAAAGCAAGAGCCAATGCCACAATAGAGCCTAAAATTGGTGTAGCAACGGCGACAACAATAAAAGCTGTAAAAATTTTTCCCCATACATTCCATAAATCAGCGTTAAATGTATCTGTCTTTTTTAAAACGAGCATTAAAATATTGACGCCCACTTGTAAAGGAAACATAAGAAAAGCATACGGCCAAGCCCAAGATACGTTTGCCATAGTTGTCCAACCGCCATCAACAATACTAAGTTCTATGCCTGTGCGTTCCATCATAGTTTGTGCTGCTGAGCCAATGGCGCTTACCATAAAACCGATCAACATACTCATACCAACAAATGCAACACCTAATGTAATAGCGGCTGATGCACCATCTCTAAATTTCATTCGGACAATTAAACCCGCAATGAGCATAATGAAAGGTACAAAAACTGGAGCACCTAAATTTAAAATATAATTTATAATTGTTCCAAGAAAGTCCATAATGCACTCCTATTTACAGGCATCGATAATTTTTTGTAATTCAGTTTCCATATTTATTCCCGTTAAAAATGCAATGCCATTAATCACTGGGATAGGATATTGTTTTTCAATTTTGGTTATCGCTATGTATGCCACGCTACTTTTGATATGAGAATCAACCGATTTGAGATCAACAACTTCGACCTTTATGTCTTCAAGATTTCGTTCTTTTAATAAACGTGTAACCTTACTTGCAACTGTTTGAGATGTAGCAACTCCACTGCCACATGCAACAATAACTTTTTTCATAATGCCTCCTTATAAATTAATATTCGACGTGAGTAGTGTAAAAACTTCATGTTTGTTTTTTGCCTGGAAAAGCGACTCTAAAAAACATGAATTCACAAAGCAGGACATTAATTTTTGCAACAAATCAATATGTCCATTTTTTTCGTTAAACCCGAGTAAAAAAACAAAATTAGCATTTAAAACATGGTCATTATTTGCCATTTCGCACCATGGAATGGTTCCTTTAACTCGAGTAAAAAAGATAAATGGTTTAATCACATGTTCAATGTCAGTATGAGGCATAGCAACTACATAAGGTTCTGTAGGTAGAGCGGTTGGAAATGAAGATTCTCTTTTTTTAATTGCTTCTAAGAAAGAGTCATTAACATATCCTTTTTTTCTTAAAACAGAAAATGTGAACTCAAAAAATTGATTAGTATTTTGGAAGTCTTTATCTAAAAGAATTAAATCTTCAAAAAACATTTGCTCGCTAGATTCATTCCCCATTTCATCCTCCATCATTATGTGATCAGCAAATTTTTAAAATATTAGCCATTTGCTACTGCTAGAATTAAATTAGCATTGTTTAGATGTGATTGATTTTAGGAAATAAAAATAAAAGAAACTAATGGATTTGATACCAAATAGTCGCCATGGTATTGCTCATCATAGGGAGCGTTATAACAACAGTAACAACAATTTTACTGAGCAGAGTTTTATAAATACATTTTTGAGGAAAAATAAAAGATAAATAGATTGATATCCGTCTGCTTTCCACAGACGGAATATGAAAGATAACCAATTTATGACTAATTAATTAGTTTTTGAATGAATGAATTGGAGCCGGAATTCGTCCACCACGATTGATAAAATCACAAGAGGAGAATTTATTTACTGACATCACTGGCGCATGTCCAAGTAACCCACCGAATTCAATATTATCCCCTACTTTTAAACCAACAGCTGGAATAATTCGCACCGCAGTAGTTTTGTGATTAATGACGCCAATTGCAGCTTCATCAGCAATAATTGCCGAAATAGTTTCTGCTGGGGTATCGCCCGGAATGGCTATCATATCAAGCCCTACTGAGCAAACACAGGTCATTGCTTCAAGTTTTTCCAAATTTAATGCGCCATTATTTACTGCATCAATCATCCCCGCATCTTCTGATACAGGAATAAAGGCACCGCTTAAGCCACCCACATGTCCACAAGCCATTACACCACCTTTTTTAACGGCATCATTTAACATGGCAAGTGCCGCCGTTGTTCCATGGGTACCAACGGCTTCTAAACCCATTTCCTCTAAAATATGTGCAACTGAATCACCAATAGCTGGAGTTGGTGCTAAGGATAGATCAACAATACCGAATTTCACCCCTAAACGCTCTGATGCCTCTTTACCAACAAGCTGTCCCATTCGAGTAATTTTAAATGCGGTTTTTTTGATCGTTTCAGCAACAACATCAAACGATTCACCTTTCACTTTTTCAAGCGCTCGTTTTACAACGCCAGGACCGCTGACCCCCACATTAATAACACAATCGGCCTCACCGACACCGTGAAATGCCCCAGCCATAAAAGGATTGTCTTCAACTGCATTAGCAAACACCACTAATTTGGCGCATGCCATACTGCTATTATCTGCCGTTAATGCCGCGGCTTCTTTAATGATCTGCCCCATTAGTTTTACAGCATTCATGTTGATGCCTGTTTGTGTGGAGCCAACATTAACCGATGAGCAGACTCTTTCCGTTTGTGCTAATGCTTGAGGAATTGATTTAATTAAAATTTCATCGCCTTTATGGCACCCTTTTTGTACTAATGCCGAAAAACCACCAATAAAGTTAACACCCACTGCTTTAGCTGCGGCATCAAGTGTTTTAGCGAACTCAACGTAATCTTTATCGTCACTCGCACCAGCAATCAGCGAGATAGGGGTAACTGAAATACGTTTATTAATAATTGGAATACCAAATTCTGAGGTAATCTCATCCCCAACTTTAACCAGATCTTTCGCTAATCGCGTAATTTTTTCATAGATTTTTTGACGTGCTTTTTCACCATCACTGTCAATACAATCCAGAAGTGAAATACCCATGGTAATTGTGCGGATATCAAGTTTTTCTTCCTCAATCATTTTAATTGTTTCGAGGATTTGTTTAGTTTCCATAAGTATTATCCTTTAATAATAAAGTACAAAATTTAGATTATAAACGATGCATCGCATCAAAAATTTCTTCCCGTTGAATATTCACTTTTACTTTTAGTTTGTCACCAGTCTCAGTCAATGCAGTTTTAACATCATCAAATGACATATTAATTTTAGATAAATCTAATAACATAATCATGGTGAAATATTCACCCATAATGGTTTGACTCACATCTAAAATATTAATATTTAACTCATATAATTTCTGACTGATACCTGCAATAATCCCCGTTTGATCTTTTCCAATTACCGTTAAAATAGTTTTCATAACACTCTCCGCACAAATTTCACACAATCAAAAGATATTTCTTAGGCTAAGTATAATAACATCTTCAAAAATTATCTAAATAGGAGTAGATTGTTTTTTTAATTAAAAAATAAAAACTATCACAATAAATAGAAAGGGCAGAATCATGGTAAATTTCCAAAAATCCAATAAATTGGATCATGTTTGTTACGATATACGTGGACCAATTCTTGAACATGCAAAACGTCTTGAAGAAGAAGGCCAAACTATCCTCAAACTCAATATTGGAAATCCCGCCCCGTTTGGCTTTACTGCTCCAGATGAATTATTAGTGGATGTCATCCGCAATCTACCTACTTCACAAGGATATTGTGATTCAAAAGGTCTCTACTCTGCCCGTAAAGCGGTTATGCAATATTATCAATCCAGAGGAATTACTGATTTAGATGTGGAAGATATCTATATCGGAAATGGTGTTTCAGAATTAATCGTTCAATCCATGCAAGCACTACTTAATAGTGGAGATGAAGTTTTGGTTCCGATGCCTGATTATCCATTATGGACAGCCTCAATTAGTCTATCTGGAGGTAATGCGGTTCACTATCTATGTGATGAAGAGGCTAATTGGTCACCCGATCTAGAAGATATTAAGCGTAAAATCACTTCCAAAACCAAAGGAATTGTGATTATTAATCCTAACAATCCAACCGGTGCAGTTTACAGTAAAGAGGTGTTACTTGAGATTGCCGAAATTGCTCGACAGAATAATTTGATTATTTTTGCTGATGAAATTTACGATAAAATTTTATTTGATGATGCTGTTCATCATTCAATCGCAGCTCTAGCTCCCGATCTTTTTGTCATAACCATGAGCGGTTTATCAAAAACGTATCGAGCAGCAGGATTTAGACAAGGATGGATGGCACTTTGTGGTCCAAAACAGCACGTTAAAGGCTATATTGAAGGTTTAAACATGCTAGCTTCAATGCGTTTATGTGCAAATGTGCCACTGCAACATGCCATTCAAGCGGCTTTAGGGGGGTACCAAAGTATTAATGAGTTTATCGTACCCGGCGGGCGACTCTATGATCAATGTATGCTGGCATGGCGATTACTCAATGATATCCCTGGCGTATCATGCACTAAACCACAAGGTGCTTTATATTTATTCCCAAAACTTGATCAGAAAAAATTTAATATTCATAACGACCAAAAATTAGTTTTAGACTTTTTGTTACAACAAAAAGTATTACTGGTACAAGGAACCGGATTTAACTGGCATCAACCCGATCATGTTAGGATTGTCGCCTTACCTCATACAGGTGAACTTGAAGATGCGATTGAAAGATTCGCTAAATTCCTATCTACCTATAAACAATAAAATACATAATAACCCCAGTCCTCACTGGGGTTAATGATAGAAATATTTTAAATTCAGTTATAAACCACATCAAACTTTTAAAGTGTTTTCTTGTTTTCTACTTGTCCAATATTAAATCTTAATACTGTTAGTAGATTTTTATAAATAAAATTTATTTTGTTGTCATTGAGTAAGACTAATTATTTCCACCATATAACTTTCGCCATACTCATCTTGAATATACTGAATTTCAGAAAATAACCATATATTACTTAATAGGTTAGAAGAAAAGGGATAAGGTTACTGACGATAATTTTGTACTAATTTAGAAGTGTAATTACATAAAAGTTATATAAAAAAACGCCATGAATTGAAGTGACCCCATAAAGTTGGACACTTTTATTAAGCGGCTTGTAAGGCCTGATTTCGATATTCAACCGGAGTCAGGCCTTTTAA